>JBPOIB010000006.1:0-70895 GCA_052034935.1 Candidatus Moraniibacteriota bacterium
TTTTCACCTTTCCCTCACGGTACTAGTTCGCTATCGATCTTATGCAATGTTTAGCCTTGGAAGTTAGTGCTCCCAGATTCAAACGGGGTTTCTCCGGCCCCGCCCTACTTAGGAACTGATGCATCAATCAACAAAAACGTTTTCGGATACGGGACTATTACCCCCTGTGGTGATTCTTTCCAGAATCTTCTCCTAACGTCTGTTGATGACCCCGATCAATCGAGTCCATCAGCCCTGCAACCCCACTCGAGCAAGCTCGGTGGTTTAGGCTTTTCCGCGTTCGCTCGCCACTACTAACGGAATCTTTATTAATTTCTTTTCCTCCAGCTACTAAGATGTTTCAATTCACTGGGTTTGCTCGGTAGCCCTATGTATTCAGACTATCGTTCTGGTATTGCTACCAGAGGGTTGCCCCATTCGGATATCCTCGGATCACAGCTTGGTTGACAGCTCCCCGGGGCTTTTCGCAGCCTCCTACGTCCTTCATCGCTTGCATAAGTCAAGGCATCCACACTCTGCGTTGGTAACCTGTTTTCATTTGAATGTCCGCAAATATTCTGTTTGCACAAAATACTCACGGACACTTCAGTTGACGATGAAGAATGTTTGCGCAGACTTCACCGTTTGTATTGCTTGCCATATCACGTCCCTTGACGAAACATGATACGACGACCTTACAACTTTGACTTTTAAGCATACTCGTCATAGCCCCGCGCATGCGGCCTACTTCTCAGACGTGCTTACAAAGACTTCAATGAATTGTTAAGTTTTCTTGCGCGGAAAGACGAAATCTCGGAGACAAGTTTCTCACCCAAACCTCTCTCTTTCCGAACAATCAGTTATCTAAAGTGCAACTGCTTTTCAAAACAAAACTTCGACCCGTGAGCCGAAGATTTTTCGTACCCAATCTGTGTCTATTCAGTTTCAGTTGAGTTTCACAGTTGGCGTGTCTTTTTCCCGTTTCTAAAGCGGTTTTTCTATCTTATAGAAGCATCCGAATACTGTCAAGTATTTCACCAAAGAGGGGCCGAGACCCTTCTGACCGAAGTGGAAATTCCTGGTTTTAAGCAAGAAAAAACGCTCACTGCTGGGGGCAATGAGCGGTCGAGGCGCCTGGTTTCGGGCGCTACTGGTTGCGGTGGGATGGTCAGCCGCCGTCGTGCATGGCCGGATGGCCATGGTCGTGGCCATTGCCACGCGAACGCGGATCGCGCTCACGGCCACTGCCGGTGCGGCGCGAGCGACCGGCGAGGGCAGCAGCGAGGAGGATCCCCAACCCGGGCGGCATGCCTTCCGGCAGACCATCTTCTTCTTCGGCGCCGAACAAGGCAGCCAGCTCGGGCGGCATGCCCGGCGGCAGGCTGCTGCGTCGGCCCTGGCTCGCGCGTGACTGTTGCACCATGCCGACACAGCTGTTGATCAGGACGTGCAGCAAACGCATGCGCCGCGCATCGAGGGCACCGGTGCCACCGAGGATCATCTCCAGGACATGGCTTGTGTTGCGGATCTGTTGGCGGCCGTCACCTTCGTCCGGACGCGCGAGGAGCGCTTCCAGCTTGGCGATCGTCCCCGGATCACCAGCGGTGCCGATCAGGTCGTCGGGATCGATGTACCAGCGGTCGGCCTCGGGCGCCGGCAGATCGCGGTACCACTGCAGCTGCTCGATGCCGGCACCCTGCTGAACGATGGTTTCGGGACCGACATGGCCGTACTGTCGGCCATCGTGATTGACGAAGGCCTCGGCATGGTCGTCCCAGCGCCAGGGACCCTTCGTGTCGCGCACGATGGACAGCGCTCCGACGGACTTCACCGAGAAGTCGAACCAGGTGCCGCCGCAGCTCGCGAGAACCAGGATCCGGTGGTTGCGATGCACCGGGCAATCGAGGTTGGTGATGGCGTCGCCCGGACGCAGATTCTGCATGATGCGGGAGAGACGGGCATGAGACTTGGGCTTGGGCATGGAGTGCTCCAGTAGGTTGTCGATGGACTGGGGTTCTGCTCAGGCTCTCGCTTGGCAGATGTATATCTAATCAGATAAGCTCGATTCTGTCAAGACTAAAGAGATAGGTTATAGCGTGAGCTAACGTTTCCCAATTAAGAGATCAAGAAAGGCTTGGCCGGACTTCGACCAGGTGAAGTGCTGGCGCTCTACGAGTGCGCGAGCATGGAGTTTCATCTGAAAAGACTTGTCTTTGGTGATCTCGCGGAGCGCCTGGAGGATCTCATCCGGCCGATACGGATCAATGAGGACGCCCGCTTCGCCGATCACTTCAGGCAATGCTGCCGAATGCGACGCGATGACCGGCGTGCCGCAAGACAGGGCTTCGAGCGGCGGAAAGCCGAAGCCCTCATAGAAGGACGGATAGATGAAAACGCTCGCGAGATTGTAGAGCGCCGGCTTGTCGGCATCATCGACGAAGCCAATCAGGTGGATTGCTTCTTTCACTGGCGACTCTTCGATCGCTTTGAACAGAGCTTCGTAGTTCCAGCCGGGCCGACCGGCAAGTACCAGCTCATACCTCGCCATTTCTCCAATCGCGGTCCGCCGGAAAACCTCAAACGCTTTCAGGAGTGACTCGAGATTCTTGCGCGGCTCAATCGTGCCGAGATAGAGAAAGAATTTGTACGGGAGATGATACTTCTCTTGGACCGCTAAGAGGGCGAGATCATTGCGGTTCATTGGAGCAAAACGCTCGTCGACGCCGCTTGGTATCACCCGGATTTTTTCACGCGGAATCCCATAGATGCTCGAGAGATCATCCTGGGTCGATTCGGAAACAGCAATCACACGATCGGCGCGGCGGAGCAGTCCCCGGAAATTCACGGCGAAATGCCACAACCGCTGCTTCCGGGAAAAGAACTCCGGAAAGAGCTCGAACGAAAGATCATGTGCGGTCACGAATACCTTCGTCTTTCTCGAGAAGGCCGCGAAGTTGAGGTTTGGCATGAAGAATACGTCGACCCCGCCGATGAGCCGGTCTAATTTCGGATAGCGGAAATACCAGAGTGAGAAATTGAGCAGTTTGTTCGGAATCCGGAAGCGCCGGACCCTGACATGGGCGAATCCGTCGACCCAAGACAAGTCGGGCTCAGCCTTGCCCCAGGCGTTATAAAAGAGGACGTACTCGTGTTCCCCTCCGGATCGGAAGAGCTCCTTCAAGAGGCCGATTGTGTATTCTTCCACGCCGGTCCGGCGGCCCGCCGCGAGCGAACGGATATCGATACCAATGCGCATAGTTAATCTTTCGTCTCTTACGTGCTCTGAAATACGGTGTTTGTTTCGGTGCAGCTAACGGCTTTTGGATTCATCCTGTCTCTGTCCGCCCTGCCAGTACCAGCGGATGAGCACCGCCCAGAACGCGATGAGCGCGCCTGAGACGAGCGCAATGAGAAGCGACTTCATGAGCGTAAACCGCCCGTCTTTCACGAAGGGATCAGTCGCGAGGAGCGTGAACCAATTACGTTCGCGCGCCTGCTCATTCAGACTCGCCGTATAGCGTTCCCCGGTTTCGAGCATGGCATCGGCGAGACGCTTCGCTTCAGTCGGTGTCTTCGCGCGATACTTCACCTGGATGAGCTGCGACGAGGTCCGCAAAGCCTGGACTTTGCCCTTGATGAAAAATTCGCTAGGCTCGGCAGAAAGTTCGGCGCGTTCGGCGATCATCTGCATGCCAATACCGGATTCGAGATAACGCGCGATGGTATCAGCCATCCGCTCGTCCGCCTGCAATCGGTAGAACTGATCATATCGGTAATCAACCGTATCCTCTGCGGCGATGCGCGTCACCGAAAGGAGCACCGTGCCGGTGTACCACTGAGCCTGGAGGCGGTAGCTGAGAAGGCCGCCGAGGAGAGCAGCAACAATGATCCCTGTGATAAGCCGTTTCTCTCGAGTGAAAATGGCGATGAATTCCCGGAGCTCCATAGATATTAAAAAGTGATGGCTAGACTGTTTTCTTGCTGCCCTGCTCGGCCAGATGAGTCGCAACGAGCACCTCTACTGCGCTCTGTATCTTAGCCCGAAAAAGCGCCTTGTCAAACCGTTCGGCATGCTGGCGGATGAGTCCGCTATCGTACGTCTTGCTCTGGAATTTCCGGACCGCTTCCGACAAAGATTCTGGTGTCTGCTCATCGAAGAATTCCCCCATCTTCCCCTCTTCAAGGTGCTCCACGATATCACCGCCCCGATACGCGATAACTGGTCGCCCCGAAGCGAAGGCCTCTTCGGCGACGATGCCAAAATCCTCTTCCTGCGGAAAGATGAACGCTTGGCATTTGGCATAGTATTTGGGGAGTGCCTCGTCCGGGACACGGCCGAGAAACTCGATTGTCGGTCCGGCGATTTTTTTCAAGCGATCGAATTCCGGACCGCGGCCGATAATCTTGAGCGGCAGTTTCAGCCGATTGAAGGCCTCAATCGCGATGTCGTGGCGCTTGTAGGCGATGAGACGGCCAACCATGAGAAAATAATCCTGGCACTCACTTTCCGGAGCGACCGAAAACGAGGCAATGTCGACCGGTGGATGGATGACAACGGAGTCCTTGCGATAGTACTTGGCAATCCGTGCCTGAACGAATTTCGAGTTGGCGATGTAGTGGTCGACCCGATCAGCAGACGCTTTGTCCCAAAGCCGAATCGGGTTCATGAAGAACGGCACAAGCTTCTTTATGAAGCGCGGAAAGCCGAAATCTTGCGTGTATTTCTGACAGTCATCCCAGGCATAACGCATCGGTGTATGAACATAAGAAATATGAAGCGTCTCCGGTCGCGTGATAATCCCCTTCGCATAGCTGGAAGAATCCGAGAGAACGACATCGTATTTCGAGAAATCAAAGCTCTCAATCGCGGCCGGCATGAGCGGAGGAAACAACCGGTGATGCTTCCTTGCGAAACGCGACTTCTGAAGAAACGACGTGTATATCCGCTTGTCAGCGAACTTGCCGTGCATCGCTTCCGGATCATGGAGGAGCGTATAAATCGGTGCGTACGGCCAGATCTCGGTAAACGCTTCGAGCACGCGCTCGGCGCCGCCGTACTGCACCAGATAGTCATGGACGAGAGCGATTTTCATAGCTTAGCCGGTGATATGCTCATACTGTCCATACTTCCAGGCTGGCGCACAGCTGATAAAAAGCGACATATTTCCTTCCCAATAAAATTTTTCACCTGGTTCGATCAAGACTACGTCTCCGGGCTCGAGCGACGTTTCCTCCTCTTCTGTGACAAGCTTACCGGAACCGCTTACGATATATGCCGTCTCGGCCGAGACACGGTTCAAGACCCAGCCCTCGTCCGGATAGCGGCCACTGATTTTTGCAATCGCCGCATCAACCCGCTCATCTTCCAAACGATATTCCGACATGAGGCAGGTCTCGCCATGCTGAAACTTTTCCGCTTCTATCGATGCAATTTTTTTCATACAGCCTTATTGGGAGTGCTCATAAAAGGTTATCTCTATAGTACTCTACTTCACTCGCCGCCCGCGAGGCTCGACAAAATGAAGTTTCTATGGAATAATGTTTTTTCTCGTCTTGGGCCGAAGCTGTCGGAAGGGTTCCGAAAGCGTCCACCCCGAGAGGAGACTGCCATGACTCGTCGCATTCGCGTCATCATCGAAACAAGAGGGCCTGTCCAGAACTACGAGGCGCACGTCGCCCGCCCTCTGGCCTGCATCGTGGCCAACGCGTTCGAGAACACGGTCGAGCCGGTCGAGCCGATCCTGCCCGAGCAGGTCGAGATCGAACATCGCGATGACATCTTGCTCGAGGAGATGATCGTGGTCGCCATCTCCATCGACACGAGCTACGACGACCACCACATCCGTGAGAAGGATGCGCTCAGTGCCCGGATCGCCCAAGCGATTCACCAGAACGGCATGTTCCGCTGCCGTGGTCACCACGAGCCCAACGTCCAAAACCCGACCAGCAGGGTTCGTCTCGAAATCAATCTGGGCGTCCGGCTGCCGAGTCTCGAAACAGCCTGAAGCTTCGAGCGCCAAGCCGCCAACCCGAACGCTCCCGGACCTCACATGGTTCTGGAGCGCTTTCTTTTTTATGCCGTAGCGAGTTCCCAAACTTTGCGAAGGTCCCGATAAAGCAAATCCCAGACGGTGACCGAACAGACTCCGATGAGGGCGGATTCATCTTCTTTTGAAAGGGCCAAGTTTTCTACGTTCTGCTCTCCCATCATCGGGTACATGATCGATTCCGGATTGTCGACGTGGCCAAGACCGAGCGCATGTCCCAACTCATGAGTGAGCACCATGCGCAGATGGTTCCGATCATCAAATTGGTAGATATCGATTCCTTCGCCGTTGTAGATGCCCTGATCGAAAGCCTCCCCAGTCCCGTAGACTTCGGTGAATTCATCGAGCTCAGCATTGTAACGGTCGATGATCTTTTCCTCTTCCTTCGCGTATCGATTGACGTCGGCAACGAGTCCGTTCACCTTCTGACGCTTTGCCTCGAGCATGTTCTGATCGCGCTCGAGCGCCCGCTCCTCATCGCGAAGCCACTCAATTTCGTCTTCGTCCGTTCGGTCGCTCTCGTTCCATTTGATGACGCGGATATTGTAGCGCTTCAGCCTCGCTTCAAAAGCTGCAAGTGATGAATCATAGTCCTGCCGCGCCGACTTGAGCTCGGCTGCCAGTCGATTGTATTTTTCCTTGATACTCTCCTGCTTCGACTGAACGGTCGTAAGCTCCTGTTCCAGCTTCTGACTCTCAATGGTCCGTGCTTGACGTTCGTCGAAAATGAGATTGACTGGGAAAGCCGCCGTCTCATCGTAACGAAAGAGATCACGACGAACCGATATTTCCCATGGTTCTTCGGCTTCGGCGAGCGCCGCCTGAAAATCAGCTTTCGAGATACCAAAGCGTTCGTCGAATTGGCCGATGGTATACGCCAAGGCAATCCGGCACGGTACGCGTGACGATTCAAACGCATAGAGTCCGCCAAAAGCCGCGATGATGATGAGAATCCAGAGAGAAATCCGCTTGGTCATAGGTTTCCACTATCATAGCATTCTGGCTCTCTCAAGCCTTTGACAGCACAGTTTCACATTGCTAGTATCCGCTCGAAGAATGACCTCTTCCCCTTCTTTAAAAACCCCTACCGGAGCTATCCTATGCGTATCCGTATCATCGGTCCCGCCCTGGCTGATCCGGCCCAAAGGATCAGGTCCGAGCGACTTCTCGACTTTGTCGGTTGCACCCTCGAAGCGGATGGCCAGGCAGTCACTGCACTCCGCAGACTGCATCCGACGCTTCCGAATCACCCCCGGACCTACGGCGTCGCGATCGCCGATGTGCTGGAAGCGCTCGCTTTGAAACCGAGCATTCACCCCGAAGCGATTCCTGCCTGGGGTGGACTCATCGAGAGTTGCCTCGTTTACTTCCCAGCCGACTCAGTCGAATCCCTCACTGATTGAAGGAGCCCATCATGCCGAAGACATTCCGCATCGTCAAAGCTCCTCCTCAATTGGAGCGTTCACCTGAAGCCCTGGAGAGCCTTGTCGGTCTCGAATTCGAAGATGATCCGGCGCGAGTCGAGGAGATCATCAATGCATTCCCCTACATCCCTCAAGTCCCGGATTGCTTCATCGCCGTCGACGCGAAAGTCATCCTGCGGGCGCTTTGGAAGTTCCGAAGCTACGCAGCCTACCGCTACTGGACCCAGTTCGCTTTCGTCTTCCCACTCCTGTACATCCCAGTTTGGTGTTGCGAGACGCTGGACGACAACCCTCAAGGAGTCTGACATGGCCACGATTTACGTCTTCATCTATCAAGCCCCGAGGAGCGGAGTCCATCCAGAACTGGCGAAAAAGCTCCTCGGTCTCGTCGTGCCGGTCTGGGACTACCTCCTCATCGGCACCCAGGAAGCGCTCTACCCCTGGGAGGACGCGACGGTCTATTCGGTCTGCAATGACGACATCCGCGAAGCCCTCGTCTCGCACTACGGCCCGAATACCGCCGAAACCCTGTACCCCTTTCTCCCGGTCGGCCAGGCAACCAAAGTCCCGGTCGACTGTTGCGAGATCCGCCCCTGCCCGCCAACCACGAGAGGAGACTGACCGTGAAGAAGACCCTTATCATCCGTACGGCGCCAGTCGTGCGCATCAACTCCGCGCTCGCTGCCGCCATTGTCGGCATCACCATCGGTCTACGCCCGGAACTCTACGTCTGGACAACTGAACCGACCGACCCGACGCAGGGCGACTTCTACTACGTCCACAACGATGACCTGCGCGAAGCGCTGACCGTACGCGACGGCATCACCGCCGCCTCGGCCTGGTTCGAATACCTGCCGCTCGGCCGTGTCACCAGCGTCGAGTGCGTCTGCTGCGAACTGATCGATTCCGCAGTCGAAACTGTCAGGACCTGATCATGCGACGGATTCGAATTATCCGACCCATACCCCCGAGTGTACTCCGAGAATCGGAAACGATGCGGCGAGCCCTTGTCGGAACAGTCGTACAGGTCGATGGTCCCGCCGTCGCCGCACGACGAGAGCGCTACCCGGGCATCGCTCCACGCGTTCCCGAGACGTATGAAGCGACGCTCGATGAAGTACTCCTCGCACTCGGCAAACTGGGACGCTATGAAGCTGAGATGGACTGGCGCATCGTCGCGCCACATATCGTCGGCATTCCAGTCGAATGCGGCGAACTCATCGAATCCTGACCGCGCCATCGCGCGCACCAAGAGGCGACCCTGACCCGGTCTGCCTCTTTTCTTTTGTCTTTACAAATCGGCTCGACAGTGGAAGAATAGCCTCTCGTCTCAAGTCAAGACTGCCGGAAATCTCTCCGTCGGTGCTCAGCCCAAGATGAGAAGCCCTTTGAAAACCATCCCCCAGGAGATCTCGATGTCCACCCTTTGCCCCCTCCTTACCGTGTTCGTCGGACCCGATGTCGAAATGAACACCCCTACGCCGGCCGACGCCGCCAAGGTCGTTGCCCAGCTCGTCGCCCAGCTCATCAACCATCGCCGTGAAGAAGGCGAACGTTGCGGCGACAGCGACATTGCCGTCCGCTTCTTCCACGCAACCGAAGGCTCGGTCGTACTCCTCAACTGCGGCGATGTTTCGCTCACGCTCGAGCTCCACGAAGACGACGTTGACCGCCGTGATGAGGAAGGCCTGCGGGAATTCGTCGACGACATCTGTACGGCGATCACGAACCACGGCCCGTTCTCGAAGGGAGGCAATCCCGATGCCCTCGTCGTGCACTGCCAATTGGACTGGCGGCGGCACATGGCCCGCGAAATCCTGTTCTAATTTCCCAGCCTGCGCCAACACGCGCAAAAAAGACGACCCCACAAAGGTCGTCTCGTTTTTTTACTGAGTTTTCTTTGCTCGCCAGGAGAGAAGACCAAGACCGAGCGCGGACACGATTTCATACAACACCACCTGTGATGGCGGCACCATGAACATGGCAATCGCTCCCTGCGGATCCGGATGGATATAGAAAATATCCGCGAGTGCCCAGCTCGCGAGTACGACGGTAATGAACACTGAGCCAATATTCACGTTCGGATGTTCCGACTTCGCCGTCTGTATCACCATAAGGACGTAAGGTAAAAGCATCCATACAATAAAGACGCCATATGCCCCGAGGTTCGAAGGCTTTGCCAACGCAACGAACCATGCAGCCGACAAGACACCGTAAAGAATGAGCACTCCCGCCAGTATCTTACTCATAGACTAAATACCGAAGTAGTCCTTATACCAGTCGACGAAATTCTTTATGCCGACATCGATGCGAGTGGTCGGTTTCCAGCCGAGTTTGCGGAGCTTGCGAATGTCCGCGACGGTCGACGGTACATCGCCAGGTTGGATCGGCATCAGTTTTTTCTTGGCGACTTTGCCGACATTCTTTTCGATCACCTCGATGAAGCGCGTGAGCTTCTCTTCCCTGTCCCCACCAATATTCATCACCGTGCAGGCGAGATTCGCATCGAGGCAGGTCAGGATGCCCGAGACGATATCGTCAACATAGGTAAAGTTCCGCGTCATGTTGCCGTGATTGTAGACTTTGATAGTTTCGTCCGCAAAAATCGCGCGAGTAAAATCGAAGAGCGCCATGTCCGGTCGCCCCCACGGCCCGTAGACCGTGAAGAAGCGGAGTCCCGTCGTGGGGAGCCCATGGATATGACTGTAGACATGGGCCATGAGTTCGGTCGCTTTCTTTGTCGCAGCGTACGGCGAGATCGGCGTATCGACCGGATCGGCTTCGGAAAACGGCAGCTTCGTATTGTTGCCGTAGACGCTCGATGACGACGCGTAGAGAAAATTCTTCACACCGTACTTCACGGCAAGATCGAGCAGATAGGTTGTCCCCATCACATTCACATCGGCATACAGCGCCGGATCACGGAGACTATTCCGTACCCCCGCCATCGCCGCGAGATGGACCACTTTGTCCGGCCGCTCTTTCTTGAACAGCTTTTCGAGAAAAGCGCGGTCACGGATATCGCCGCGATAGAGCTTGAACTGGCCCTTGTAACCTTTCAGGAACTTCTTGATGCGATCTTCTTTGATCCGCGGATCATAGTAGTCATTGAAATTATCGATGAGTACCGGCATATCGCCGCGGTCCATCAGGGCCTTTGCGGTCGCCGAACCAATGAAGCCGGCTCCGCCTGTGATAAGCACCTTGATACCCTTCTTCGCCGCTTTCTTTTCCACCATACGATCGTGATTATTTCTTACGGATGAATTCTTGCGCTCGTTTCCACAGTCCGCGCGGACCGCTTCGCATCAGTTCACGGTACGCATTCCCAGCGATCGCGAATACTCGGCCGACCGGAGAACCGGGACGGAAGAACGACCGCTGAAGGGCGGCCCGCTTCTCCATGTGCCGGATAAGCTTTTCAGTGATCCGTTCGGCTTCCTCCGACGTGAGCACTCCTTTGCGGAGCACGATCGCGAACCCGTTACCAATCTTGTCATCGGTGTCCTGGAAATCGACGAGCGACCAGTCGAGTCCGATTGAGCGCACCAGGTCGAGAACGTCTTCGGTTACCCAATAGCTGCAGTGACCAGTTTCCGGATCCGGTTCGACAGCTAAAGTACCCACATGGCGCGCCTGAAGCTCGGCGAATGTCGTCGCTTCCTTGCCGCGATCGAATGTCCGCTCGCGATGAGGCACGATCATATAGACATACCCGTCCGGCTTCACGACGCGATACCACTCGGTCAGCGCCTTGATCGGATCAGCAAAGTGCTCGAGTACGTGTGATGAGACGACGAAATCGACGGATCCGTCCGGAAACAGCAGAGCATCCCCGGGCGCGACGACATCTATGGGTGCAACCTCGCCCGAAATATGAAGCTCGCGTTTTTTATACGTGCTGCGATTAAACTCATCCGCGATATCGACATTTTGGGTATTGAGGCCGAAGGGATTATGCGCCGAAGCGCCGATCTCGATGCCAATAAGGCCGTCGAGATAACGATGGGCGAGCTTACTTTCAGGAAATATCCGTTTCGCCATAGTAGTAAGTGTTATCCGATACGCGAACGCAGGTAAGTGTAGTATGCCTCATTCGCCGCATTTTTCGTAGTCGAGTACTGGAGAGCTGTCTCACGAGCCGCTCCCCCCAGCTTTTCCCGGAGCGCTGCATCGGCGATCAGCCGTCCGATCTTTTCCGCCCATTCCTCGGTCGTCGCCGCGATGAATCCGTCTGTCCCGTCGGTGATCGCTTCGCGGAACGTCTGTGTCGCTGCCGCTACCGTCGGTACGCCGACGATTCCCGCCTCGAAGAATTTCAGTTCCGATTTCGATTCGCAGAACGAGTTGCCGATTTCGAGCGGGGCGAGGTTGATATCGAGCGACGCGATGTTGCCGAAAAGTTCACGCCGCGGTACGAACGCAACCCGCTCGATGCGGTCCGCGTACTGCTGCAGCCGGTCCTCGGTATCGAGCGGTCCCGCGAGGACGAGCCGCATCTCCGGATACTTTTCGAAAAGCATAATGAGCGCTTCGGAAATCGTCGCGAAGTCCTTGTTGTGGCTCGGTGTCCCGGAAAGATAGCCGACCCGGACTATTCCGTTAGACTTCTCTTTCGTCTTTTTTTCCAGAGCCGCTTCGGCCCACCAGACATCTTCTTCGGTCAACCGATTCGGCACGATGAACACTTCCTTGCCTTTCTCGCGAAGCTTATCAGCAAGGAAGCTCGTGGTCGTGGTCGCCGTCTTCACATACGGGTCAGCAAGAATCTCACCCCCGACGCCATGTTCATACAGCTTGCGCTCGAGCGCATTCATCTGCTGCCAATAATCCATATGCACCAAAAACGCCGGATCGTACACGAGGTCGTCTGTCTCGAAGATGATCGTCTTGCCGAGTTCTTTCGCTCGCGCGACGAGCCGCGCCACCGAGGGTGTCATGAGGACACGGTGGAGGACGAAAACCTGGAACGTCTCAGCGTATGATGCGAGCCGCGGATTATCCTGTACTGTGACCGATGCTTTGAATCCGTGTAGCTGGAGTTCTTCGGCCACGTGCCTCGTCCGATAGCGTGCACTATCCCCCACACCGCCTGAGACGAAGAGAATATCGCCGGGTGCCACGGGAGCGAAGAGTGCAACAAACGCTTCCGAGACGCGCCGCCCGCCGCGGACCAATCCGTCGCGACGAATCACACTCCAAGCTTTCCCGATTTTGATGAGGAGAGTATTCATACTTCTCTACGGCCGCATGACAGCGCGATAGACATCAGCGAGGATCTCGCCGGTCCGGTCCCACGAGAATTTCTCCCGGGCCCGGTCACGATTCGCTTCGCCTTTGCGCCTCCTCAGTTCTGGATCACGGAAAAGCCGGAGTACGGCATCAGCGAGGCCCGCATCAGAAATCTCGCGCGCATACTCCCCGCCTTCAGCGAGATACTCGCGATTATTCTCCGTATCGAAGCCGACGACCGGCAGCCCGGCACCCATGTACTGGAGCATTTTCCCGCTCGCCTGACCAACACCTTCCTCTTTCGGATCGATGCCGACATCGCTCATCGCGAGGATCTCGCGGAGTGAAAAATACGGTAAGGGCGTAATCGGCGTCACCCGGTCCATCCACGGCTGGTCTTCGAAGTACAGGGCCACTTCGTTCCAGGGAAATCCCGCGACGATGATATGGGCTTTCGGATGTCCCGCGAGGATAGCCGGAATCGCGTTCACGAAGTGGCGGATGCCTTTGTTCGCGACGAGCGCACCAGTATACACCGCGACGAGCGCGTCTTCCGGAATGCCGTATTTCCGCCGGAGTGCGGCGCGCGGAAACTCGAGCACCTCCTCGCCGTCCGTTCCGACACCGTCAGGCACCGTGACCGGCTCATTCTTTTTTCTCATCGCTGAGATTTCCCGCGTGTTCTTCCACGAACTCGTCACCGCGCGGTCACCGAGATTGTCGACCACGCGCTCTACCCATTCGAATAAGCGTCTGAGCGGTCCCGACTGAAGATACGCATGCGACACCATTTCCTTCGTCAGGCTGCCATGAAAATCCCCGACGAGTTTCATCTTCCGCCAGAAAAGTGCTTTCTGTACCACCCAGCCGATGAGCACGCCTTCGTGCAAGTGCCCGTGGAGGATATCGGGCCGCGTCGTTCGCGCGAGGAAAAAGGTTTTGCGGATAAGCATCAGATCGAGGATGAGCTTCTGCCAGTCCGGACCGGCTTCGAGCTTCTTATACCAGAAAAGAAGCCGACGGATGCGGCGCACCTCGATCTTTTTCGCAAGCGGTTCCGGTAGGTCTTGACCGATATGATAAGTCGCAATCGTAACCGAAAAGCCGCGCCGCTCAAGGGCGAGCGCTTCTTCCAGAATACGGATATGTGTCCCCCGGTCCGAAAAGAACGGGGTCGGGGCGATCATGAGGATTTTTTTGCCTGTTTCAGCCATATGCCTCCAGTATACCCTAGGCAGATTTCCGAGGGAAAAAGAAAAACGCCAGGGAGCCGTTTGGCTCTCTGGCATTGTTTTCAGGCTCGGACTGACCGAACTCTAGTGCTGCTCTGTGGGCGAACCCGGTGCTGAAGAAGTCGGCACCACGCGAACCACACACGAGTTGCCGAGACACCGAATCAGGATGTTGTGCATCACCGTGATGAGGAACGCCTGCTCACGCTCACTGAGCCGCGTATCCGTATCCCCACCCAGGATGAGCTGACAGCAGCGGACGAAGTTATCCTCCACTGCTCGCGTTCCCGAAGGAGACAGGAGAAAGTCGAGCTTCACCATCATCTCGGTCTCGGCCTGGAGGATGGCGCTGGTCGCTTCGATGCCGATGACCGGATGCTCTGCCGTAAAGGCGACCATCTTCTGGTACAAGGCCGGCAAGGATGGATGCTTCGACTTCTCGACGAGCGTGTCGAGATCGATCAGCATGTGTGGATCACCGTTCGCATCGATGAGCGAGTCCACTTCACTCGACCAGCGGTACGGACCGCGAGGATGAGGAACGATGGACGGCAACGAACCGAACGGCAGGGACAGGACGATGGCTCCATCCGGCAGGCGGTCGAGGACGACGATCTGGTAACCGGGCGGGACATGAGAACTGAGCGGACCGAGCACATCACCCGGCGCGATGCCCTCCATGCGGGCACGGAGTTCTTCGATCGCCTCACGAAGAGGGTCAGACATGGCACTATCTCCTCAAAACAGAGTTGTGGAAGGGATAAGGAATCTCACTTCTGCGAAAGACAGTTGTCTCGGGCAGAACCGTATCAAACTTTATTTTTTTTATTTTGTCAATAAAAAAAGACCTGCTTAGGTCTTTTTTTATCTCTCGCTCAGCACTAGATCGCTGCTCCATCACCGAGATTCATATTCGCTTTGTATTGCTCGATCACCTCCGGATGCTTACCGGCTTTGCAGTCATCGACAAAAACCTTCTCGTACTCCCAATCCGTGAACGTCATATATGTCGGTGCCTGTTCACAAACAGCATTGATATCAATCTTCGCACCCGGTATCGGCACTACTGCCGGCACTTCTTGCGGCAGTTCAACTAGCCCCCCAGCCGGGAGCGGAGCCGTCTTCACCGGTGCCATCGCCGGATGCGGCACCGGGGTCGCCTGCCACTTCTCTATGTACCAGAAAGAAACTCCCGAGATGAGAACCGAAAATCCGAGGAGCGAGAGTAGGACGACGAGCCGTGGATGCATAAGTATATATGTATGATATTTAGCTCCGGTATTCTACCAAATCCCTACTTGAAAAGAAAAGTCGCGCACTATCCGACTGTTTTATCTGAGAATATCACGCAGCCGGCATCGGGCCGCCGAGGTTGAATCACACGGATAGACGGTATATGCATTAGCCCGAATGAGCTCGGCACGCTTTTCCTCCGTCATAGGAATGAGTGAAGCGACATGAGACGGAGCGAGTATGAATACGACGAGCGTACCGAAATCAACCCGTTTGACTACTTGAAACCGTCCATCCGTCTCAACCGGCTGTGAGTCATCCTCAAGCATCTTGTCGGTGCGACGGACGACGACATATAGACCCTTCGGATCGTAGTATTCGTCTGACGGTGGCAGCATCGTTATGGCATGCCGGTACCAAAGTTCGACGGTGAGCGCTCGCTCCTCATACGCAGGCACACGCCCATAGACGACCATCGCACCACTTTCTCTCACGGCTGAAGCGATTGCGTCGCCCATCGCCTGGTACTGGCGCATATTGGCCCGGTAATACTCTTCCAAAACTGTCAGCTCGAAGTCAGGATCATAGTGTCCATCATACCGTGACGTCGTATTCACCCACTGTGCGCTCGCCACAATGGAGAGACCAAGCAGCACGGTGGCAATGACACCCGCAATTTTCTTCACTGGCCAAGAGAGCACACGGGTGAGCACCCAACCGTAGAGAAAAAGCGGGAGAAAATAAACGATATGGAAATAGCGAGGATCCGATGAAAGGGAAAGCGGCGTGACGATTGTGAGCGAGACTATGGAGAGAATGCCCATCATTGTCCACCACGCTTTCACCTCGTGGGATGAGGCCCGAATCTCGCGCCACAGGAAATACCAACCAGAAATGATAGCGCCCATACCGGCAGCGATCACCGCCATCAAACCAAGGTTGCGGCTGATGAGCGCCGAAAGTGATTTGGACGAATCGAGTCGGGCGATATCGGGCAGAATGTCATGAGATGAAAGCACAACGAGATGATACCAGACGATATCGTACGCCATCTTGAATACCGCCTTAGAGAGATCGAGCAGCGAGTCGACGCGCCCAGCACCAGTCGCGAAAAAAGACTTCGTCACGGCGAACTGGGTCAGATATTCGCTAAGAAGCACTGGTAGAAAAAGAATGACGAGCACTCCCGAAGCGACGGCCCATTCCCCGGCGGTACGGAGCAGTCGCAGGCGCCACTGCCACAAGATGAGTGTGATCGGAACGATGGCAAAAGTGATCGCATGAAGCTGCATCAGGACTCCAGCCGCGAGAGCGAAAAGAGCCGCGACGAGCAATCGGTGCTCCTGCCTGAGATACAGCTGCCACGCAGCGAGGAGAAGAGCTGTGACGAAAAATGGAATGACGTTCGGATTCCAGGTGAAACGGGCGAGCGAGACGAAGATGAGTCCTCCGGCGACATGCGCCGTCAGGATGAGGCTCACCATGGGACCGAAAAATCCGCGCGCCAGAAGAAAAAACAGGCCGATGGTCGCGATAGAAAGGATTGCCTCGATGAGGAGCACTCCATAGGGCTCGTCGATACCTGTCAACGAAAGACCGGCGATCTGAAAATAGTTATGGATCGGTCCGAGGTGGAAATTCGTTCCCCCAGCCCGAGCACCGAGCAGTGGTAGATTGGCCATGCCTTCCGAAATGACTCCAGCCGCCATGCGGTAATCCCGCGCCTGATCGATACTCCAGAGCATAGCTCCAGGCATATCGTAGAGACGGAGCGCTGCGCCGCAAAGCATGACCGCTATCACAACGATAGCCACTGCGTTTTTTGGTTGTTTTAGAAATGAGAGAACCGAATCGAAACGAAACATAGGCCGCATCTTGGCTGAGTATTTAGTAGGACGACACCGCCTTCACCCTAGCAAATCCCATCCGAAAAGAAAAAGTGGTTAAGGCTCAAACTAACAGAAGTCGTCTACCAAGATCATTGCGATTTTTTACTTACGCCACGATTTCTAGCGACGTCAAGACTGGCGAAGATTTCTAGATTTGCTAGATTAGGATGTTTAGAAATTCCCTATGGCCATCCGCTCGATTTTCTACACTTCACTCATCGCCACTCTCCTCCTCACCCCTCTGGATACGCTTGCTGCGGTAATCTTGAGCGAGGTTCAAATCGAGGGAGAAAAAGCAGCCGATGAATTCATCGAACTTTATAATGATAGCAACGATTCGGTAAACCTCTCCGGTTGGAGTCTGCGGCGAAAAAGTGCAGGTGACACAACGGCAAAAGGCAGCTCACTCAAAACATTTGGCAGTAGCGACGCCATTCCTGCTCACGGCTACTTTCTCTGGGCGAATAGCAGTAGCCTGTTCAAAGACTTGGCCGATACAACGACCGGATCAAGCCTCTCCGACAACAACAGCCTCGCACTGTACGACAAAACGGGAGTGCTGATTGATTCCCTCGCCTGGGGCACGGGCCATGTACTCCCCTTTTCCCCAGCCTCATTCGATAATCCAGACAAAAACAAAAGTTTTACCCGCGACCTCGACACACTCGATTGGAGTGAGACCGACGAAACTTCACCCACAAATTCCCGTGGCGAATCATTCCCAACCGAAGAAGAACCGCCAGCGCCAGTCGGACCCGGACTTCAGTCCATACTTATCAATGAAGTTTTTCCCAATCCGAAGGAAAAAGATGATGCCGGGGAATTTATCGAGCTTTATAATCCTACCGACAAGATAGTTGACCTCTCTGATTGGGAAATCCGCGATGCATCAGCAAGTGGAAAATATATCTTCCCAAGCGGCAGCACTCTCCCCTCTCTCGGATATCTCGTCATCTCTGATAAAGAGTTCTCACTCTCGCTCAATAATTCCGACGAGACAGTATCGCTGTACGATCAATCAGGGCGACTGGTACACCAGGTAAAGTACGAGAAAACAAAAGAAGGTATCTCGCTCAATCTGGTCGGAAGCGGACTGCGGGGTGCGAGAAAGCCGACCCCCGGCAGCGCAAACAGCGAAAATATGAATCCGACTACCCGTGAGCGCGTCCCAAAAGAGGGCTACCGTGATTTCGCTATTGAATTCCACGCGCGAGGCAAGGATAGCGACGGGGATAGTCTCAAATTCACCTGGGACTTCGGCGACGGCCGCAAGAGCTACAAAGAAAACACGACCCATAAATACGAAAAGACTGGTCGTTACGTAGTCACCCTCACGACCGACGACGGCATCGATACAACAACTGAGAGCTTTGAGATCAAGATTGCAAAGTACGAAGCACCGAAACTCCGCATCGTCGCTTTTGTGCCGAATCCGAAAGGCAAAGATAGCGACTTCGAATGGATCGAAATCGAGAATCGCGGCAAGAAGTCCGTTAATCTGAATGGCTTCAGTATCGCGACCGGTACCAAGAAAAAATCCGTGAGCAATCACCCGATCAGCAAAGACCTCATTATTCCTGGGAAATCAGTACGACGTATCACGCGCAGCCATTCGCTCTTCACCCTGGGTAATGAACGCGGCATCATCGAGCTCCGTGCCCCGGACGGAGAAGTCATTCACGACGTAAAGTATAAATTCGATAGATCACTCGACGATGATGTCGTCTTGAAGAAAGAAAAAGGGAAAGCGCTCACGCTCGTCACTCTACCTTCTGAAGCACAGAAATCTGAAGCTGAAACTCCTGAGGAAAATCCCGATGCCAACACTCCATCAGCAGAAGAGACTATGCTAACGCCTCCACCAACCGAAGAGTCCACTGAAGCACCAGAAGCGCAAGCACAACCGGCAGGTGATGCGAATGATACTCCGAAAGAAAGTTTGTCTAAAACTATTTCACCGTCTACAGGACTTCCACTTTCCGGTATTTCCTTCCTGGCCCGATTTTTCGGCGTGGAGCGAGGAGAAAACAAAAACATCCTCGCGCGGTGGGAGGATGTCTTGAATACCGTTTTGAACGAGTGGCTCGCCGATACGGCAGTGGCGACTAGGCGGCCGGAGGAGTCGGAGTAGTGTCTGACTTTGAAACTTCGGTTTTTTCCGGAGTCGGGGTAGCAGCCACCTCCGGTGCTTTTGACTCGACGGCTGGAACCGTCGCAGCAACCGGAACTTCAACCGCCGGCGTGACTACGACTGCGGCCGGTGTGGCAGCAGCGAGATTGAACGCTTGGTCGTAAAGTGAGCGGTAAACGAAAATGAGCGCGAGCGAGACGACCGGCAGTGCGATGAAGAGTCCGACACCGAGTGCGAGCGTCCCAAGGATGATGATACCAATCGAGGCGAACGTGAAACCGACGATGAGCCACTTCACACCATCCGTCAGCTGGCCGCTCATCTTGAGCGAATCGAAGGCGCCGACTTTCTTATCAGCAATGAGGAAGCCGTAGAAGCAATATTTGATCATGAAGTAGAGACCCGGGATGATGAAGGCAACCAATCCGAGAATGACGATCATACCGTAGAGAATCGATGCACCGACATAGGACAACGTTTCTTCGTGCCAGAGGAAGAGATCGGTCCACTTCGGCTTCTCGCCATCGAAGAGGTGGATGGTGATGACGAGAAAGTTGAAGTTGAGCCAGATGCGGAGCAACCCGCCGATGACCGCAAAAATACCCGAGGTCGGCTCAATCCCCTTGTACGGACCCTCCGAGAGAGCCGTAAAGACCGCACTCGCAAAGAAGATAGTTGCATACGCCGCGAGAAGAAAGACCCAGTGTTCTTTGAGCTTGGCCCAGCCGTCTGCGAATGCGTCCTTGAACGAAAAATTCTTGTTCATAATGTATTTATTGAAGTGAGCGGGTAACGGGAATCGAACCCGTCGCTTAACCTTGGGAAGGTCACGTATTACCACTATACTATACCCGCGGCGGCGCCTGTTTCGGGGGTTAGCGCGTACTCTTTATAGCCTATGGAGCCGAGCAAATCAAGGGTTCGTCAAAGGAGCGAGTTCTTGATAGTATTGAGGGGTACGACCTAAATTTTTTTCTCACTCGCCATGCCTACATGGTTCACTTGGAAACGCTTTTTTGTAGTGCTCTTCCTCATCATTATTGCTGCCGGAGCGGGCGCAGCCTATTTCGCCAAGGACCATACCCAGGAGTTCGCCCTCCAATCCCTTGCCATCGTGACTAAAGTCTCCAAATTCCTCCCCATCGAGGAGGACACAAAGAAGGAGATCGAGGCAGTAAAACAGCTCGCCGATTTCGCCCTGAAAAAAGATGGGGTGCAGCGCACCTATCTCGTTTTGCTCCAGAATAACCATGAGCTTCGGCCGGGCGGCGGTTTCCTCGGCCAGTACGCGATTGTGAAGATCAAGGACGGCGAAGTCGTCTCGCTCTTTGTCGAGGATGCCAATCTTCTCGATCAGCGCATTACTGTCAAGGTCACGCCTCCGTATCCACTCACTAGAAAGCTTGGCTTGAAACGCTGGGAGATGCGCGATTCCAACTTTTCCCCTGACTTCCCGACCAATGCCGCGAAAGCTGAGTACTTTTATCGGCTCGCCGGCGGCGGACAGAAATTTGATGGCGTTATCGCCGTGAATGCCACCATCCTCGATGACGCGCTCGCCATCACCGGACCGATTTCAGTCAGCTATGAGACGTTCGACTACGTCAATGGCAAGTTCGCTCCAAGGATGACCTCCGAGACATTTATGAGTGAGAACGGCGTACTGCGCCTAGAAGAAGCGGTCGAAAAGAAATTTCTCGTCACCGAAAGCAAGGACATCGAAGTACCGGCCGAGCTCAAACAGAAGCGCAAGAATGTTATGAAAGCTCTCGCGGCCGAGCTCACAAAACGACTCGCCAGCGTTGATAACATTCCGAAAGCGATCCAGCTCGCCCAAAGTGAGCTCGCTGAGAAAAACATTCAAATCTTCTTCAAGGACCCAGCACTTCAGACCATCGTTACCGGCGTGAAGTGGAATGGGGCTACCAACACCGACTGGACCAATGATTATCTCATGCTTGTCGACGCCAATCTCGGTGCCTTGAAGAGTGATGCTTTTGTCGACCGGCGCATCAATTATGAAGTCGACTTCACTGGGGAAAAGCCGATGGCGACCATGACGCACACCTACAAGCATCGCGCGACTTACGGCGATTGGCGGACGAGCGACTACCATACGTACCTCCGCGCCTATGTTCCGAAGGGCTCCAAGCTCATCGAACGCAAGCTCGTCGGTTACCCGCTCACCGATGAGGCCTTCAATAAGACGTATTTCGGTGTCTTCGTCGACGCCGTCATGAATCGCGAAACACCAGGCATGATCAAGTACGAGCTCCCTGATACGATCAAAGAGGAAGGCTACCAGCTCATGATCCAGAAGCAGTCCGGCGTCGGCACTATCCCGGTCACTATCACCATCAAGAAAAAAGACGGCTCCGTGTTCACACAGTCTCTCGATCTAAAGAAAGATATCGTTCTCGGCTTCAAAGAGGTAGAAGAACGAAAATAGCCAGAATCGAGAAAAATAAGGGAGCAAATCATGGCTTTTTTATCATTTCTGTCCTATAGTCGGGATGGAAAAGGCTCCGCGAAAGCACTAACCATTCTGTACTTGACCCTATGCAAGACGCTGCTGAAAAATCACCTGAATTGAACGAATTTGACCATCGCCGCCTCGGAGCTGAGCTCGGACTTTTTACCTTTTCCGACTTGGTCGGCTCCGGCCTCCCGCTTTGGCTCCCTAAAGGCGCGACGGTGAGACGTATCCTCGAACGCTTCGTCGTCGATACCGAGATTGCTTGGGGCTATTCCCACGTCTACACTCCTGACATTGCCAAGCTTGACCTCTACAAAACTTCAGGCCACTACCCATACTACAAGGACTCGATGTACGCGCCGATCGAAATCGACGAGCACGAGTTCATGCTTCGGCCGATGACCTGCCCGCACCATTTTGAGCTCTACAAGACAAGGCCGAGAAGCTACCGGGAACTGCCGATGCGGATTGCTGAACTCGCCAAACTCTACCGCTATGAAGGCTCCGGCGAACTTTCCGGTCTTGTCCGCGTCCGCAGCTTCTGCCTCGCGGATGCCCACATAGTCTGCACAGACCGCGACCAGGCAGCGAGCGAGGTAGACCGTGCGCTCGACCTCATCGAACACATCGCGACTATTTTCGGGCTCAAGCTCGGCGAAAATTACTCATACCGGCTTTCCCTCGGTGATCGCACCGACGACAAGAAATACTACAAGAATGATGCGGCCTGGGATGAGGGCGAAGTAATGCTCCGAGAAGTGCTCACGAAGCGCGGTGGCGCATTCGTCGAAGCGGTCGGTGAAGCTGCTTTCTATGGACCGAAAATCGACATCCAGATGGTCGACGCGCGAGGTAAAGAAAATACCGCCTTCACTGTCCAATACGACTTCTGCATGCCGGACCGCTTCGATCTCGCCTACATCGCTCCTGATGGCACCGAAAAAAGACCGGTCGTCGTCCATCGTTCCTCGGTCGGTGCCATCGAGCGTGTTATGGCTTTTCTTATCGAGCATTACAAAGGTGCTTTCCCTCTCTGGCTCGCACCCGTCCAAGTGAAGGTACTGCCAATCAGTGAAAAGCACTCCGATTATGCTGAATCAGTGGTAGCAGAGCTCCTGAAAGTGGGCATCCGGGCCGAGCTCGACCAAAGCGACGAGTCGCTCGGGAAAAAAGTCCGGAATGCAAAGACTGAGAAGATCCCCTACTTCGTCGTTCTCGGCGACCAGGAAGTCACGGCTGGTACGCTCAGCGTCGAGCACCGGGCTGAGGGAAAGATTGGTGCACTTTCGCTCCCCGCTTTTCTCGCTCGGCTTGCCGAAGAAGTCAGCCAAAAAAAGTAATCATCAAAGCCTATGCTCTGGATTTTCGATGCTGCAACCGGGAAACGGGTCACCAAGGAGGAATTCCGCGAATCAGTCATCCCAAGGCTTCGGAGCAGAGGGCTTTCCAATGACGATATCGATTTCGTCCGGACAGCTATCGATGGAGCACTAAACGAGGGCGGGATGCAGAGTGGCGTCACCGAAGAAGAAATCGAGCAGCTCATCGAGACTATGCAAAAGAATGCACCAGATCACTTCTCGGACGAGAACCTGAAGAAAGTCGAGGAGGAGCTCCGTCGCAAACTCTAGCTGAATCAAAAATCCCGGGACCGCTGAGAGTTCCGGGATTTTTTCTACTAAAAATAGGCCTCTCTCTTCTTCACTCGGAACACGCCGCCGGATTCCACCGGCCCCTCTCTTCTTGTCGTGCTGAATTTTCTGCTCGATCGAGAATCTCTTGCTTGGCCGTATCGGGCTTGTATACAACCGATTCCGCATAGCCTCCTTGGACGAGTGTTTCATTGATGAAAACATCACCGAGATACGCATAGCGGAGAAGTCGCGCGTAACGGTCACGATCGGTCCGGTCACGTTCGAGTCGCACTCGCTTTCCCTCGATCAGAGTTTTCAGATACTCGCTTGATTCTTTCCCAAAGCACTCGATTTTGGTATTTGGATTCACGGTTTCAGGCGTATCGATACCGATCAGCCGGACTCGTTCCCCTCCCTCAATCTCGAAGGTATCGCCATCAACCACTCGGACGACAAGTACCTCGGGTGGGTCGCCTGGGACCGCAGGATGAGCTTGGGACGAAACTGTCTCATCCTTTGGTAGCGTCGCCAGGCTATTTCCGAAAAAGAGTGTCGCAACGAAAGCGACGACTAAGAGGATCTGGTAGTTCCGTCTCCCCAAAAGCTGCCGCAAGAGAGCGGTTGACGCTTTAGCGTTGTTCAAAGTGTCGGACATAGTATCGCTTCACGCACTCGGTTGTAACAAAGTAAAGCACCGAAAGAGCAAGAACCACAAGCATGATATGGCCGCTCTCAGGAGCAAAGCGGAACACCTTCGAGCCGAAAGAACTTTCAATGAGCACCAAAGCTGCTATAAGCGCCACAATCGAGAGCCCGATGAGCGTCCAAGACGGACGACGAGCAGAAAGGAAGAACAATTTTGTTCGAAGCGAAAAGATGAGAATGATCTCGGTAATGAGTGAGAGGAGAAACCAGGCCGTCTGGAGCGCCGCGGGACCTTCTTTGTAAAACATCGCGAAGAGGGCGAAGTCAAAGAGTGAGCTGACGAAACCGAAGAAAACGGTCATGAGCACGATCGATCCAACCTGGTATGAGCGCGGCCGTTCGAGCTCATCATGGTCGACATTGTCGGTCGCGACGGCCAGCATAGGGAAATCCGAAAGGAGGTTCAGGACGAGGATCTGGATCGGGAGAAGAGGAACAAAGGGAAGAAAGAGTGAGGCGAGAGCGACCGAATAAAAATTTCCGAAATTCGAAGTGAGTGTGATCCGCAGATACTTCAGAATATTGGCAAAGATGATCCTCCCCTCGCGCACGCCATCGATAGCCGTTTCGAGATTGCGCTGCAACAGAACGATGTCGGCTGATTCTTTGGCGATATCAGCCGCGCCCTGTACCACGATACCGACATTGGCAAGTTTGAGGGCTGCAGCGTCATTAATCCCCTCGCCCAAAAATCCGACCTCATGCTTTTCCTGGAGCAGCCCGATGATGAGGTGCTTCTGCTGAGGGGAAACGCGGGCGAAGACATGGCATCTTTCGACCCGTTCCCGCTGCTCAGCCGATGACAATGCTTCGAGCTCCGCACCGGTAATTACTTCCTCGCGCACATCCGTTATCAAACCGACTGCCTGTGCGACTGCGGCGGCCACATCCCGACTATCTCCGGTCACAATCTTCACGGCGATGCCGAGTAAGCGAGCATCAGCAATTGCCTTTTCGGCAGACTTTTTCAGCGGATCGAGGAAGGCAATCAGACCAACATACAAGAGTTTGTCTTCAAGCTCTGGAGCGATCAGTCGTTTCCGCGGAAGCGATCGGACAGCGACCGCGAGTACTCGTTTTCCTTCCTTGCCGGCGGCATTTCCCCACTCAACGAGCTCCTCTCGCTCTTTTTCAGAAAGATCATCGCAGCGGCCGAGAACCTCTTCGAATGCCCCACGAACGATTAGCGTCGTCTTGCGGTCAATCTGGGCGAGTACGCTGTTACGGCGGCGGCCCGGATCGAACGGGAGCGTATCGATACGAGCGATACCGGCGATTCGGATCCGCTCTGCTTCGGTCACCGCGTGCCAGACGGCCAGATCAAACGGGTCACGGAGGAGCGAGCGATGGATGGGCGCTTCGACCGAAGCGACGCTCGCGAGGCGTAGGCAAAGTTCGCGATCCTTCGCATTCACATCGGCTACTGCTAGGGCATTCTCGGTCAATGTCCCCGTCTTGTCGGTGCAGAGCACGCTGATACTGCCGAGATCCTCGATCGCCGAAAGCCGTTTCACGACCACCTTCTTCTGGGCGAGGCGGAGTGACCCTCTCGAGAGCGTCACGGCCGTGATGACCGGCAGTGCCTCCGGTATCACCGAGACGGCAAGTGCGAGCGAGAAGATAAGTAGCTCAGCGATGTCTGTCTCTCCTCTCCGAAGCAGAACATTCGCGATGAAAATAAAGAAAAGTGTCCCGGCGACAAGGCGAAGGATGAAACGGCTGAAGTGGTTGATCCCTTTCTCGAAGCTACTTTCATGCCGCGGTTCCTCGGTGAGTGTCGCGATATCACCGAGTGATGACTTTTTTCCCGTCGCGATTACTACGCCTTCGCCCCGACCCGAGACAACTACCGTTCCAGCGAAACCGATATTGACCCCATCGGACATATTCACTTTCGGAAATTTGAGTGCTTCATGGTGCTTGAACACGGAGACCGTTTCGCCGCTAATGACGCTCTCGTCAATGGTGAGCGAGCGGGTCAGAAAGAATCTGAGATCGGCAGCGAGGCGGTCACCCGCTTCGACGATGACGATGTCTCCGGGAACGACCTCATGGCTTTCAATCTGGATAATCTCTCCAGACCGGCGGACTCGCACATGGGAAATAAGGTACCGGCGCAGGAGCCGAATACTCCGTTCCGAGTGGTACTCCTGGTAGCTCTCAAGACCGATATTGATGAGGATGAAGAGAAGGATGAGGCTCGCCTCAAGACGTTCGCCAAGAGCGAACGACAGTGCAGCGGCGGCGAGAAGCAGATACAAAAACGACGACCGGAACCGGCGCTTGATGAGCGCTGGCCAGGGAGAGACCTCTTTGGACAGACGGTTCGGCCCATACTCAGTGAGACGCTCTTTGACTTCGGTTTGAGAGAGACCGCTCCGCCGTGAACGCATCTCGACGATCACGTCTTCTGGCTCAGGGAGAGTCATCTTTTTCCAGTACATATCCGATTGCACGCCCCCCCATTCTCTCTCAAAGAAGACCAGGAAGCCGCTTTTAATGTGTTTTTGTTTTGTGCCTCCGAAACCGGGTTTCACCCCGTAGTATAGAAACGCTTATGATTCGCTTTCTCCTGGAGTGCCACTACCGCCTTGAAGTCATCACCCTCAACCATTTTGTTTTTCCGCTCATGTCCGCAGAGGATGCAGCGATGGAGAATTTTCCACGAATCACCGAAAGGCTCAACTGTGATTGGCTCCATGAGTCCGCCGCAATCAGCTGCCCGGTCGCCTGGATGAATATCGACATGCTGACTGTAGAGGCAGCGCGGACAATGATTGGTATAACCCGTTCCCTCGACGGAAAGCGAACAATGCCCGCAGACAAAATCTTCGGCGCGTCGCTGAAACCGCTTCGTGGAGGACTCTTCCTGCATACTGTTAGTATACCATCGCTCCCCGGTCTATTTTCTAATTATTTCATTGATGACATCCTCGTCCTGACAGGAATACTTCCGATGGGCCGAATAGTATCGTTTCTTCGGACCATAGCAGCCATCATTTTCCCGATGGAGCGTCGCCAAAAGCGGGAGGAGAAAACCGACATTCTGTTTCTTGAACCGACTATGCAGACGACTCATCGTCTCAGCCCGCTTCTCCTTGCTCATCCGGGTGAAAACACTCATATCGTCTCCGATTTTTCCGCTCCAGTCGAAATGAACGAAAACGTTTTTCGCTTTGTCCTTGTAGAGCGGATGCCAAAGCAAGGCCCAGCACCAATCGCCCGGCCCCTGCCACCAGCGGCTGTGACACGGATTGTCCTGGACATCGCCATTACTGTTGATCCCCACGCCACCCTCGATGAAATCAAAGTAGCTGAGATACGTCGGGTCGGTGATGTCATTGGTTTGCGCGCCGATGATGATTTCCATTCCCCGGAATTCGGCGTACTCGCGCATATCGCGAATGATTTCAGGGATGATCGCCTGCGTTAAATCCTTCTTCTCCTGGTAAAAGATCTGCCCGAAGAGAAAGCTCTGTATACCCATATCCATCGCCCGCTCCGTGATGTATTTCAGGTATTTTCGATACTCCTCACTCTCAAACGATGGCTTACAACTATGTTCCCCCCAATAATTCTTCGACCCATCCCGACACATATCCTTGAAGTTGAAATCCCGCTCTTCCGCTGGAAAGTAATAATCCTCGTTCGTCGCGATCGCCTCGGCGATGAACATACCGTATACGGCCGGCTCTGTCCGTTCGACCTTGGACAGGATTTCCCGGGCGTCCTTGAAGTCGGGTGCTTGGAGCCAAGTCTCAAGCGCTCGATGAAAATAGTAGCACTCCGAACGGCTGACCAGCGCAGCAGAGCTGTTGATATCATCGCCGTAACCAGAGAGGAAACCATCCGCGACGCAGCCTTCCTCCTTCATCTGCTCTATCGAAGGCGGCGGTGGCGGTGGCAGCGGTGGCAGATCAAGAAGTTTCTCAATCGGCGTTTCAGTCGTATCTTCAACGAGCTCCATCACCGGCTCCGGCGTGACCCACTCCGACAAGGGCTGTGGGTTGGGTGCAAAATCTGATTCTGAAAGCTTTTTTGGCTTCACAAAAAAGTATGTCCCGCCAACTGCAAAACAGATGATGAGTCCCACCATCACTGCCTGAAGAGAGAGAAGACGCTTTTCCCTCCGGTCCATTTTTTGACGAAAGGCAAGCATATTGGTCCCACTAGTATAGCGCGAAAAGAAAAAAGCCTCGAGCGAGGCTTTTTTATATTTTATTACTTGAGCGAGAGACGGGAATCGAACCCGCGTAGTCAGCTTGGAAGGCTGATGCACTACCATTGTGCTACTCTCGCGGAATATTTATTTGGTTGCCTGATTGGCTGACGCCATGCCGGTGAAGGGATCATTGACGAATCGTTCTTTGGAAACGCCAAGGGAAACAAGCATCGTCTCCATCGCTTCGATGAAAGCTGGTGCTCCGACGAGATAGTACCAATTTCCCGCCAGCTCTTCGGCCGGAAGATATTTTTTGAGCATATCTTCGCAGATGTATCCGCGCTCGTCGTTCGTCCCGGTACACGGGATCGTTTCCTGGGAAAAAGTCGTTACATACTGGTAGTCCGGGAGACTAAGACTTTTCAGTTCGTCATTGAATGCTGCATCTTTGATCATTCGGTTCGAGTAGAAGAAGATCATCGGACGAGCCAGTCCATCATGCGCCGATTGGACCAGGATGCTCCGGATCGGGGTCACACCGATGCCACCGGCGAGAAAGACAATCCGCTTATCATCGGCTGCATGCGAGAGGGTGAAGTGACCGATCGGCTTCGTCGCCTGGGCGACTTCGCCCGGCTCGAGTGCCATCAAGGTCTGTTTGTAGCCGCTCTCGGTGATCCGGACCGCGAACATCAGATCTTCCTCGCAAGGCGCCGAAGAGATCGAGAGCGAACGCACCGGCCCCCGCTTATCCGCTGCGACGAGACGTGGTAAAACGAGCGCCACATACTGCCCCGCCTCGAAGACAAAATCAGCCGGTTTCTCGAAATGAAACGCCCAGGTGCCATCAGCAATCTGGGACTTCGATTTGAATTTCAGGGAAAAATTAGCCATAACGAGCCTATTGTAGCCATTCCGGCAGGCGAAGTCAAAGCTTCTCACGGGCCGCTCACCCAGCTATGATGCAGAGAGAATCAGCTGTCATAACCTCCTCCTCTATGAAAATCCATGAACTTGGTCATGTTGTCCTCTATGTTTCTGACCTCGAACGCTCCCGCGCTTTCTACCGCGATACTCTCGGCTTCCCCGAGATCGAAAGCGAGATGCGCGGCGGTGCCCTCTTCACTACCGGCCGCACCCACCATGAGCTGCTCCTCATCGAAATCGGCGGTATTCCCCGGCCCAAACATGTCCCGGAACCAGGTCTCTACCATATCGGACTGAAGATTGGGGATACCGATGAAGAGCTCCGCCAGGCACAGCAGGAACTCGAAAGAGCAGGTGTCACTATTGTCGGCACCGCCGATCACACCGTCACCCATAGCCTCTACATCCTCGATCCGGACAGCAATGAACTCGAGCTCTATGCTGATGTCTCCGATGTCTGGAAAACCGATCCTTCCGCCGTTGCTCGCCCAACTCAGCATCTCGAACTGTAAAAAAGTTTCATATAAAAATTGAAAGGCCCCAACGATGGATCTCGTGTGGGGCCAGTCTTGAATTCAACTGAGCGGGGCGAGGTTCTTGGAACCCCAGGACCGTGTCATTGAGTAGCCCGAGTAAGACTACTTTAAGTCGATGAAGGCTTACGCTCCTAGGAGGAACAACCTTTCTTCGAGCTCCGGATTAGTTGCGATCCGGGCGTTTGCTGGAACGGGAATAGACCATCCCTCTTCTCCTCAATGGTTGATGCGACGCTTGTTGCCGCGTTGTGATGACACAGGGTCACCGTCATGTGGGGCGCGCACGCTCCAGTGCCAGCATTCCGTGGGCCAGAACCACGTGCTCGACGATGGCGACAGCGGGCGCGGCCGGAGCAGGACTCAGGAGCAGTCCTTCCCCTGGCAGCGCAGCCTGGCCGTCCGATCGGCGATCAACCGCGATCGACTCATGCTGGGCGAATCTCGCCGAGAAGAGTACGAAAGCGACAGATGCCGCGACGGACAGGCAACGGGCGAGACTCATGGGCCTCCTTTCTCTTACGCGGGCCCAATCACGAGCGATGTTTTCCGTCAGTCAGACCGACGGAGCATCTCGCAAGTGAACGACCCAGCCGCCGCACGTTCAGGCCTGGAAGGCCATCGGCACAGCGTTGGCCACCAGGCTGCCCAGCACCAGCGTGGTGCCGGCGCCGATGCGGCCGTTCTTGACGTCGAACGTGATGACCAGCGCGCCGAAGTGGTTCTTGGCGGCGACGTGGTTCACAGCAGCAGGTCCTTCTCGAAGTTGCGCAGGCCCGCGGTCTTGGTGGGGCTGGCGCTCGGGCTCGTCGCGACCAGCGCGGTGGCGATGCCCAGCTTTGCGTGGGAACGGTTCAGGTTCGGGGGGTCGTGCATGGATTGCTCCAGGTTGGTTGCAGGAAATCCCGACGCTATCATCACGAGGATGCGAGCGGACGGGCAGCTATCGCTTTCAAAGAAAGCAACACTTGTCCGTCCACTCAAATATGTATTGCAGAGATAAAAAGAACTTGATTCGGATAGTAGCAAAGATGCATTTACCGTTCAAGTCGTTTTGACTTGAAAAAAGAAAATATCACGTACGACCAAATCTGTCAATATAAAGGTCGGATGCGCTGTAAAAAAATGACGCCCCGGAACCGCAATGGATCCCGGGGCAATCAGCCGGTCGCCGCTACCTGGCAGGAGACGATCGTCTTCGATGCCGGTGGGCTTTCTGGCTGGCGTAGCGCTGTGCAGTCATGAGTGAAAACCTCCTTCGGGGTTGTGGGTCAGCTCGCTGACCCAGGGTTGACTTGGCGTCGAGCCGGCGCGGCAGCGTCTACTGCAGGTAGGCCTGGCGTCCCGCGGCGGCCACCAGCGCGGCGTTCAGGCCGATGCCCGCGTCGTCGTGCTTGCCAGCGCCCAGGTCGCAGTCGCCGTCGATCTCGTCGCTCTTGCGCACGCCGCTGAAGCTGCTGATGATCGCCGCCTTGGCCATCGTGCCGGCACCCACCGCGCTCTGCATGCCGCCGTCGCTGATGTAGCTGTTGCCGCTCTTGACCATCGGATCGATGCCGGCCGGGTCGTTCATGTCGACGAAACGGGTGTTCTTCAGCGCGGCCGAGGGCGAGGCGGAAGCGGCCAGGCACAGGGCGGACAGGGCCGCCAGGGAAACGTGGGAACGGGAACGGTTCATGGGAGCTCTCCTTGGGGAGTGGTGCGCTCTGCAGGCGCAGGAATCATCCGTCACGAGTACGGATGGCAGACACTATCGCTCAAGCTTTCTCGCGACACTGTCTGCCACGCGTCTTCGTGGTTCTCATACACACATAAAAAGGAACTTGATTCAGATACTAACAAAGATGCCAGCACTGTTCAAGCTTTAAAAAACTTGAAAAAAGAGTATAGCACGTTAAACTACCCCTGTCAATGGTCGACGATGGCTTGTTTTAGCGCTCTTATAGCTAGACGATATCCTTTAGGATACTCTCATAGTCCCCGATTTCGAGGAGAAGCATCAGGACTTTGGCCAGCTTTTTCGAGTCATGCCGGATGAAGGCGCGGGTCGCTGCGATTTTATCCTCACGCCGGCGGACGATTCGTTCCTCACTGAGAAGGTCAGCCTGGATGACGCGATATGACCGCGGCTTTTCAGTACGGAGAAATGGGACGATATTCCCCTCTGCAGCGTATTTTTTCAAGAGATGCTTCGGCGGGAGTACGGTATTGTACGTCACGAAGTCAATCCGCTCACTCCCAATGAGGTGATTGATTGCACCCACATAATCCTCGAGTGTGAAGCTATCTGTCTGGCCGTGTTTGCTGACGAGGTTGCAGTTATAAACCACTTTCGCCTTCGTCCTCCGCAAAGCTTCGGCAATGCCCGGAACGAGGAAATTTGGAATAATACCGCAGTAATGACTCCCCGGCCCGATAATGACGAGGTCGGCATCGAGGATTCGCCTCACCGCGAGCGGATTCGCCTTCGGTTTCGGCTTGAGGGATACTTTTTTTACGCCGACTTTCTCGAATTTCGTATTCACGTTGATCTCGTGTTCACCAGCGAGGAGCTTGCCATTGGCAAGCTCCATATAGAGACGCGTATCGGAGAGCGTCACCGGAATCACTTCACCCCGTACATTCAGAATCTGGGAGGCCTCCTTTACTCCGGCACCAAAGTTTCCAGTGATCTTTTCGAGCGCGGAAAGGAGAATATTACCGAAACTGTGGCCCTCGAGACCACCATTGGTAAAGCGATAGTTCATGAGTTGTCGCAACATGTCTGGCGTCTCAGAAAGTGCGACGAGACACTGTCGAACATCGCCCGGCGGTAAAACGCCGAGTTCATCGCGTAAGACTCCGGTGGAACCACCATCATCGGCCATCGACACAATCGCCGAGATCTCGATTGGATATTCCTTTAAACCAGAAAGGAGCATGAAGCTCCCCGTTCCACCGCCGATCGTAACAACCTTCTTTTTCATATCAAATCCTGACTACCGCACAGATGAAAGTTGCAGCTAAATTTAAGTGTCGGAGCACCCGGAATCGAACCGGGACTATCTGCTCCCAAAGCAGACGTACTACCACTATACTATGCTCCGAAATGGCTTATTGTTGCCAACTTCTGCATCTTACCCTTTTTCCCCTTCTGAAAGCAAAATCCCGCCTGAGCAGGATTTCGCCTCTATCTTTTACTTCGTCACCGCCTTTATTTCACAGCTTCCTTGAGACCCTTGCCCGCGGTAAATTTCGGTACGGTCATCGCCGGAATCATGATCTTGGCCTTGGTCTGAGGATTGATACCCTCACGTGCGGCACGATTCGAGACTTTGAAGGTTCCAAAACCGGTCATCGTCACTTTATTCCCCTTGCGGAGCTCGCCCGTCACCACATCCTCGAACGCTTCGAGCACGAGCTCGACATCCTTCTTGGAGAGACTAGTCTTGTCGACGATTCCGTGCACCAATGAATCCTTATTCACATTGCCCATAATTGTTCCACCTGCCTTCCTAGTTTTAATTTCGTTCACTTTTGAAAGGAGGATAATCTCCTTTCCCCGAGAATAAGCCATAATCGAAAACTTGGCAAGCTTTTTTGGCTCTACTGCGGCATTTCTGTCAAGTCTGTAAAAACAAAATCTAAAGGCCCTAAGCACTCGTTCCGGGGCCTCGCTTTTTCTAAGACTCTTACCTGGCGTACTCGACGGCGCGGGTCTCGCGGAAGACGACAACTTTGATCTCGCCCGGGTACTGGAGCTCTTCCTGGATGCGTTTGGAGACATCACGGGCGAGAGACATCGCGCCGTAGTCGTCGGTCTTCTCGGGATTCACGAAGATGCGCACCTCTCGGCCGGCCTGAATCGCATAAGATTTTTCCACCTGCGGGAAGGTATTGATGAGCGATTCGAGCTCTTCGAGGCGCTTGATGTACTTTTCCGCGGTTTCCTTGCGGGCGCCTGGCCGAGCAGCCGACAGAGCATCAGCCGCCGTCACGATATAGCTCTCGATCGTCGCATGCGGGTATTCGTCGTGGTGCGACTTCATGCCATCGATGACGTTCTGGGTGATGCCGAACTTCTCGAGGATGCGCATCCCGATCTTCACGTGCGTTCCTTCGATCTCGTGATCGACGGCCTTGCCAATATCATGCATCAAACCAGCCTTGCGAGCCGTCGCAACATCAGCACCGAGCTCAGCCGCAAGTGCGGCTGAAAGATAGGATACTTCGAGTGAATGAAGGAGCACGTTCTGCTTGTAGCTGTAGCGATAGCGGAGCCGACCGAGGATATAGAGGAGTTTCGGATGAAGTCCCGGGACACCGGCTTCGTAGGCAGCCGCCTCACCAGCTTCCTTAATCTTGTTGTCTATTTCCTTGCGCCCCTCAGCGACCGCTTCCTCGATACGAGCGGGGTGGATGCGACCATCGCTAATGAGCTTTTCGAGCGCGATGCGAGCGACTTCGCGTCGGACCGGATCGAAGCCGGAAATGATGATGGATTCCGGGGTGTCATCGACGATGAGTTCCACTCCGGTTTCTTTCTCCAGCGCCCGAATGTTCCGACCCTCCTTACCAATGATCTTTCCCTTGATGTCATCTGACGGGATAGTAATAGTCGTCGTCGTAAATTCGGCGACATGGGTGCGGGAATACTTCTGAATCACGGTCGCCATGATCTGAAACGAGCGCTTCTCAAGCTCATCATGAGCTTCATTCTCAAGCCGCGTCATCCGAGCCACGAGCGCATCCTTGCTCTCATCTTCGACGAGCTTCATGATACGTTTCTCGGCTTCTTCACGAGACAGCTGAGCCAAACGCTGAAGTTCTTCGATTTCCTTCTCTTTGAGCGTTTCGACTTCAGCCTTGATTGCCTGTATTTCCTCCGCCTTGCCGAGCAGTCGCTTCTTTTCGTCTTCGATAGATTTTGCCTCTTTCTCGACCTGCTCTTCGCGTTTTTCAAGCCGCGATTCAACATGGGCGATTTTTTCTTCCCGGGTTTTTTCGTTCTTTTTTGCTTCTTCGAGAATTTCGACGGCTTTATTCTTGGCATCGATCGTCAGCGTGCCAGCCTTCTTTTCGGCCTCGTCGATGATTTTCGCCGCCTGACCTTCTGCGGTCGAAAGCTGCTTCTTGGCGAGGTTCTGGCGAATGAGGTAGCCGATGAACGCACCAGCCCCCAGCGAGGCAAGAGCGATCAGAATGATAAGAGGAGTCATACTTCAAGAGGCGCTTTTCGGGCGTCGCTCCTGTTTACGCAATAGTGGCCGCAAAGACCCGGAGCGCGAGGCTCCCGCTTCTCAATACCTTATGAGCGAGCGTTAGATGGGTATAAAGTTGGGTGAAAAACGAGGGAAATCCGACGAATCATAGCAACCTCTTCTTTGGGACTACTGGAAAAAAGCGACACGTGAAGAGCTGTTTGAGAATTAGTATCTGCAGTCAAAGCTTACCTCTTTCTCCGGCTTTTGTCAAAAGGCATGAGCTGCTATACTACGCTCTAGAAAGCCAAAAAATAACATAAAATCATGCTTCGACCGCTTGTCCTCATCGTCCTCGACGGCTGGGGAATCGCCAATACGACCCAGGGCAACCCGATCCGCGAGGCGAAATTGCCGACCTTCGACAAATTCAACCGATTCTACCCAATGACCACGCTTCAGGCTTCCGGCATTTCGGTCGGTTTGCCGTGGAATACGGCTGGCAATTCTGAAGTCGGACATATGACCATGGGTGCCGGGCGCATCATCTACCAGAACATGCCACGTATCGCCCTTTCTATCCAGGACGGGACTTTCAATACCAACCCCGCCTTCCTCGAGGCGATCGATACCGTCAAAAAGAAAGACTCGACCCTTCATCTCATGGGACTCATCAGTCCCGGATCGGTCCACTCCCACAAGGACCACCTCCTGGCATTGCTCCGGCTCGCCAAAGAGCAGGGTTTGAAAAAAGTAGTTGTCCATGCCTTTATGGATGGGCGGGACTCTCCGCCGACATCCGGTATCGGACACCTCCGCGAACTGACGCGCGAAATACGCCTCGCCGGCATCGGCGAAATCGGCAGCCTCATCGGCCGCAACTTCGCTATGGATCGCAACAACAACTGGGACCGGGTCGAGAAAGCCTACAATATGCTCACGAAAGGCATCGGCGAGCGAACCGATGATCCGTTGCTTCATCTCGAACAGTCCTATGCCAAAAACATTACCGATGAGTATATTGAGCCCACTGTCATTGAGAAGAACGGTCAGCCGATCGGTCTCGTTCAAGACGGCGATGCAGTCATCTTCTTCAACTTCCGTGAGGACCGGGCACGCGAGATTACCAAAGCATTCGTCGTGCCGGACTTCGACGGCTTCGTCCGGGAAAAGAAGCTCGATATCTACTTCGTGACGATGACCGAATATGAAAAGGGTCTCCCGGTTCACATCGCGTTCCCACCAGAAGAAGTCACTGACAGTCTCGGCGAAGTCCTCTCAAAAGCCGGGATGCGGCAGCTCCGGATCGCTGAAACAGAGAAATACGCCCACGTTACCTACTTCTTCAACGGCGGCAACGAAGAGGCCTTCCCGAATGAAGATCGCATCCTCATCCCCTCGCCAAACGTTGCCCATTTCGACGAACAGCCGGAGATGAGCGCACCCGAAGTGACCGACACCGTCATCAAGAAGATTCAGGAGAATATCTATGACTTCATCCTCGTGAATTACGCGAACCCGGATATGGTGGGTCACACCGGCAATGAAGAGGCGTCCATCCAAGCAGTCCAAGCGACCGACAAAAGCCTCTCACGCCTGGTTCCAGCCATTCTCGGAGCTGGCGGCGGTGTACTCATTACTTCGGACCACGGCAACGTCGAAGAAGTCCTCAATCTCCAGACGGGCGAACGCGATACCGAACACTCGACGAATCCGATTCCGCTCTGGTATATCACGCCGACCAATCACCGCGAGAAAGCTTCTGAAGAAATGGTGCGCGAGCAGAATGAAGTCCATGGACTCCTTTCCGATGTTGCCCCGACGATTCTCGCTGTCTTTGGGTTGCCCCAGCCAGAAGCAATGAACGGTTCATCTCTTCTCCCGCTCCTTGACCCGAAAAAGTGACTTGACCCCGTTAGCAATGAAAGGTTTCTGGGAATTAAAAAGCATCACCTCCTTATCCTGTTTTGTGGCTTGATTTAAAGAAAAAAGTGTTAAAATATATTTCTCACGGGGTTTGACGAATCGTCCGTTTCAGGCTACAAAAGGAAGGCTTCACGCTCGTTCCGCCAGCCGGCGGATCAGTGGATAGAAATATAGTATGCGCTCGTAGCTCAGTGGATAGAGTACCTGGCTTCGAACCAGAGGGTCGGGGGTTCGATTCCCTCCGAGCGCACAAGTGAATGAAATGAACGCGGGTGTTCGGAGCAAGCCGGCTGCCTGGCTTGCGAAGGGATGAGAAAGGCGGAACGCTGTTTCGCAAGCATGCGAAACCGTGAGCTGGGGGCGCAGAAATTCATGAGCGACGGCGAGTGAATTATCCGTGGCCGATTCCCTCCGAGCGCACAAGTGATACAACCAAAAGACTGGAGGAGTGGCCGAGCGGTTGAAGGCAACAGTCTTGAAAACTGTCGTACCAGAAATGGTATCGTGAGTTCGAATCTCACCTCCTCCGCCAATCATAAAAAGAGCTGCCCTTGCGCGGTTCTTTTTTATTTAATCCGACTTGAGCACTCAGAAATAATCCAAAGTTTATGGTATAGTGAGAAAAAAGGAATCTCTATGCAATCACGACCTGTCTCTGGCACCCCGCTCATCGTCTGGCGCGCGCCAGAACATATCCATCTGCGACCCAACCCGCGCGGCCTGATGATCGCTACTATCGCGCTCGCCCTCATCATTGCGTACGCTGTCTTCACCAACAGCCCGCTCATGGCGATTACCTTCATCCTTTTTGGAGTAGTCGGCTACCTCTTCGTCACCCGCGATCCGCGCGAATTTGAGTTTGCCATCACTGACAAAGGCATCGTCGGTGGCAAGACACTCTATGCCTTTGAAGATCTGAACTCCTTCTTCATCTACGAAGAGCCACCGCTCGAAGGAGTCCTCAGCATTCACTCAAATGGTATGCTCGCCCCCTATATCCACATCCCGATTGCCGGAATCGACGACCAGGAGATTCGGGAAATCCTTCAGAACTTCCTCCCTGAGGAAAAGCACGAACCAACCATCATTGACACCCTCGAGAAAATGCTGCATATTTGATTGGTCCTGAAGCCGTTCCCAGTAAGCATTTTGATGCTGTGATAAGCCTCAGTGGCCATTTTTTGCGCTCGTAGCTCAGTGGATAGAGCATCTGGTTGCGGTCCAGAGGGTCGCAGGTTCGATTCCTGCCGAGCGCACATCGGAGCAAGCCAACTGTTTGGCTTGCGTCAGGAGTCGAAAGGCGGAGTGATGCACGAGTTTGCGAAGCAAGGCGAGTGCCACGAGCCGGGGTCGAGAGAAATTTCCGTCAGGGAATTTACTCGTGACCGATTCCTGCCGAGCGCACACGTGCGATTGTCGAACTGTCCTCGTCGTATAATGGATAAGACATCGCCCTCCGAAGGCGGAAATGCAGGTTCGATTCCTGCCGAGGACACAACCATGCAGACCTCAGGTCTGCTATACCAAGAAAATCTTCCTAAAAAATGAATGAAACGTCCCTTGACTGAGGCGTTTTTTTCGTATATAGTGATGCCGCACGTCACCCGATGACGGAGCTGGCTCTTTACAAAAAGAATACTTTTACCAACCCTCCGATAGAAGGAGACCGACAATGACTTCCCTTCCCGCTGTGCGCCATGTTGCGCTCAAGCCGTGCCGGGGAGAAGAAAACCCGGCGCTCCACTTCCATTACGAGGAACCGCTCGAAGAACATCATCGCGGGACAATCCTGGTCGCGCTCGGCACTTTCGTGCTCCAGGGAAAGGGCGCTGCCTTCGAGCCAATTTTCGGAGAAGACCAGGTCCTCTTTCGGCCGACCAGGGCTGGAAAGAGCCACCGCCTAGACCATGGGCCGTATGTCGACCTTTCCCGACACTTGGGCCACGAACCGCCAAACGGCGAAATCCAGTTCCTCAGCGAAGAAGAATGCCCCCTGGCTGAGACAGCCCCTGAACCAATCCGCCACGTTGGCAGAGAAAGAAGCATGGTCCACTGAGGCCGCCCCTCCCTCACACGCACCTCCACACCCTCTTGCAATCGCATTTGCTCGAGGGTGTTCTCATTTTTCGATACAAAACCACAGACTCAGATAACTTGACAATCTGCAGATATTACTGGATACTGAGTAGGTTACTTAACAAAAGAATGGGCTGTTCTCAAAGGGGCTCTCAAATCTATTCGAGGGCTCAAACAATGATCGTTATTACTCCGCTTCCGGGCAATACCGGATTTTCAACCGACGCACCATTCCGCTATGGCGCCGAGAGGTCCTATGATGCCATCAAGGGCATCCAGTACAAGCACCACCCCCCAGCCGTTCGCTTCACCATCGGTGCCACGGCCGACGGCTTCCTGCAACTCACCTGCCAAGGCTGCACCGACCAGAAGTTGATGCGCCGGGACGCTCTCGCGCTCATGAAAGCGCTTGACCTGCTCCCCAGTAACACCAAGCAACTCCCCACCGCCATCCGCGTGGATGGCAAGTTCGTCTCTCGGTCAGCGCAAGCCGACTGAACAAGACTCGCCCCTTTCCCAGCCCTCGCCATGAACATGGCTTCACGAGGCCCGACCACCATATCGGCCTCTTTTTTTGTCCAAATTTTCCATACGCTATACTAGAGCCACTGATTCTCCCCTATGCCCGAACTCAGCTTCACGACCCGGCTCGACACCCTTCCAACAATTAAGAAAACCTACTGGTACGGTTTGAAACGTCTCGGTATCGAAACTGTCCGCGATCTCTTTTACCATTTCCCGAGCCGCTACGAGGACTACTCAGTCATCACCTCCATCGCCGAGCTCACCCCCGATACGAAAGTAACGGTCGAGGGCCTCGTCACCAAGCTCTCGGCCGGCAAAACTTGGAAACGAAAGCTTCTTCTGACCGAAGCCACAATCGAGGACGAGACCGGAACGCTTCGCGCTATCTGGTTCAATCAGCGTTTCGTCCAGACCGTTTTGAAGGAAGGCCAATCTGTCCGGCTCTCCGGAAAAATAGCGAGTGATCGCGGCGGGCTCGTGATGCAGTCCCCGGCGTTCGAGCGGGCCGAACGAGTCGCAACCCATACCGGCCGTGTCGTCCCCGCCTATCCAGAGACCGCTGGTCTGACCTCGAAATTCATCCGTTGGCAGATCGCTACTCTTTTTGAAAAACTGAAAACGATTCCCGATCCCATCTCAACCGATCTTATCGCTGATCTCCACCTCCCCGACCTCCGGACCGCTCTCGCGTATATTCATTTCCCGACTCAGGAGAAGCAAGTACTCCTCGCCGAGAAACGCTTCGCCTTCGAAGAAATGTTTTTCCTCCAACTGAAAAGCCTACAGGTCAAAGAGACCGCTGCCACAGGCAAAGCTACTGCTGTTTTACTCCGCCCTGAAGAAAAGAAAAAATTTCTCGAGTCCCTCAGCTTCACTCTCACGAACGCCCAACAAAAAGCGATCGCTGAAATCCTGAATGATCTCGAACGGTCACACCCTATGAATCGACTTTTGAACGGTGATGTCGGCAGCGGCAAGACCGTCGTCGCAGCGACCGCCATGCACGCAGTCACAGAAAGCGGATATCAAGCGACGCTGCTCGCTCCGACCGAAGTGCTCGCCTTCCAGCATGCTGCCTCTTTTGAAAAACTCTTCGCCCCACTTGGCAAAAATGTCGCCCTCCTGACCGGGAGTTCGGCTCTCCTCTCTGGTAAACCCATTAGCAAGAAGGCTCTTCTCCAAGCGATTGCCGCTGGTATCCCTGATATTGTCATCGGCACCCATGCGCTCCTCGAGGACCGGGTTCACTTCCACTCGCTCGCGCTTGTTGTCGTGGATGAACAACATCGCTTTGGCGTCGCGCAACGGGCGAGACTCCAAGAAAAAGCTTTTCAAAGCGAGGACGGATCAGATACAACCATTCCCCACTTTCTCACCATGACCGCGACGCCGATTCCGCGGACGCTCGCCCTCACCCTCTTCGGCAATCTCGACTTATCACTCCTCGACGAAATGCCGCGCAATCGTAAGCCGATCATCACCCGAGTCGCCGCAAGTGATGCTGCCCGAGAGAAGGTCTATGCCTTCATCGAACAAGAGCTAAAAAAAGGTCGCCAAGCTTTCGTTATCCTCCCCTTGGTTGAAACCAGTAAAGCGATGGAGGAGGTGAAGGCTGCTACGACGGAACACCAGCGTCTCGCAGAACAGGTTTTTTCAAGCCGCTTGGTCGGACTCCTTCATGGCCGGATGAAAGCGAAGGAGAAAGAGGAAATCATGCGAGACTTCAAAGAGCGCAAACTCGATATCCTCGTCTCAACCGCCGTCGTTGAAGTTGGTATCGATATACCGAATGCAACCGTGATGCTCATCGAGGGCGCGGAGCGCTTCGGCCTCTCCCAGCTCCACCAGTTCAGAGGGCGAGTCGGACGAGGTACCGACCAGAGCTACTGTTTTCTCTTCCCGAGCGACGGCAAGAGTCCGGAAAGTGCCCGACTCCAGGCATTGGAAAAAACGAATAGTGGCTTTGAGCTCGCCGAAATCGACCTGAAGCTGCGTGGTCCCGGCGCCTTCCTCGGGACACGCCAGTCCGGCCTCCCGGATATCGCCATGGAACACCTGTCGAATGTAAAGCTCATTCAGATCGCGCGTGAAAAAGCAGCGAGTGTCCTCGCGACTGATCCCACACTCACAAAGCATCCCCTTCTCAAAAAAGCTTTGCAGACCTTCGAGGAGCGAATACACTTGGAATAGTGTTGATTATCCTCTTACCACAGCCCTTATGCACCAACCCGTTTTTCCATCATCCAAAGACTATTTCGACATGGCTGCCAAATTACATGCCCTCATTATTGCCGAATTTAACAACGCCTCGACGAGTGATCTCCCTGTTGTTTACCCGCGGCTCGTCATTATGTATGAATTCTTTCGTCTCATTCGCGGCGAGGCTTTCTTGACTGTACGACCCAGTGTCGAGGAAAAACAGCAGCAGTTGTACGCCATGGAAGATGAAATAGGAACTCGGCTGAAACACGTAAGACAGACGCTTAGTCCGCAAGATGAGTCTCTGCGCTTCCATATCGATGAAGCGAAACACTTCTTCGATATCAGTTAGGACGCCTTCGAAAAACTATTTGCGCATTTTTTCGGTGACCCAGAACTCACCGAAATAACGCTTGGTAAGAAGACGGGTTTGAGAATCGATTGCGGGGATAGCAGAAAGGAAGGCGACCAGTGGCACGAGTATCCACTGGAAGAACATGAGGAAAGTCCGCGCCCAGTGATAGCGCTTCGGTCGTGGTGGTAGCGTGAGGAGCGACATCGGAATTGAGACGAGCAGCCCAGCCATCCCGAGCGTCATGAGCGTCCGGGTGAAGAACGGCAAGTTATGAGCGAGTACGCTTTCCTTGAACATCTCGCCGCCGAGAAAGAGTGGGAGCCAACCGAGAAAGGTCAAAAGAAAAGAAGTTGTCGCCCACGAGTAGTGACCTTCAAGCATCTCGAAGAGGATGCGGAGTTTCGTCCGGACTTTGATGCCTGCATCGGGCCAAATCGCGCGCATCGTCACCGGAAAATTCTCGATGCCGTATGCCCAACGTCTTTTCTGCTTGTATTGATTCACAATCGTTTTCCAGTATGTCGGGGCGAGCACAGCGTCGAGCGACACCGGCAGGTGCACCGGCTGCACACGATAGTCGCCATGGAAGTATGAAAGGCATTTCCAGTAGATGACGGAGTCTTCGCTAATCATATTGACCGGCCAGAAATTCACTTTGACGAGCGTATCGAACGGTTCGGAATGCGAAGAGAACGTCACCATCTCGCGTCGCGTCGATTGGTAGAGGTGCCAGAACGACGAACCGGTCACGACAAGCCGGACGAAAGCATTCGTGTCCCAGAGATTGTTGTGGTACATCGGGAGCGGCTGATACGCGCGCTGAAGCCGCTTCGGATCAGTCGTGTAGTGGTACGTCAATGCCGGGAAGTAGTCCGGGTGCACGACCGAGTCGCAGTCGAAGTTTGAGAAGATGACGCGTTTGTAGTCGATTCCCTTGCTATCGAGATACTTCATGAGCTCGCGCGCCGCGAACGTTGCGTTGGAGGCCTTGCATTTCATCTCGCCTGTCTCGACGATATGCGTCGTCACGAGGAAATCTCGGAAAAGATGGCCGAATTTCTTCTGGAGTGCTTCGACTTTCGGCAGCCGCGTCGCCGGATCTTCGCGCTCTTCAGTGGCGAGGAGAACGATGATTTGGTCGAGTGGGAAGCGCGACTTGGCCAAGGACTCGACGGCCGGTTCAATCACTTCGACCGGTTCCCCAGCCGTCGGCAAGAGCACAACATGAACCACTTCACGCCAGTCCATAATCTGTTTTTCGACTGGCACCAGCTTCTTTGTCTCGGCCAGAATGCGTTTGGTCCGAGCGATTCTCTGACGCAGACCGCGGCGCTTCCGCCATTCGCCGATACCCCGCGATGCTTTGATTTCTGTTTTCAGTGCAACAATCCGCGCCGTCAGTTTTTCGATATATTCGGTCGGATGAAGGGACTCCTCATAGCGCTCTTTCCAGTCGATACGTTTGCCTTCAGCGATGTTCCACTGCGCCTGAAGTGAGAAGATGGAGATGTAGATCGCACGGTAGATCCAATACGTATCGAAGACAATGATGAAGACCGCCGCCGCAACTGGCGCAAATACGGAAAGGAAGATCATGCCGATGAGCGTCGTCCAAGTCAGCGTTCCCGGTATCATCTCGAGCGCACGCTGAACGAACCGTTCCTTCGGGACGGTCGTTTTCGGATCAGGGAAGGCGAATGGCGTCGAATCGGCCCGTACTGTCATATGATTCAGTATACGGCATCTCCTGGAAGGGAGCGTGGTATGATAGCAGCATTACTGATTTGTGACAACGCTTGCTATGCCATTTCCAAAAGACTTTCTCTGGGGCGCCGCGACTGCTTCGCACCAAGTCGAAGGCAATAACCATAACGACTGGAGCGAATGGGAGAAAGCGAATGCCGAACGTCTTGCCAGCGAATCGAAACAATCGTTCTGGTGGAATCCGAATTGGCAGAAATTCGAGCCCGAAGCGACGGACCCAGCCAACTACCTGTCCGGTACGGCCTGCGATCACTGGAACCGCTACGCCGAAGATTTTGATATCCTGAAAGATCTCGGCCTCGATGCCTATCGGTTCTCGATTGAATGGTCACGCATCGAACCCGAAGAAGGAAAATTCGACGAGGCCTCTCTCGAACACTATCGAGAAATGATCGCCGCGCTTCGGGCGAGAAATATCAAGCCCTTCGTGACCCTCTGGCATTGGACGCTCCCCCTCTGGCTCGCGAAAAAAGGAGGTGTTGATGCATCTCATTTTACCGACTGTTTCGTACGCTACGCAAAAAAAGTAGCCGAAACCATCGGCCAAGACGTACATTTTTGGGTAACGCTCAATGAGCCCGATGTATACACAGGCCATAGCCGTCTGCGTGGCGCCTGGCCGCCGCAAGAAAAAAGTTATTCTTCAGCCTTCCGTATCTACCGCAAACTTGCCCGGACGCATCGCCTTACTTATCGCGCAATAAAAAACATGTACCCATCGGCCCAGATCGGAATCGCGAAGCACAATATTTGGTTCGAAGCAGCCAACGGACGGTGGATCAATCGAGTTCTTAAAGCCTGTATCGATCAGCTCTGGAACTACTGGTTTCTGCAGATGATAAGCGCTGAGCAAGACTTCATCGGCCTCAACCACTACAACCATCATCGGATCGACGGCTGGTTCAATCGGAACGAGAATAAGGTTCAGACTGATTTCGGCTGGGAATATTATCCCAACTCCCTCTATCACGCACTCGTTGAATTACGAAAATATCAGAAACCAATTTATATCACTGAAAACGGAATCGCTGATGCCTCGGACGAACTCCGCCGGAAGTTCATCCCCGCGGCAGTGAGCGCCGTCGAAAAAGCAATCGCCGATGGCATCGACGTTCGTGGTTATTTCTACTGGTCGCTGCTCGATAACTTCGAATGGGACAAAGGCTACTGGCTGAAATTCGGCCTCGTCGCTGTCGACCGGTCGACGCAAAAGCGCACTGTCCGAGAAAGTGCCCGGCAGTATTCAGCACTCGTTGCGAAATACCGATCCGAAGAAAAATAACGCCTAAAAATTCAAAGTCCCTGGCACGCAGTACGTGGCAGGGACTTCTTTTGAACGCCGATTGAATCAGCGGCGCTGACTGGTCGGACTTGGGAGACCGAGCACCTGAGCATCGACATCGTCGTCACCGTAGAGGTAGTCCTCTGACTCCTTCTTGACGACACGCTTGTAGGCGCGCTGCGCTGCGAACATCGCTCGAGCTTGGCGCGACCAGGGTACCCGACGGAACATCCGCCACGAAGCCCAGGCGAAAACAAGTATGCCGAGTGCAATCCAGAACAAGATGCCCGAGTATTGGAAAAACGTACGGAGATCGTCGGTCATGTAACCCTCTCAAGTTGCGGTTTGGTTGTGGGCAAAGGAACAAATACGACTAGAAGAGTATAGCATGAAAAACTACTGTTGTCAATCATCGGCTTTATACTCACTCCCCTTGATAAATCAGGCTGATATGCTACAGTAGCGATGCCTTCAACGAGGCTTTTTTTGTCGAAAAAGCAGAACTGAATGGCCCCAGCATCCTCTGCCATGCAGACGGGTCTACCGGTTAGGACTGTCCTAACCGATTGAAAGATAAGCGCCAGAAGTTATTCGCCAGCCTGCAGATTCCAGCAGACATGGCCCCATCGTCTATCGGTTAGGACGCCAGGTTTTCATCCTGGTAAGAGGGGTTCGATTCCCCTTGGGGCTACGTGAGGTATAAATCCCGCTTTATGCGGGGTTTTATTTTATAATTTCAGGGGAAAGCATCCTCTATTTTTTTACTTTTCTGAAGCGTATATACTAAAAATGTTCATCTAACCCAGGAGGTCTTTATGCCGCCAGTTCCCTGGCAGTATTTACTGCCCTTCTCCGGATCCGATGACGACGACCAGTCGAACAAACCGGCCCCGCCGATCTCCGATTTCGATAACAGCTCCATACTCGGAATCGCTGATCCCAAAGAACGTGCCGAGCAGATTGCTCGTGCTCTCGCCGCGGGAGTGCCAGGAGCTAACATCAAGACGCTCGCCGCGTCCGTGCTCGATGGAATTCTCGGTCGCGACCACTGATGCAGAGATCCCATCTTCTTCCCCTCTCGCTCTGAATCAGAGCCGGAGGGATTGTTTTTACTTTTTTTGTTTCACTGACTTTCATATAAAAGTTCGCTATTTATCGTAAGGGAGAGTATACTAGAAGAACTAGAGAGCTCTTAATATACAACCGTATGGTTCTACCCGTTCTCCTCGAACCGTGTGTTTGTAATTATTAGTCTCAATCCTATGGATGCAATGTCATCTGGCAGCACGCAGCCCCTCTATCGCGGGACGCAGATCGTCTGGTATATTCTCGGCCTCGTCGAAGTCCTTCTCGCTTTCCGTCTCGTACTGAAGCTTCTCGGCGCCAATGCCGGTGCTGGGTTCACGAACTTCATCTACGCCGTGACCGGGCCATTTGCGGCGCCGTTCACTTCCGTTTTCCGCGTCTCCAAAGCTCAAGGCAGCATCTTTGAATGGACCACTATTCTCGCAATGTTCGTCTATTTCGTCATCGCTTGGGGCATCATCAAGCTCCTCGTAATGAGCATGAGCGTCTCCACACCAGAGGCTGCCGTGAAACTTGATCAAGAAAACAACTAACACTCACCACACCTATGAGCCTTTTCGTTTACATCATCTTCGGTGGCATCGTCGGCTGGGTCGCATCGCTCGTCATGAAGACGGACGGTGAGCAAGGGATTCTCCTTAATGTGATTGTCGGTATCATCGGCGCTTCCCTCGGTAGTTATCTCGTCAGCTTCTTCGGCTACGGCGGCGTAAGCGGCTTCAATCTCTGGAGCTTTCTCGTAGCCCTCATCGGTGCGGTCGTTCTCATCGCAATTGTCAAATCCATTCGACGCTAAGTCGGTCGGCAATTCCACGGTCAAAAACCCTCTCTTCTGGAGGGTTTTTGATTTTCCTGGTACACTGCCCCCGATAATATGTTTCTCGACATCAAACTTGGGCTCCTCTGGGGCTTTCTGGTAGGACTCTTTTTCGAACAAACACTGACACCGGGATGGCTACTTGCTGGAGTCATTTTCGCTTTGATCCCTGATATCGACTTCTGGATCGAGTACACAATGCGTGGCACCGTCGGCGGCAAAACTATGGGTACCCATCGCGCGCTTCTGCATAATCCGATTACCTACATTCCGGTCGCCCTGTTTATCGGCACCTACTTCGGACCGGCCTGGATGACACTCTTCGCACTCGGAGTCTTCGGACATTTCATCCATGATCTCTCCGGCATGGGCCTCGGCATCCGGCTTTTCTGGCCATTCTCAGATCGCTGGTACAAGTTTTTCTCAAGCAAAGACGGCGAGATTCATTTCGACTTCGATCATTTCCTCTGTTCGTGGTCGCCCGAAGAAATGAAAGCGCTTGTCGCAACCCGAGGTAACGATAACTGGATCAAAGAGGAGCTTAGCTATCTATATCGGCATCGATTTTCGATTGTCCTCAAACTTGTTGCCGTGTTTGTCGGTATCGCCGTGCTTATCGCTATTCTCCCACTCTGAAAAGCCTTGTCGTTTCCTGTTCCACCCGGTAGAGTGGGGTTGCTCCGAATTTCCTTATGCTGAGAATCCTTGCTATCGAAACCTCCTGTGACGAGACGGCCGCCGCTGTCATCGGTCTTGATGGTGCCTCTCCCGCTGTACTCTCAAGCATCGTGTCCTCTCAGGCTGAGCTCCATGCAAAATGGGGTGGGGTGATACCCAATCTCGCCGCCCGCGAACATGTGAAAAATATCCTCCCGGTGGTGGAAAGTGCCCTTCATGAAGCTGCCGTAACACCGAACGACATCGAAGCAGTCATCGTCACGAAAGGACCGGGACTCATTCCGGCGCTTTTGGTCGGAGTCTCGGCCGCCAAGACACTCGCCCTTGCCTGGCAGAAACCGCTCCTCGGCGTAAATCACCTCGAGGGCCACATCTATGCCAATCTCTTTACGCCTGGTGCTGAACTTCGCTTCCCGCTTCTCGCGCTGATCGTTTCCGGGGGACACACCCAGCTCATCCTCATGCGCGACCACTTCGAGTATGAACTCCTCGGCGAGACTGATGATGATGCGGCGGGCGAAGCCTTTGATAAAGTGGCTAAGATGCTCGGCCTCCCCTACCCCGGTGGTCCGGAGATTGGCAAACGCGCTGACGCGTATCGCACCACCAGAGAGCGCGCACCAGCAAAAAGATTTCCCCGCCCCATGCTTGACGCTGACAACTATCGTTTCTCTTTTTCCGGACTCAAGACATCAGTCCTCTACTCGCTCAAGAAAGAACCAGCAGAAAAATTGAATGATCCGGATTTTGTTGCCGAGACAGCGTATGAATTCCAAGAGGCGGTCGTTGATACCCTCGTTGGGAAAACTGAACGCGCCATTCAAGAATTCCAGCCAAAAACACTTGTCATCGCCGGTGGTGTCTCAGCTAATATACGCCTCCGCGAGCAAATGGAGGGTATGGTCACCGCTTATTCCGACTGCCAATTCCTCATGCCACCCTTCCAATTCTCGCTCGATAATGCCGCGATGATCGGTGCAGCCGGGGTCCTCCGCTATGTCCGGATGACCGAAGAAGAACGTGCGGCGGCGAAAGAGAATGCTTTCTCGCTCGAACCCTCAGCCCATTTCCCACTGGCATAATTCACACTCAGCAATACACATAGACCCCAAATGATTATCCAGGCAATCAAAACTGAACGTGTCACACCGGAAAAACAGTCTTTACTCCACTTTCTGGATGACTCGCTTTCAGATTTTTCAGATGGCTCTATCCTTGTCATCACCTCAAAAATTGTCGCTCTTTGCGAGGGACGTTTTATTCCAAAGACGAGCGGCATTACCGATGAGACAGTCGCTGCCGAGGCCGACTACTACTTGCCGAAAGAGGCGAGCCCATACGGTGTCCCGCTCACCATCCGCGACAACACCTTCGTCGCGAGAGCGGGAATCGATGCATCCAATACCGATGGTGTCTATTCTCTTCTCCCGATCGACAGCTACGCGACGGCGCGCTTGGTTCGAGAATATCTGATGGGACGATTCAAGGTAAACAATATCGGTGTCATCATTTCTGACAGCCACTCGACCCCGCTCCGTCGTGGCGTCACCGGGGTCGCGATCGGCTGGAGTGGTTTCATCGGACTGAAGAGCTACGAAAATACACCCGACATCTTCGGTCACACATTCACTACCCACACCAATATCGTCGATGCCCTCGCAACGTCAGCCGTACTTACTATGGGTGAAGGGGCCGAGCAAACACCACTCGCTACCATTACCGATGTTCCCTTTGTTGAATTCAATACTGACTCACCGACCGCTGAAGAGCTCGCCTACTTCAAACCGAAGCTCGAGGATGACCTCTTTGCGCCACTCATGAATTATTCAACGCTTCGAAAAGGGTAGCGACTATAGGTCTCTTTTTCCTTGAATCCAAGCCTTTTTCGTGGTATTTTTTGGATATGTCTGAGCAGAAAGAAAATCTCGAATTCCCCAAGGCCTATGACCCAAAAGCCTGGGAGTCCAGTATCCTCGCCCGTTGGGATAAGGCCGACTTCGCTAACCCCGATACCTGCATCAAAGCCGGGGTGACCAAACCTGATGCGGAGCCATTTTCCATCGTCCTCCCCCCACCGAATGTCACCGGCACCCTTCACATCGGCCATGCGGCGATGCTTGCCATCGAGGATACGATTGTCCGATACAAACGGATGTCCGGCTATCGCACGCTCTGGCTCCCCGGCACCGACCATGCTGCTATCGCGACCGAAAGCAAAGTCGAAAAAATCCTCCGCGAGACCGAAAATAAATCCCGCCACGATCTCGGCCGCAAAGAATTTTTGAAGCGAGTTATTGATTTCGCTCAAGACAGCCATGACACCATCGTCGGCCAAGTGAAACGCATGGGATCGTCCGTTGACTGGTCACGTGAAGCCTACACATTTGATGAAAAGCGTAGCCTCGCCGTCCGAACCGCGTTCAAGAAAATGTACGACGCCGGTATCATCTATCGCGGCAATCGCATCGTGAACTGGGACCCGGTGGGACAGACAACCATCTCCGATGATGAAGTCGTCCACCAGGAAGAGACAGCGAGATTCTACTACCTCAAGTACGGACCGTTCGAAATCGCGACGGCCCGGCCCGAGACCAAGTTCGGCGATAAGTACGTCGTCATGCATCCGGATGATCTTCGCTACGCCGACTATACCGACGGCCAGAAATTCACCCTCGAATGGATCAATGGCCCGATTGAGGCGACTGTCATCAAGGATACGGCAATCGATATGACATTCGGTACTGGCGTCATGACGATCACGCCCTGGCACAGCATGGCCGATTTCGAGATCGCCGAACGGCACGGACTCGACATGGAACCGATTATTGACCTCTCTGGTAAACTCCTCCCCGTCGCCGGTGAATTCGCCGGCATGCCGATTACGGAAGCGCGCGAAAAAATTGTCGCCAAGCTCGAAGAAAAAGGGCTCGTCACGAAAATCGAAGAAGGCTACGTCCACCAGATCGCAACCGCCGAGCGCACCGGCGCCACCATCGAACCGCAAGTCATGCGCCAGTGGTTCATCAGCGTCAATCGGGAATTCGAGCGTAATGGGAAAATGGTGACACTCAAGTCGCTCATGCAAGACGCAATCCGCTCGAAAAAGATCGCCATCCTGCCCGAGCGCTTCGAAAAGAATTATTTCTACTGGATTGATAATCTCCGGGACTGGTGCATTAGCCGTCAGATCTGGTTCGGCCATCAGATTCCCGTTTGGTACCGTGGCGATGAAACCTATTGTGGCATCGAAGCGCCGGAGGGCGATGGTTGGCAACAGGATCCCGATACGCTCGACACGTGGTTCTCGTCCGGGCTTTGGACGTTCTCGACCCTCGGCTGGCCTGATGAGGGAGAATGGACAAAGCATCGCGACTATCACCCGACCGCCCTTCTTGAGACCGGTTACGATATCCTCTTCTTCTGGGTGGCTCGCATGATTCTCATGTCCGAGTACCTCCTCGGCGAGATCCCTTTTAAAACTGTCTACCTCCACGGCCTCGTCCGCGACGGTCAAGGCCGCAAGATGTCGAAGTCGCTCGGCAACACCATCAACCCGCTTGATGTCGCCGATGAATTCGGTGCCGATGCCCTCCGGCTTTCCCTCATCGTCGGCTCTACCCCAGGCAATGACGTGAAGGTTGGGCCGGAAAAATTCACCGCCTCACGAAATTTCGTGAACAAGCTCTGGAATATGGGACGGTATATCAAGTCATCTGTCGCGCCCGAGTTCTTGGAATGGGATCTCGTTGCCAAACTCCCCGATCATCTTTCTGCTACTGATGAATGGATACTCGATCGGCTCGCGACCGTACAAAACAAAGTATCTCATCGGCTAGATGTTTACGATCTTTCTCTCGCCGCTGAAATACTCCGTGATTTCACCTGGAATGAATTCGCTGACTGGTACATTGAAGTCCACAAAATCGAAAAGAACGATGCTGTGCTTATCACTGTTTACAACCAGCTCCTCAAGCTCTGGCATCCTTTCATGCCCTTCGTCACGGAATCGCTCCGCTCATCGCTATACCCAAACGAAGATGTACTGCTCGCTACTTCGCCCTGGCAGACACCAAATATGATTCGTGCCTCTAGTGAGACAAGTGTCGAAAAATTCATTACTATTGTCGAGCTCATCCAGAGAATCAGGAATGTCCGCGCCGTGTACCATATCGACCCAAAAGAAGCGCTCTCGCTCACGCTCGTCGGCGATGAATCAGTCCTCGCTCCGTTCGCACCGATCATCGAACGGCTCGGCCGCATCTCAGAAGTCATCATCACCGAGGTCGCAGCTCAACCGAAGGCGACGGCCAGCATCGCTCTCGGTGAGCTTCATGCCTTCGTCCATCTCGGCGACGTGATTGATGTTGCGGCCGAAAGGTCCCGACTCGAGAAAGAACGAGTGAACCTGGAAAAATATATCGCTGGACTGGAGACTCGACTTGCTGATACCCGTTTCACCGAAAAAGCGCCAGCCGCGGTCATCGAAGCGCAACGTACTTCCCTCGCTGAAGCGAAAGGGAGGGTCGCTATACTTACGACCTCCATAAGCGAACTCTCAGAATAATGTTCGGACTCGCTCTCATTTATGGTTTTCTTGCAGCGACTGCAGCGCTCCTGGTTCAAGTCGTCGCTCTGTTCGTGTTTGATTTTTCATTTACGTCCTCCCCATCACTCGGCCTCTTTCTCGCGGCGGCAGCCCTTGAGGAGGGGTCGCGACTCGTTTTTCTTCTGCAGCTTGCGAAACATCATCCGAACGCAACCTCGCTTATCCATGCTTTCTTGTTCGGCATCGGATTCGTCGTCGCAGAACTCGCGCTCCTTGCTCTTACCCCGACCGACCTCCCGGAGATCTTCCTCATAGCCCGGACAGCACTCATCCATCTCCTTGGGACATTCATCATTTATATCGGTCTTCGTTCCAAAAAGATGTACCCTCTCGCGCCGCTCATTGCCGTCATTCTCGCCATCCTCGCCCACACCCTCTACAACCACTCCCTCTAGCCCTGGTTGACCTTGCAGTAAGCCCCCTCTTTCCTCTATACTGAAGCTGATATTCGCGCATCAATTAAAGCACTATGATGAAACAGAAACGTTCCTTTTTTGAGCGATTAACTGGCGCCCGAGAGCTTGATCAATCCCCTCTGTACCAGGAGGAAAGCGTCAGCATCTACTCCCAGGAAGAAGAGACTCCTCTCCAGATGAATACCGAGCCGACCTATGTTCGGGAAGCCCCCGAAGAGCCGACATGGAGCACACCCTCTTATTCTGCTGCCTCCCCAGTCGGCGGCAGTATGGCTGATGATAATGCTGAGGGGCAACTCACCATCGATGTCTACCAGACCGACAACGATATCGTGATCAAATCGACGATTGCCGGCGTAAAGCCTGAGGATTTGGATGTCTCGATCAACAACGACATGGTAACCGTCAAAGGCGAGCGGAAAAACGAAGAAATCGTCGAGAACGGCAACTACTATTACCAGGAATGCTACTGGGGATCCTTCTCCCGGTCCGTCCTCCTTCCTGTCGATGTCATCCCGGAAAAAGCTGATGCTGCGCTCAAAAACGGGATTCTTACCATCCGGCTTCCGAAAGCTGATACGACCAAAACAAAGAAAATCCAGGTGAGAGGTTTTTAATCTTCGCATGCTCTACGGTAGCACTCGATACGATCGGTTGTTCTCTCGGGCGGCGCTCATCGCCGCTCTTGTTTTTCTCGTACCGAAAATGGCGAGCGCACTCATCATTCCCGAAGACGTAACTCTCGAAACCAGTACCTACGCGCAGGTCATGGATCGCCAGGAGATTCTTTCCTGGTACGATGAGGAGAAGCATTTCGCCCTCGACTTAAATCGCCGCCCTGAGTTTGAATTGACTGACTCTCTGTGCGCGCCATTCCGAATTTTCTGTGTTGCTTTCCTCTCGCGCGAAACCAAATCCCACCTCGTTCTCTCCCGCTCTCTTGCAATCGACAAAGAGGCTCTCAAGGTAAGCATTGGTCTCTTCGCGGAAAAAGCCGATCGCGACCCGAAAAATGCCCGCTTCAAAGTCGAGGATTCAAAGGTCAGCATCGCTACCCCAGCGGAAAATGGAATTGTCGTCCATCCTGAACGGAGCCTGGAGGCCCTCGAATCCGGATTACTTTCGGCCGATTCCGAACGTGCCCATATCACGCTCGTGAGCGAGCAGGTTCCGGCTAAAATCTCAGCCGAGACACTCTCAACACTCGGCATTTCCGAACTCATCGGAACGGCCACGACCGATTTCCGCGGCTCGCCGAAAAATCGGATTTACAACATCGAACGCGCTATCCAGGAATTCGACGGTATTGTCATTGAGCCCGATGCCGTCTTCTCCTTCGTCGACTACCTCGGTGAAGTCGACGGTGAGCACGGTTATCTGCCCGAGCTTGTGATCAAGAACAATAAGACGGAGCCTGAATTCGGCGGTGGCATCTGCCAAGTCTCGACAACTGTCTTCCGGGCCGCCCTTCAGTCAGGTCTCAAGATCACCGAACGACGAAACCATGCGTACGCCGTCCAGTACTACAAACCGTACGGACTCGATGCGACTATCTATATCCCGAAACCTGATCTCCAGTTCAAAAATAACACCCCTGGCGCCGTCCTGCTCGTTCCGGAGATAAACGGCACGCGGCTCACTTTCTCGATGTTCGGTACGCGTGACGGACGGACCACGACTATCGACGGACCGCACATCCTTGAAAGTAACCCTGATGGCAGCATGAGAACCGTCTTTACCCATACTGTTACTGACAGTAATGGGAAAACCTTCATCAACGATACTTTCTGGAGCAACTATAAGTCTCCGAGCCTCTTTCCGCACCCCGGGGACGAACCGACCTACACTTCCAAACCGAAAGGCTGGTCGAATAAGCAGTGGGCCGAGTACAAGAAAATTCGCCCCTAGCCATTACCCTCTTCATTGACGAACGGGCATTTTTTCGCTAATCTAGAGCCACTGTTTGACAGCGTTTTTTTGTTTGGGTGCATAGCTCAGTCGGTAGAGCAGTGGCCTCTTAAGCCAACGGTCGTAGGTTCGATTCCTACTGCACCCACCCCCAAGAGCCTTCTTTGCAATCAAGTATCTAGAGTGGTGGCTATCGTCTAATGGTAAGACAACGGTTTGTGGTACCGTGAACGAGGGTCCGATTCCCTCTAGCTACCCCTGTGGATATTTGATTGCCGGACAAAACGTCCCTGTAGCTCAATGGATAGAGCAGGAGTCTTCTAAGCTCTTGATGAAGGTTCGATTCCTTCCGGGGACACTCTTTTCTTCCCGCAGGGAGTTTTTTGTTTCCTGATCACTCTCTAGAGAAGCAGGCTTATCGAGGTTGACAGCCTCGCATCGAGACCCTTGGAAAAGCGCTATAATAGCAGCAGTAACCACTAATGCTTCAAGTAATATGTTCTCAAAAACATGCGCGACAGCCTCCTGGACCCCGACTGCGGCGCGCGTTTTTCTCGCGCTTCTCTTCGTCGTCGGCGGATTCGGAAAACTCATGGCTTTCGAAGGAACGGTCGGGTACATCGGCTCCCTGGTGAATGAGCCGGCTGCTCCGTTACTAACAGTACTTGCAATCATTTTCGAACTCGGCGGCGGACTGATGCTCCTCTTCAACTGGAAAACGTCACTCGGCGTCGATATGCTCATCGCCTTTACGGTCGTCGCTACCATACTCGGCCACACGACCTTTACCGGTGATGCGATGGCTGATCAGATGCAGTACACCGCTATTCTGAAAAATCTCGCCATCATCGGCGGACTTCTCCTCATGGCCAGACTTGCCTGTGGGGAAAATCGGACCGAAACCACTGCAGCCTAAGTCGATTTTGTACGGAACAGATAAAAACCGCCAGGTTGGCGGTTTTTATCTGCCCAAAATAGTTCCCTCCACTTTTTCGTATCCGAAGACTACGCGAGTACCTTATCGACAATACCGTACGTCTTGGCCTCATCAGCAGTCATGAAGTAGTCACGTTCCGTATCAGCTTCAATCTTGGCGAGCTTCTGGCCCGTATGTTTCGCGAGAATACGATTCAGCCGATCCCGCACCTTCAGGATATGTTTGGCATGGATATCGATATCGGTTGCCTGACCTTCGACACCACCCAAAACCTGATGGATCATCACCTCGGCATTCGGCAGCGCAAAGCGCTTCCCTTTAGCTCCCGCCGAAAGAAGGACCGAGGCGGCTGAGGCGGCCAGACCGATACAGATTGTTTCGACATCCGGCTTTACGTGCTGCATCGTATCATAGATTGCCATGGCCGATGTGACCGAACCCCCGGGAGAATTGATGTAGATCTTGATATCGTCTTTAGCGCTCTGCGACTGGAGGAAGAGCAACTGCGCAATAACCGTATTCGCGACCGAATCATCAATCTGCGAACCGATAAAGATAATCCGATCCTTGAGGAGCCGCGAATAGATATCATAGGCGCGCTCGCCCATTGCGGTCTTTTCAATCACCATCGGCACGAGATAGTTGTTCTGGAGCTCTTTCATATTCGGTAGTATTACGGACAGAACCGATCCATCATTACGCTTTGACGCCTTCAAGCCACGTCAGTACCCGGTCATTCACGAGTTGGCCCCGGACCGAAGTATAGAGTTTCGTCATGTCGAGATTCTGCTCGACGTTCTTGATATTCTTGTAGTACTGGAAGACCTTGTTCATCTCGGCCTCGACCTCCTCGGCACTCGGTTCGATCGATTCGTCCCCGGCCAATTTTTGGAGGATGAGTTCAGCCGCAACACGCTTCTTCGCTTGCGGTTCCCACTCGACTCTCATCTCGGCCTCGGTCTTCTTCGTCTCAGCGAGGTACTTTTCCCACTCGAAACCCATCGATTCTACCTGGGAACGGAATTGACCGAGCATTCGATTTGCTTCTTCTTCGACAAGTACAGCTGGATACTCCATCTCCGTTGCAGCGATGAGGGCATCGAGAATAGCGGCGCGGCGCGCTTCCTTAGCACCTCGCTTCTTCTCTTCGAGCATCCCCTCTTTCATATTTTTCTTCAACTCGGCGAGACTTTCGAACTTGCCAACTGTCTTGACGAACGCATCATCAATGACGGGTGGACGACGCTCCTCCACCGACTTCAGTACGACATCAAACTTCGCCTTTTTCCCCGCGAGATGCTTCGCGTGATACTCGGCCGGAAAAGTCAGCTCGAAAGATTTCTCAGCGCCTTTTTCCAAACCGATCACCTGTTCTTCGAAGCCCGGGATAAAGGTACCCGAACCGAGAACAAGCGCGTGATCCTTACTTGTCCCTCCTTCAATAACGACACCATCAACGGTTACGGTGAAATCAACCTTGACTGTATCGCCTGAAATAGCTGGTCGGCCGACTGGAACGAACGCCGCCCGCATCTTGGCAAGCTCAGCGATTTCTTTGTCGACTTCCTCATCAGTCACGACGATCTCCGCCTTATCGGCCGTTTCATTGATCTTGGAAACTTCCTTCTTCCATTCCTTGAGGACAACCTCCGGCAGGACGTCAGTCACGACGGTATAGACGAGCGGTTCACCCTGTTTGACCGCATCAAATTTCACTTCCGGTCGGCCAATTGCCTCAGCCTTCGCTTCGAGGAGCGCCTTCGGATAGCTATGATGGACCGCGTGCTCAGCTGTCTCGACGAGAATTGCCTCCGTACCGAAACGCTGCTCCAGCACCGCTTCCGGTACTTTCCCCTGCCGGAAACCGGCGAGGTTGATATTCTTCGCCATGTGCTCGACCGCATGTTCCTTGTGACTCTGCCATTCGTCCCACGGGAGCGTAACGGTGATTTCCCAACGCGAGGCCGGGAGCTTCTTGATGATTACTTCCATAGAATATCTTCCGATCCTTGATTACTTCTTCTTGCTGAATTCTGCGTTATAGAGCTTGACCGAGCGCTTGACCGCCGCGATCGCATCTTTCCGCCCCTTGAACCCCTGGACAACAACCTCATTCTTCTTCCCCTTCAATACCTTGTAGGTCTCAAAAAAGTGCTGGTATTCCTTCAGGTTATGCTTATTGATATCCGAGAGGTCCAACACATCATCCCAGCGCTTGTCATCAACCGGGACCGCAATTACCTTGTAGTCGGAATCCCCACCATCAATCATCTCCATGATAGCGACCGGACGGGCGTTCACGAGGATGCCCGGCGCAAGCGGAAACGTCGAAAGGATGATCACATCGAGAGCATCACCATCATCCCAAAGCGTCTGCGGCGCAAAACCGTAGTCGACCGGATATGGCGCTGCCGAGTAGTTGGCACGGTCGAGCTTGATGAGACCGGTCTCCTTGTCGATCTCGTACTTGTTCGGTGAGCCCTTCGGGATCTCGATGATGACATTAATCTCTTCCGGAGCGTTATCGCCGAGCTTCACATCATGCCACAAGTTCATAGGAATATCTTAGGAAATTATCCAGGTATCGCACCCTCTACTCTGCCTTCTCTTCCGAGATCGTTTCGGTCGGGACTTCAGCAATCGGAGCAGTCGCTTCGGAAACCGACTCAGCATCAATCGCACCGTCTTCGGCCGCGAGGTCCGCTTCCTCCTCCGGGCTCATCACGTCGATGCGCCAGCCGGTGAGTTTGGCTGCAAGTCGGACGTTCTGGCCACGCTTCCCGATAGCGAGTGAGAGCTGGTCAGCCGGTACCGTGACGATTGCCTGCTGTTCTTCGGGCCGGAGTTCGACCGCGAGCACTTTGGCCGGCGAGAGTGCAGCGCTGATGAACTTCTGGACGTCCTCGTTCCACTCGATGATATCGATCTTCTCTCCGCCGAGCTCATCAATGACGGTCTGGACACGCGTCCCCTTCTGGCCGACGCAGGAACCGATCGGGTCGACGCCGTCTTCATTCGCTGAAACTGCGATCTTACTCCGTGACCCGGCTTCGCGTGCGATCGCCTTGATTTCGACGGTGCCTGTCGCGATCTCCGGCACTTCGAGTGAGAAGAGGTGTCGCACCATCTCGGGATGCGTACGGGAAAGGATAAGTCCCGGACCCTTCGGATCAGACTCGACCCGGGTGAGGAATACCTTCACATGCTGTCCGATGCGGTAGTTCTCGCCCGGAATCTGCTCCGATGGGAAAATGATACCCGTCGATTTTCCGAGGTCGACAAAGACATTGCGGCCCTCGATCCGCTGCACGATGCCGTTCACCGCCTGGCCTTCCTTCTCCTTGTATTCGGTGAACATCGTCTCGCGCTCGGCTTCACGGATACGCTGGATGATGACCTGCTTCGCCGTCTGAGCCGCGACCCGGCCGAAATCCTCATGATTCTCAAGCGGGAGCTCGATAATATCGCCTACCTTGGCATCAGCCTTGATCGCCTTCGCCGCTTCGAGCGTCAAATCACGCTCCGCGTTATAGCGTGGCAGACGATCCTCATCAACGACTTCTTCCGGAGCGGCTGACCGGCGGGCACCCGGCTTTTCCGACTCTTCCTCTTCGGCCACCTCAGGCACGGTGAAATCGCGCATCGACTCATCGACAACCTCTTTCACCAGGAAAAAATCTGCCGACTTGGTTACCTCGTCGAATTTCGATTTGATGATCTGACCTTTCTTGCCATAGTCCTTCTTGTAGGCGGCGGCGAGGGCGGCTTCGACGATTTCGAATACTTTGTCGCGGGGAAGATTCTTCTCCTCAGCGATCTGCATGACCGCGCTGCCGAACTCTCCGAGCCGACCGGAAAGACTTTCGGATTCAGCCGCTACGGCCGCTTTCTTCTTGGGCATATGAAAATGTGATTACTATCTTATGAATTTACCTCTCTGAGAGGGCGGATTTTGAACAAAAAAAGCCCGCTTCCGCGAACTCCGACTGCCCTCATCCTTGCCCCACTAGTCTACGCGGAAAACCCCAACCTGTCAATCGGTTTTGAAGAACACAAATCACCCGCAAAATACCCTCATTTTAGCCTTTATCCAAGCCTCAAATCTCTCCCTTTCTACCATTGACTTTTCTACGTTTTTATGCTAGTATAGACTGTTGTGAAATACGGGTCGGTACCCGACACCACAACTGAGCGGCAGTACGTCGCTCACGGGTACCTTTACAATCAACCTCACACTCAACTGATCGCAAGATCAAGGAGATCAATCATGGCAATCGACATGTTCAAAGGGATGTTCAAGGAGATCAGTGTTCTGGAGATCCTGAACTTGTTCCAGATGTCCAGTATGAAAGGGCTGATGGAAAAGATCGGCATCGGCGGCAAGAGAAGTGTCAGCAATGATCCTTCAGCCGATGCAAGCACTACCGCCAACGAAGGCGGCAAGGGCAACATCGACGAGCACAATGCGCTCATCGCCATGGCCGAAGCCCATTTTGCCGGCAGCGGTGCTCCGGCGAAACTCACGATCACCCGTAGCTGCTTCAGGAAACTCATGGCTATCTTCAAGCTCCTCCGCGAACAAGGCAAGAGCGGCGGGGCGGAGAAACTGATGCATATCATCGGCCATGAGAGCCACTTGCAGGGTACGGCCGTCAGCCAACGGACCAGCGGTCCCAAGGGTCAAAAGCCCGAGGGAGAAGCGCCGGCTCCGAGGATTGACATCCACAACGTGCGGGAACGTACGAACCCGGCGGGACAACTCATCATCCGTTTCCTCACCGACATCGAGCCCCAAGAAGCCGTCGACCTCCTCACGGCCGCGTCCATCACGGACAACGGCAAGGACAAGACGGCGGCGGCGGCAAAGGCGGCGAAAGAAAAACTTGATGAAGGCTGGCAAGCCATCGCGAAGTGGTGGTATGACGGGAATCGCGACCTGCAGATCCACAGTGCCTGGGCCAGAATCGTCCTCGCTGACGACAAGGCTATGGAACGGATCCTCAAAAGCGACAGAGCTCTCGAACTCTGGAACTCGTTCCAACTCGAGAGCAATGACCCCGTACGGGCCCGACGCTACATCGAACAGCTTGAAGGCTACATCTGGGAACAGGTCAATGCCCATCAAGACGCCTCGACCGAAGAACCGAAGCAAGTTCCGACATCTTCGCCCAGTCGCTTCCAATGGCTGCCGCGCAAGGTACCGTGGATGTTCATCGTCTGGGGTACCGCCGGTTTCTTCGTCCTCCTCACCATCCTGACTCAACACCTCAAGTCCCTCGGGAACTGAGGGGGCAACAACTTCAAGGAGATTCCATGATTCAGCAACAGAACCCCCAAACCTCGCTCCTGCGAGCAGTGGGGCCGACACTCCGGGTCAACTGGTTCGCCAGAGCCTGGGGCGGATCGACCGGGCTGCGTACCGCCCTCTGGTACGTTTTCGGCGGCCTCATCGCCCTCATCGCCATCGCGGTGTGGGCAAAGACGATGGGCTGGACAGCCATACCCTGGACCATCGGCGGCGGAGCACTCATCGCGGCCATCGTGATGGGGACGCCGTTCGCTCTCGGAGCCACTCCCCCGATCTGGTTCGCGGGGTTCATCCGGCATCAAGCCGGTGGAGACCCCTGGCTCTCGGCGGAAGATGGCGTCACGGGAGGCAATGACTATGTGAAGGGACTGTGGGGGTTCTTCAAGAGCCTCCTCTTCTACACCCCGCTGGTTTTCTTCGGTATCGGCTTCTTCCGGATCGAAGGCAACCTGCTCGGCGTCATCCCCTTCCTCGGTGTTTCGCTGGCGCTCATCATCCACTACGCCGGCACGCAGGGCACGTTCTTCCGCAATCTGGTGGTGCTCATCTATACGGGCATCATCCTGTGGATCCTCGGGACCTGGATTCCCCCGGTCGCCGAGCGGCAGCAGCAATTCACTCACTGGTGGACGCTGAACGTGTCGCGCAATGCGGCCGACCAAGCCAGCGACGAGCAGAACGCCGACCAGCACGCCAAGAACGTGCTGGACGCCGACAACTGCTTCGCTGGCCTGAAGAAGATGGTCCAGCCCACCCAGGAAGACAAGGACCGCTGTGAAGCGCTCCGGAAGTCCGTCGGCAGTTACGTCTACAAGAACGCTGCCGAACAACAGCGGGCCGAAGCCAATGCGAGGCTGCGCCAAGCGCGCGTCGACGCAGCGGCCGCCTGCTGGAAGGGAATCACTGGTAGCTCCAAGCCGGAAGCGATCGCCCAGTGCGAAGCGCTCGAAAAGGAGATCGACCAGCCTCCGGTCACAGCGACACCGTCTGCTCCCCCGCCCCCACAAGGGACGACGGGTGCCGGTGGAACCACCCCTACGACCACGACCACCAGCAGCGAAGGGCCTTGGAACTGCGAAAAGACGTACCGGGAACTCGAGTTCGATCCGCGCCTGAAAGCAGGCCGAGTCGACCTCGAACCCCTCCCTCCGGGAAGGTACGAGATCACCGTCACCGGCAAGCGGCAACAGCCCTTCTACGTGATGAACAGCGTCGGCCGAGCCGAGCATGCTGCAACGTGTCTGAGCGACCCCGAGGGCAACCTCGAAGGCTGCACGGACCCACGCGGCACGCCGATCGACTGGAAAGCCGATCCGGCGAAGCTCGCCCATTGGCCCGGTGAGGGCAGACTGCCCGACCCGAGCCGGGCTCATGGCACCGTGATGGCGCATATCTGGGGACACATCATCCCCGTCGGAAGCGCCGTTCGCATCGGTACATCGGAAGAGCGCCCAATCGCACTCGACCTGAACGCCGATCGCTACCCGCTGAACTGGAGCGGCACCGGAGCATTCGCTGTGAAGATCAAGCAATGTGAGGCGACACGCACCTAAACCGTCATCGAACGGTAAGGCAAACGAAACGGGCTGGAGAGCAATCTCCCGCCCGTTTTTTCTTTATCCCGTTAGAAGGAAAACTACTGGGCTAATACTCTTTTTCAAACTCTGTCGTTCAAAAAACAGATGTCACGGAAAAAATACCACCTCAAGATTTCTAACGGGATTTCTATACCCTCGCTCGTTTAGAAGAACCCCACGACGAGCCGAACCAGTACGATCGAGGCCAGCGAAACCGTAATCCCAATGATTGAGTACTTCACGATATTCTTTCCGGTATCGATACGACTCTCGTCCCCGGCTGCGGTCAGGTACATGAAGGCTCCGATGACGAGCATGATGAGCGCGATGACACCGATGACCGAGAGGATAAAGTTGACCACACCCATCGTCATGTCGAGAAGTGATGGTCCGGCCGGAACTAACGGCGTGATGATACCGAGCATGGTTCCAATCTCTCGGAAGAACATCGGAGCGGCGATGCCGAGTGCAAGGCCGATGAGCGCGCCCAGGATGCATTTCTTGCCCAGTTCCACCCGGCCCGTATCGCCGGCTGAGGTGATATAGAGAAAGGCACCGATGACGATGAAGATGATAGCGAGGATAGCAATCAGGTTCTGGAGCTCGGTCAGAAATTTCGCGATGAGTGCCGGAAGGTCCGCCGTAAAGAGCGGGTTCGGATACTTGACCGTCACCGGAGATGATGGCGGACCGGGTGGAACAGGAGGAACCACTTTCGGCGTACAGCAATCCATCACCGGACCGCAAGAAAGATCGAATTCTGTCTCTTCAGTCGTCCCGTCACAAGCAACCCGACACACTCCAGCACCACCGGATGTTCCTCCGACGCAAGCACCAACCGGAGGAGGGGCCACCTTGGGTGTGCAGCAATCCTCTACACCACAGGCGAAGTCGAATTCTGATGTTTCTGTAGCAGGATTACAGGCTGGACGGCACACTCCAGCGGCGCCGGACGTTCCACCCACGCAGGCAGCAGGGGCAGCGGCAGCACAGATACTTCCGTCCCAAGCTGATCCGGCGATACAGGTAGCATCCGACGAAGCTGTATCAATGATAGCCCCATTATTCCAGAGATCAAACCGTACGGTGGCACCATAGCTCAAAGTACGCGTCTCGCCAGCCGAAGAAGCCGCTAGAGAAAAAGCGACCGCGTCCTGATCAACCCGCGGATTGACCGGAGCAGGAATGTTCCAACTTACTGAAATATCGCAGGCGCTCTGGCCCACCGGAATATCGCAACCAAACGGGACAGTGAACGTCGGTGATCCCGGCGGTCCGTACGAGACACAACAATAGGTCGATCCGCCCCCGCAGGTCGCAGGGATATACGTCCCATCGACCGTCTCAGCGACATCCGGAGGAGTACACGAGAATCCACAGGTCCCCATATTGCCGCTATCGGCGCTCCGACAGGCGCTGCCAGGCACCGGAACGGGGGCAGCACACTGGCTCCCATCCCAGACATCGCTTCCGACGCACTGAGCACTCGACGGTTGCATGCTATACAACGGACCATCCAAAAGCTCGAGGATGTTCAATCCATGACTCAAAACGACGACTGTTCCCGGAGAGGATGCTGCACCGGAAACCGAACTGCCGTCGTGGACAATCGATGGATTGAGCGGATTGGAAATGGACCAGCTGATAGTGATCGAACAATTGCTTCCGCCAGTGGGGATACTGCAGTTCGCCGGAACATTGAAGAAATCAAGGATTGGTTGGCAGCAGACCGCCCCGCCGAAACAAGCAGTGTCGGCAGCGCCGCCACCCACGCAGGCCGCGGGCAACTGGCAGGTGCCGTTTCCGCCCGAGCAGGCGGCACCGATGTTCGGCGGCGGGAGGCAGCAGATCTGTGCAGGCTGGCCACAAGATTCGAATGACTGAACATCGCCATTATAGCCGCAGACTGGTTCACCCGGAAAACGAGTGTAGAGATCGCTCCGACACAGGCCGCCGGCATTCGTACAATCATTGACGCTTTGAGCCATTTGGCAACAAATCAAGGACCCGTTCGAATTAAACGGACAGGTGTGGGTAAAAATCGGATTTTCCCCTGCACCACAGCCAGAAATCCAACCCGGACGACACGCAGCGCCGATATCTTCACAGGCCTGAGCACTCACGCCATTCGGCGTAAACGTGATAAAAGCAAGTGCCAGAATAATGCTCGTGAAAAAATTCTTGAAGCGCATGGTGTTTTCTACAAGAAATTTGCAATCTGCCGGACCAGGACGATGGAAGCGAGAGCGATGGTGATGCCGATGATCGAGTATTTCGCGATCTTCTTCCCGGTATCGATCCGGTCCTCGTCCCCGGCCGCGGTCAGGTACATAAAGGCTCCGATGACGAGCATGATAATCGCCACGATACCGACCACTGAGAGGAGGAAATCGAGAACGTTCTTCGCGATTTCAAGCAGCGTAAGGGTAGTACCCGGAACGACGGGTGCGGCGGCACCGAGAATATCATAGATCTGTCTGATGAAGGCTGGGGCGGCGATCCCGAGCGCAAGGCCGATCAAGGCATAGAAGATGTTGTTTTTTGCCGTGTCGATGCGGCCAGAGTCGCCGGACGAAGTGATATAGAGAAAACCGCCGATAAGAAGGAAGACGAGAGCGACGGCGACAATCAGGGTCTGGAGGTACCCGAGGATGCTCCCGAGGAGCGTGTCGACCGTCGCAAAAGTAATCGGGTTCGTCACTTCAGTGATCACATCAGCCGCAGACACTGTTCCGCCAAGCACAAAAAAGGCAGCTACGACGAAAAGAAAGAGGGAGGGTAACGCTGTGCTAGCGATGCGATGTCTCAACATAGGCCTAGGCATGATGGTCATGAGGCTCAGAAAGCGCTTCCTCCCCTGAGCAGGGCGTCAATCGCCTTGATAGCGATATACCCCGACAAAGCGACGATTATCCCGATGATCGAGTATTTCATATTCGTCTTGGCGGTATCAATCGTCTTTTCATCTCCCGCCGCTGTCAGGTACTGGATGCCGGAAATCGCAAAACCCATAATGGCAATAAAGCCAAGCACCGCGAGGAGCCAATCCATCACCCCCATCAGGATATCTTTCACATCGGTCGTCGCGAGGCCGGTCGTGTTCGGAATACAGACGCCTTTCACATCGTCATAGCCCACTCCGCAGGCGGCAAGCGCGCTCGAGACAAACACAACGTTTAAAGAAAACGAAACCACCAGGAAAAGGGTTTTCTTGGCTGCTTTTGAACGAAAATGGATTTGGTATTTCATTAATCTTCTGCAATATTGTCTCCGGCACGTTCTAAAAACTCGCGCTAGCGGCAAGCCAGCTGTCGATCGCGCTCACTGCAACAAAGCCCATAAGACCGACGATAACTCCGATAATGGAGTACTTCATATTCGTCTTGGCGGTATCAATCTGGCCCTCATCGCCGGCCGCGGTCAAGTACTGAATGCCTGAAATCACGAAGCCCGTGATAGCGATGAACCCGAGCACAGCAAGGAGCCAAGATAGTGTATTGCTGATGATATTGTAAATCGTGGCAACTGGTAGACCAGTACTTCCAGCATTAGCAAACCCACCGACCCCTCCATTTCCAACCCACTGGCCGAAGACCGTAGTGGGAATACCGGCGAACGCGACGAGAGCCAAACCAAATCGTTTTATTTTCTTAATCATAGGTCGAAGAAAAAATTTACGTACCGAATACTCTTTCAGTATACTCCCATTTTCCCAAAAGAAAACGACCCATCCTCCTCGGGCGGGTCGCTCTCTCTTTTCAAACGAAAAACTAGAAGCTGGCTGAAGTACCGAGCCACGCCTCGACAGCCTGAACGATGACATAGCCCATCAAAGCGACGATGACGCCGATAATCGAGTACGTCATGTTGGTCTTGGCCCGTTCAATCATGCTTTCGTCACCGGCCGCAATCAGGTATTGAATGCCCGAAATAACGAACCCCATGACAGCGACGAAACCGAGAATGGCAAGGAGCCACGAAAGCGTCGACGAGATGATCCCGTAGATACTGCCGGTCGGAAGACCGGTCGACGCGACATTGGTCGTCCCTCTATCGGTCCAATTACCACCGGTAAGCTGCGCTGAGGCAAACGCTGGAGCGAGGAGCAGGAGCCCGTTCGCAGCACTGAACCCAATCTTTCTAATATTACGCATATTTTTTTATTACACTGATCACTTCTTTATTATACGGAATCTTTTCAAAAAAAGAAAACGACCCGCCCTTTCGGGGCGAATCGCTTCCTCTTTTCGAACGAAAAGCACGGGCACTAGAAGCTGGCTGAAGTACCGAGCCACGCCTCGACAGCCTGAACGATGACATAGCCCATCAAAGCGACGATGACGCCGATAATCGAGTACGTCATTGCGTTCTTCGCTTTTTCGATCTGAGCCTCGTTGCCTGCGGCGGTGAGATAGAGAATGCCCGAAATCACGAACCCCATGACAGCGACGAAACCGAGAATGGCAAGGAGCCACGAAAGCGTCGACGAGATGATCCCGTAGATACTGCCGGTCGGAAGACCGGTCGACTGAACGTTCGTTGTTCCTCTGTCAGTCCAGTTACCACCGGTAAGCTGCGCTGATGCCATGGCTGGAGCGAGCAACAAGAGCCCGTTCGCAGCACCAAATGCTACTTTTTTAAGTTTTTGCATAACCTCTCACCTCCTTTCTGTATTCACCCATACTTTATGGGAGAAGATTTTTTTATATTTGTTTTCAACCGATGAAATTCGCCAATGTTCGGATAATGACATATGACCCGAGAGCGAGAAGTAGTCCGATAATGCTCGCCGCAAGCGTTTTCTTCGCCAGTGATATCTGGCGCATATCGCCAGCAGCAAAAATATACATCCCGCCCGCTATCACTAATCCAATTATAGCGACTACACCAGTAATTGACAATAAAAAGTCAAGGATATTGGTCAGGCTCGTCGCAATCGGCTGCGCTGTCGTGAGCGGTCCGGCGTGTACTGTCATCGGAATAAGTGTTCCGATGATGATGAGAATATTTTTTTGCATACCCTTACTGTATCAGAACTGCAGTCCAAAGAAAAAGGAATCGATACTGACCGATTCCTTTTTCACGATCTCACAACCTTACTGCGCCGGCCCGTTCAGGAGAGACTCACTCTGGCCAGCGGCCGGATTGGTCGGTTCAACGGTTGCCGGAGTCGTCGGTCCAGGTTCACCGAGACTGTTCGCTGCGGGGATATTCCCCTGCCCCGAACGGAGGTTCTCGATAATTTTCGTAATCTGCGTCCGTGTCTGCTGGACATTCGCGGCTGCCTTTTCGTCTTCAGGAATCAGGGAAAGTATCTTCTCATACTGCTCCATCGCAGCGTCACGTTTCCCCTGAAGCTCATAGAGGAGACCGAGCGAGAGACGGACATCGATCAAACGATCATTCGCATCAAGCACCTGCTTGTACAGACCTTCTGCCTGGGTACGATCCCCTTCCCCATTGCGCTCCTGATAAAGGAGACCGAGGTTGTACCGGAAAGAGAGGTTCGAAGGAGCAAGGCGAATCGCCTGCGACGTCGATTGGATTGCCGCATCGTAATCTTTCATGCGCGACGAGACCACTGCGAGGTTATAGTGGGCGATAGCGAGGTCCGCCTTCTTCTTCACCGCTTCATCGAAGAGCGCCTTTGCCTCATTCAGGAGCGCCGTCTTTTCGGCTCCATCCTGCTTGCTATCGGCAGCGAGTCTCTTGATCTGGCCGAGCTTAATCGAGAAGAGCGGGTTCTGCGGCTCGAGTTCGAGCGCACGGAGATACATCTCTTCAGCTTTCGGGAGTGCGTCAGTTGCGTAGATGCTAGCATTCTCATAGATGAGTCCGAGTGCCTCGGTCGCGAGCACATCGTTCGGCATCAAGTCTTTGGCCCGGACACCAGCAGCGACCGCTTCTCTCACGGCAAAGGCGATTCTGCTCACATCACGATCATCGGCTGCTTTACCGCCCTCAGCATTGGCTACCGCCATGTACTCCTGAGCGATACGCGTAAAGTAGCGGCCTTCTTGCGGGTAGAGCTGGATCGCTTTCAGGTATTTCGGCACGGTGTTCTCGATAGAAGCCGGCATCCGGCTCGCCTGTCCGGCTGAAACATCCGCGAGGAAGACTTTGCCCATAAAGACGAAGAGGAAGGCGACGCCCGCAGAAACCACCATGAAGACGAAAGCGAGGGCGAGGGCGAATTTCGGCGTCGCGCGGAAAGACAGTTCCCAGTGACGTTCCTCGGATCCGCTCTCATGAAGCAGCGTCGCCAAGGCAAGTGCCGAGAGGAGGACGCCGATGATAAGAATTGCCGCATTGATCGGCGAGATGAACCCAGCGATGAAGAGCATCACCGCGACCGACCAGAGGCCGAGCGAGGCGATCTTATTCTTGGCCTTGTCCATGGTGAGGAGGTAGAGGCCGATGGAGAGGAAAGAGAACCAGACGACGAGCATGAGGATAGTACCGATGATGCCGACGGTCGACAACGCCTCGAAGATAAGTCCCGTCCCTTGGTAGAAGCGCAATGTATAGAGCGCATTACCGTTGAATTCCTGCGGCCGGAAGAGTGAGAAGTCATAGCCATAGGTGGCCAAGCCCGAACCAGTGAGGAAATTCTCCGAGAGTGCTTCCTTGGCAATCTGCCAGGAAAGCTTCATATTCGGCGTCACCTCGACGGGCAGTGTCGCCCGGACAAGACTGTTCTGGCCGATCATGAGGAAGGCAAGGACGACGACGAAAATCACCATCGGCATCCAGGTGAGCACCTCAGCCGGACGGACGATTTGTGCCAGGATATAGATGAGGAAGAAACCCAAACCACCGAGGACGACCGCCCACGTCACGAACGGATAGAGCGCAAGGAGGAGAAAGAGGTCGAGGAGGAGTGCTACACCGAGAACACCTGCCAGCGTGACACGGAGACGCTTCGAGACCTTGGCCTCCTCATGGAAGAGGAGGAACAGTCCGGTCACGATGAGCGGTACCATGAGAGCAAGGAAGAGCGACAAAGTCGACATCGAACCGGTCAGGGAGAGCGGTGCCATCGATTCCCAGCTCGCTGGGAGAAAACGGATCTTCATGACGACGAGGAAACTCCAGAGAATCACCAGGGTACCCGAAGCGAGAATCGAACCGAGCATCAGATTGCGGCGGCGTTCGGTGAAATGGCTCAGTATGAAGAAGTAGGCGAGTACCAAAGCCGTGATAGCGATGAAACCGCGGGATGGGTCGCCGAAGAATCCCCAGAAGCTGTGCCAGCGGTCGACCGAAAGTACAGTCGCGACAATCGAGAAAAGCCAGAAGAGAACAATCGGAATATCGAGCGGCGTCCGGCGGACGCGCATCTCGCCGGTCATCACACCCTTGGATACCCAAGCGACGAGACCAACCAAGAGACACAGGTAGAAGAAAATCTGCTTCTCGAACGCAATCCCCTGGAACGTGAGGCCGGTGAAGAAAATCGGCGTACCGAAGAAAAGCGCCACGAGAACACCCGTGATGATAAGGTCGAAGGCTCTTGCGGTCTTCGCCTTGCCGATCGGCGCACGATCGGAACGAACTGCTTCCGGGCGGACAGCACTCACTACCGGCTTTTCACTCGACTGAAACTGGGTCTGGCCACCGAAACGCGCAAAGGAGGGTTTTTCCGTTGGCTGCATAGAGGTTTATGAGGGTTAGCAGTAATGAGACTATTATACGCCACCCTAAATAGCCACGCAAGAAAGCCAAAATATACCTTTTTACTACCTGACGACAGCACGATTGCTCCCCCGCCTTTTCTCCATTTCGACACGAAATGACGGCCGTCTGAAGAATAGAGATTGGTTTAAACAAAAAAACGGAGGGGGTGTGAGGAGGAGGCATTAAATTAGCCTGCAGAATCAAACACACGTGAGACTATTTCCACTTCATCGTGCCCTTGAGTTTGCCAGTACCCTTCAGGTACGAGGTCCCGGGTGGCGTGAGAGCCTTGGCTACTTCGGAGGTGAAAAGATAGACTCGGCCGGTGTTAGTGGAATAGCCCGGACCAGCGGCAGCGATATCGATCTTTCCATCAGCGTTGAAGTCGCCAGCAGCGAGAGCATAGCCAAGACCGAAATCAAAACTCATGAAATCACTCGTTACCACTGTGTCGGCTGACGTAGCAAGCGATGGATAGGAGCCGTCGTTGTAGAAAGTATAGACTTTACCGAAAGCGCTATTTGTCCCCTTGCTTCCGATCACGAGGTCGGTCCGACCATCAGCGTTGAAGTCGCCGGCAACAATAGCGGAACCAAAATACACATCGGTAGCGACATCGCCCGTAAAAGTTGCATCGGCCGTAGCAGTCGTCGTCGGAATAGAGCCGTCGTTGTAGAAGAGGTAGGCCGTATTCTGTCCCATATGACCGACCGCGAGGTCGGTCCGACCATCAGCATTGAAGTCGCCGGCACCGACAACCGAACCGAAGAAACCACCAACACTGCTCGCAATCGTCACATCAGCCGTAGCAACGGTCGTCGGGATAGAGCCGTCATTATGGAAAATGTAGACATAGCCGATTTCAGTGCCATAGTACGAACCACACCCGACAGCAATATCAGTTCGACCGTCGGTATTGAAATCACCCGTAACCATCACGCTACCAAAAGCACTGTCGAGTATATCACCGGTAA
>JBPOIB010000004.1:0-86153 GCA_052034935.1 Candidatus Moraniibacteriota bacterium
ATGCCAGCGGCCTTGAGCAGAATCTGCTGTGATGGTGTGTGGACGCTACTTCTTGGCGTCGCTCGGCCCGGTCTCGGCCGGCGCCACGGTCTCGCCGCCACTGATGATGAGCGCGCGGATCGTGCGCTGCGCGGCCAGGCGCTCGATGAAGTAACCGAGGCCGATGGCCTGTTCCTCGTCGTGGGGCACGCCCATGACGTCGAGCGCGAGCGACAGCTGGGTCGCCGGACTGCCCGCCTCGCCATTCACCACGATGCCTTCGAGGACCGCGTGGCGCGGATCCTTCTCCATGAATTGCTTGAACAGGTCGTCGCTCACGGGATGGCGTGCCTCGCCGAGGCGCGGGACGGTGGTGTAGCTCTGGGCAGCCTTCAGGGCGCCGCGACGCTCGAGCTGGATGTTCACGGTGTACCAGCGGGGCACGTCACCTTCCTTGTCGACGAGCGCGCCCTTGTCGTCGCTCCAGCGGTACGGGTTGCCGTCACCGGGGCGGGGGTCGGGGCGATGCTCGGACAAGCGGCCGAGGTAGAACTCGCCATTGTCGCCGAGGCGGAGCACAGCGGCGAAGGCGGTCAGCGACTCCTTCGACGCCGGCAGGGTGATCGGGACCATGAGCAGGTCGCCGAGGTCGAGGGAAGTGAACAGAGACTTGGGTTCGGTGGCCATTGGGACTCCTGAAGTTGCGAAAGGGACAAAAAAACGTCCGAGTTGGACGACTCCTTTATACTATAAATCTGCATCTCAGTCAAGAGAACGAAAACGGCTCTTGGTTATTTTTTATCACCGAAGAAATCATTTTCTTTTTAGCGCTTCCCGAACCACTTCGCGGCGTTCGGCCGACGATGAGGGCAGCCCGGCCAGCAGCAGGGCCGACGCTTGCCGCCGCGGAGATCCTCGCCGAGGCGGCGGAGGTGATCCACCCGGGTCTCGGCTTTCTTCACTATCGTCACATAGCAGATCCACTCATTTCGCGCGAGCGGGGTCAGCGTGTCCCAGAGTTTCGACACACTCGGGTGAGCAACGAGAAACGCCCGCAGGTCCCCTGGCATCCGATGGAGTGGTCCCATATTTTTTGCTGACTGCGTCATATGATCATTTTATACCTTCAATTCCTACCCTAAAACAGATACGATATTCCAACATTCTCAAGAATGTTGGAATATATTGAGACAAGAAAGCATTTTCTTACCATAGAGTGAGAGACTATGTGCGACCGTCCGGCCCTGGTAAGTCTTGTTCAAAAGTCCGGCCTGGACCAGGCGGCGAGTATGTTCGGAAACCGTCTTCAGATTGCAGTCGAGCCGGCGACTCATATCCTCGAGTGTTATCCCTTCAGATCGACTAACGAGAAGAAGGATGCTGATACGGCGATGGTTGGCAACTCCCTTGAAATACCGCTCAAGCTGCCGATATGTCTTTGTTCCCACCATAAATCTCGTGAGCTTAAAATTTCTCGCCTCTACCCTAACACATCATTCTCACATTCTCAAGAATGTTGGAATGTTATTTGGTGGCAGTCACTTTTTGGGAAAAGAAAAGAGGCTGCTGTCCGTTGGGAGAGCAGCCTCGATTGTGGAAACCGGAGTTTCCTGGTCGCCTGGGCTAGACGGTGCGGCGCATGCAGAGCGTCGTCATCATGGCGTTGAGGCCGAACAGGGCGTAGTAGACGAGCGTGTCGCCGACCCCGAACTTTCCCATCACCCACTTGGAGGCGATGATGAGGGCGAGCGAGAGCATGCTCACCTGCCACATCCACGCGCTTTTCCGTGCCACATCGGGACGACGGAGGTAGTCCCGGGCCTGCGGCCAGACGGAGACGAAACAGGCGGTGAGATAGCCCGCGAGCGCGAAGATCGCGACCTTGTTCGCCGCACCGGCAAGCCAGACCGCGACCGAGGCCACGGTGATGGTGAGCGTGATGGTCTCGATCTTCGTCCACTCCCAGTCTCCTCTTCGGACCCAGGTCGCGAAGAGGATGAGCGTCGCCGCGATACACCAGCCCATCTGGATGTACGGTTCCTCGTTGCCCGTGACGTAGGTCAGGTACAGCCCGACGAAGTCGAGTGCCCAGATCACGGACCACGTGGCCAGATTGGCCTTCTCGATCTTTTGCCAGACACGGAGCGCATAGAGACAGGCGGCAAACGAGCCGACACCCGCGCCGATGACATTCAGCGCAAGCGCGACTTCCTTCGCAGTGAGTGCTTCCACGGGGATTCCTTTCTGTGGAGAGTGGTGGAAAAGTGCCGACCCGGAAATGGGTACAGATGAAAAAGAACGAAAATATATCTTAGCACATTTTCACAAAAGAATCAAGGGTAAAATAGAGTCGAAATAAGGCCTGGATAAAACAAAAAAACTGATCCGAAGACCAGCCTCACAGTCCATCGATATCGAGGAAGTGTTTTCCTATTTCCCAGCCTTCCGCTTCGCGCCACGCGCAAACTCTTGGAAACGGTCATCTCGTGGAAACTGCTTGGCCAGATCGCGGCCCAGGCGACGCGCCTCGCTGGTCCGCTCAACCCCTTCAAGCATGGAAAGAAGCATGAATCCACTTTCTGGATCATGACCTTCACGAAAGGAGTGCTTCAGCCAATCGATGGCTTCTTCCTTTCGGTCGGCGGCATACAGACAATGCCCGATCTTGTCATAGACTCCCCATTTGTCCGGTTCCAGCGCGAGCGCGAGCAAGAAATCATGCATCGCCTGTTCGTACTGATCGATTTGCAGATAGCATTCACCCCGCAGAATCCACATCTGAGGCTGTCCGGCATCATACTCGATACACCGGTCGAGATAGGGAATCGCCTCCCCTGGCCGTTCTAGCTCGAGGAGCGAGAGTCCAGCATACCCAAAAGCACAAACATCTTCCGGATGTACCTCGGCCTGCTTCTTGGCAGCAGTCAGACACTGTTCGTATTCACCGGCCTGAAAGAACGTGATGAAATCCCGTATCTCTTCCTCTTGCCCTTCAGATGTGTCTGTCATTTTCATGCCCCTATTCTACACCCGCGAGCAGCATGGCTACTTTTTGGAGCGCCTGGGGATCCTGATTGATATCGACATGGAGGAAAGACTCCTCTGCCCCGTTCACACGGAGTACTGCCTGCTCGGATTCAAAGACTGTATCGTCGAGCCAATAAAACGGCCCGGTGAAATCGATGCCCTCGGTCTTCAATGTCCCAAAGCGAGTCGGCTTTACTCGTTCGATAGACGACAAGGCTTCAGCTGGCACTCGCCCCACTAGGTAGAGGAAAACCTGGTCGCTGTCCCCATCGCAATGCGTCGTGAGCCAGTAGCACTCGAAAGTACTCGTCACAAACGAGAGGAATTCCACCAGCCCCTCGGCCGCCGTGCCATCTTTCGAGAGCAGCACCCCATCGATATCGAGATAGAGTTTATTCATGATTCTTGTTAGGATGCCGGCCTGTCATATCGGTAACAACAGAAAGGAAGACGCCGTTAACGGAACTATTAATTCTTAATTTAGTATTTCGTGAGTGATACCAAAAGCAATCATATTTTTCATCAATTTCAAGCTGAGCATTTTTCTTAACATAAACATAGTTTCCAAAACCACCACTATAGTCAACAAAGAGATTCAAATTTTTATTAATCCGTTCTAACACAGTATCGTAGGATGGTTGGTCTATGGATACATTGGTCTCATACGTAACCAGATTGTCTTCATCACTCAGCACGTAGATGAGGATCCCACCTTCATTACCCATAGCCCCCATGGGAGAAACCTCACAATAAACTACCTTATCAAAGGCGATGGAATCCAAATTCTCATCCGTGATAATTACGCTTGCTGGGAAAACGATCGGCTTTTCCAGTGCTCCTCTATAAAATTTCATATAGTTATTTTACAACCCGACGCTTACTCTAGGCTCTTTCTCCAATATTCGAGGCTTTCATCGGTAACGGGTTTGGCGGATTCGACCCGGCGAAGGATGAAGTCATAGAAGTCCTGCGCGTTTTCTTTCGTATTGAGGAGTGCAATCGACTTCAGGATCCGCGTGATGCGCAAGTGATTGTGGTCACCCTGCCGCAGCCAGAAATCATTGTCCTCGTAAAACTGATGCATGCGAACGAGTGCCGTCACCAGACTTTCCTGCACGGCTTCATCCTGCCGGAGCATTTCGATCACCGATTCCCTCTCGAGAAAAGGCGATTCGGGCACCGCCTCGCTCGGCTCACGCAAAGGGAACAGCCACTGTATATAGTCGTGAGTACTCTCCAGCTCGTCATCTGAAAATTTCAAGATATCCGAATGATACCGTCCATGACCGTCCGGCCCTGTCCCCTTCAAAAAGTTGATGAGCATATCATGAGTCCTCTCTTGGTCAGCACTCCCGCCACTCACTGGTCGTCGATGCCGAGTCTCAAATCGATCAATGAGTGAGCGCATTTCTGGCTCGAGCACTGATTCACAGCGTTGCCAGAGGGCATCCGGAACCCCGCCATAAAACGCTTCGGCAATCGCGCCCGCTATCGAAGCCTGAGTATCGGCATCCCCGCCGAGCGCGACCGCGTTCCGAATCGCGTCTTCGAAATCCGTCGAATCGAGAAAGGCAATAATGGCTTCCGGCACCGACCCCTGACAGGTCTCGTCGAACAGATAGCCAGGCTGGATATCAACATATTTCCTTGAGAGGTCGTATCCGTACCGCTGTTCCAGATAGGTCCGGATTTCCGATTTCGAAGCACCCTTTCTCGCCATGAAGACAGCTGCGGCGACCGATTGCGCGCCCTTGATCCCCTCCGGATGATTGTGTGTGACGGCTGCACTCCGCTCAGCCTCCCGTTCCGTTTCCTCGAGGGTCTCGAAGGCCCAACCGACTGGGGAAACCCGCATCGCCGAACCGTTGCCGAAACTGTTGTAAGGCGCACGAATATCCGCTTCGAACCAGCCTTTATAGCGGAGACCCCAGGCCTGATGCGGATAGCGCCTCGACCACTTGACCAGTGAGTCTTCATACCCGACACCATCGAGCAGCGTTTCCGCGACCGCGAGCGTCAGTATCGTATCGTCGGTGTAATAATAGTGTTCACCAAACAACGGGAAATTTCTGTCCTTGGTCGGAAGGAATTCGTAATGTGAGCCAATTACATCTCCCACAATCGCACCTTTCATAGAGCTCTATGACAACTTCGCCGGATCAGGACTTCAACTAGTAGCACTTTCAAATTATGCCGAACTTTTCGATATATGTTTTACCACTACCGCACGCTCTTCGTGTCCGATATGGGGCACCTGAACGGAAACCAGTGTCCCAGCGGTCTCATCCCGGAGGAGAGCATCGCCCGGCTGAACCAAATGAATCGCTCCCGCGTCCCCGATCACCGTCATTGAATCCTCGGCCTGCTTTAGCCGAAAGGCGATACGGAGCGAGAAACAAGAGCGCAGCCGCTTTGTGATGATTCGTTCACCATCAGGCCGAGACGTCGCCAAAACGACATAAATCCTCGAGAGCGATGAACAAGCAGTGATTTTTTCAATGAGCTCTTCAAAAACTGCAGGATTACCCACCATTGCATCAGCAATCTCGTCGATGACGACTGTCACCATGGGTACGGAATCTTTCCGCTCACCACGGAGTCGCACGAGCGATTCTTGCCAGATATCCCGAAGTGCTGCCTCAGCCGCCTCCGCTTCATACACTACCGGGCGTAAAAGATGCGGCACTCCATTGAAATACGAAAACTGGACGCGTTTAGGATCAATGATTAGAAGCCGTGCCTCATCCGGAGAAAATTTCCTGACCAGTTCCACAACCAATGTCTCCATGAAAGCCGACTTCCCTGACCTGGTCGTTCCGGCGATCAAGATATTCCTCCCGAGGTATCCTTCAATGTTTTCCATGCCGCTATTATATACCTGCCTGATTGGTTAGCACCCCATCGATATCGAGATACAGTTTTGTCATATACGCAATACTTTATTTAGTGACGTCGTTCGCTGCCGCTCTATAGCTGCAGTAGTCGCAGTCAGCACCAGCATCGGGAATAGTATCCGTGCTCAAACACTTCTTGATATCCACCACCGTACCATCCACCCAGCTATCATTTCCTTCGTAGGGAATAATTTTTACCTCAAACTCAAGCTTTCCATCAAAGGCCTCCTTATCCGCATCACCATTGCAATAGACAAAATACCCCGTATCAGAAACCGAGAACCCATTTTTTCGAAAAAGCCATTGATAGACTTCCATCTGCCGCTTGTAACCGATCTGCCAATCCGCATCGAGAGACACTTCCCCACTCTTGGAAGTCGCCTTGTAATCAACAATGATCAACTCACCATCAGGCCGTACCCAGACATCGTCCACCCCTCCGGTAATGAGCAGGTTGGTTGCTGTATGCGGATACTGTATCCCCCGGCGTAAAGAATCGCGCCATTCCTCCATCTTTTCATGTTCAAACGGCACTGCATCGATACCGTATGTTTTCATCAACGGGTGGGCGGTTTTCGCAACGCGATGCCTATCAAACTCCTTCTTCAGTAATGCATCAACCGCCGAGTTCAAGCTAAAGGGAAATCCCGGCGGACGCCCGACACCGAGTCTGCGGTCCAGATAGAAACACCGTGGGCAATTCAGAAACAAATCGATCTTCGAGCGACTCAGCTTGAAAGGCTCAGCACTCGTCGGATCATATATGTTTCGAGTACGCTTTGCTTTGTAATATTCAGACATAAATAGTTTTAGCTATAAGGACTAAATATCTGTACTTCTTTGTTTTCAATCTTGGCTTTGGTTTTAGCAATTATTTTCTTATCAATACAAGCATTACTATCGATGATATTTTTAATCTTTGTATCTTTTATCCAACTAGTTTCAAATATCTGCTGTGCATCACCGTAAACACTCTTGCATAATTTCTCGTTTAAACTGAGTTTTAATTTTAAGCCCAAAGACATTCTTTGCATCCATATTTCTAAAAGGCCGCTATTGGCTAACAAACATATTTTTGACTGGATCAACGATACCATCTCTTTTTGTTTTTCGTTCGACAATTTGTCTATACAGTTTGAAATTAAACCAGCGATAACAGGAAAAGAGTTTGGATTATTGTATGCGATATCAGCAAGCAGGCTGGAGATGATTTTTTCTTGAGCATAAAAATCTTTCGGCTTAGCTACATCCAATATCTTTGAAAGTCTGTTTTTAAGCGTTCCAGAATTTGGGAATTTTTTACCAATTTGCTGGACTATAAGTAGCTGCCTTAGCAATTCCTTTTTTGATAATTTTTTAGGTACATGCTCAAACTTCAAAGACTCGATCTTATCTTTTTTTATTGAGCCAGAAACTACATCCTCATGAAAATAGGTTTTGTTGGTACTTAATCGAAATCCTAGGTTTAACAAAACCTCGCTTAAGCACTTCAGGATGGTGTCGCCATCACTTACGTCATTTACAAAAATTCTATAATCATCTCGGTATCTTAAAATATGGAATTTCTTATCTCCCAAAACGGAGTCGAGTTTTTCAGATAATTCATTGTCCGCATAGCCAAGCACAATCTCTGCTAAAAAATCCATCAGTATACTGCCTTGGGGAATTCCATTTGTCTGTCCGAAAGACATGGCCTGAATGTGGTGATCAATTTTATTCCCGAAAAGATCACCATAGCTTCTCATATTTTTTGATACCGCCCTAGTGTGGATTGCCCACGACAAAGAATGTGTGTATACCGATCCGTAGCAATCAGTAACATCTGTTTGGTATAAAAAATTGTACTCCAGTGAGAGTGTAATGGATTTCTTCTCGATATTATTTACCCATTGTGAAATCTGTATAGCTTTTTGCTTAGACCTGCTTGTGGGCAATACTGGAATGCTCTCGCACTCAATATTTTTACCTTTTTTGAATTCCTTAAAACGATCTTGCAAGACTTTCCAATTACTCTTTTCTGTAATGATGTTTACCAAGGATACATAGAGTAATGGATTAATCAGCTCATATTTTCTCCACGCATACTTACCGTCTTTATTTCCATAAAGAATATGATTGACTGTCTCGTTTTTCTTGGCCTCATCTAAATCTTTCTGGGCAAGCTCACCAGAAAAGGACTTTTCGATATCCGAGAGGACTTTATTAAACACAAAATACGGGGGTAATTCTATGTTTGAATATGCTTCCTGACTTAGGAAAAATTTTCTAGCATCTGCCGAATTTAAACTCAGTACGCTTTTTATCATGCTATTTACATAGTCCTTTGAAACTCATATTCGGAGCTACAGCTGTATGAGGAATGAGAACATACACCCACTTTTTTCCACCGTTGGCCAGATTAAATATTGTGGCTGTTTCACAATACTTTTTACCAGATGCTGCTTTTTCCTGAACTTCCACATCATCGATATCTTTTTCAGCCTTTATCTCAACCATAAAAATAGATTCGGCCGTCTCTACAATAAAATCCGGATGGTATCGCTTCGAGTTATGTTTCCAATACAATTCGAATTGAGAATCAGCTGGTCGGAGCCATTTCAAAACATCAGTATCCTTTTCCAAAATAATGGAGAGGTCTTTCTCTGCTTTCGAATCGAACTTATACAAGTTATGACAAGCCTTCTTAAAGCCCCCAAAAACTTTGGATGGGATAGCGTTGGTCGGTGCGATGGTCTCGGTATAGTGATATATGCTATCAGCAGTATATTTTGAGAAGTTGTGCGGCCGTATCCGATCAAAAGGATACACTAATGGCTCCTCAAAACCAGAACTCTCCAAATAAAAATGTTGCTGAAGTTGAGCATAGATATACTTTCCGATATCCCGCTTGTGATAGAGGACGATATTTTTTAGGTCTTCATCGGTCTGACCACTTCCAAGTTTAGCAATAGCCTGACGAGCTAGCGCATACAACAATTCCGATTCACGATCGTAATCTACCTCAGGATAATTAATCAGTTCATTCACTAGGATATTCTCCACTGTATCCCGCACAACTCCAGAGCTCTCACTCTGAAGGATTTCACTCTCATTTGTCCGCAATGTCCGACGGATGATTTCCTCGGATACTGGCTGATAATTTAATCCAGCGACATCTAAATCAAAAAGCTTAAATCCAGATTTCACGTCGTGTTTCTGCTGAATGAGCACGCGCGGAATAGGGATGGTCTTTTCGATCAATTCGGAAATGACCGCCGCATACTCTTTTTTTGCCGCGTCAACAATGGCGTCCTTAAAAAGATTCTGTTGCGGGTTGCTTTCGATACTCGTTACTATTTTTTCAAGAGCAAGTTTGTGAACTTCGTCACTCTTTAGATCATTAATATTTTTTACGCTCACACCAAGCGCGTTCACCGCTTCCGTGATGAGTTGTTCCGCCTCCAGAGCAAATCCGGCCTTTTGCCGCTCCGCCTCATCTGCAATGGCAGCCACTTCTTTCCGTTTAAGAGCGAAGGCCTCATCCATCACGGAAGGCGCTGTCACTACCTCCTGCGCGAGAGACAAAGTGTCCGGGTCAATCTCTATAATATTCTCTAGTCGGATAATGGACTTCGGATCGTTTGCGGCATCCACAATCGACTGAAAGCGATCATGAGCGATGATTGTCAGCTTGTCTACTTTTTCCACTCCGGTTCGCACACCATATGGCAAGCGCAAACCGCGACCTAAAGTCTGCTCCGTCAGAATCTGTGAGTTCGCGGCACGCAAAGGAATGATCGTGTAGAGATTAGTCACATCCCAACCCTCTTTAAGCATGTTTACATGCACGACAATCTCAATCGGGTTTTCCGGTTTTTCCAAATCGACCAGCCGTTGTATGTTTTCTTCTTTTTCCTCGCCACGCTGATTGGAATGTATCTCCATAATCTTCCCCGTATAGCGGCCACCAAAAAATCTTTCAGATTCGATCAATCCCCTGATCTCTTTGGCGTGATCGGTATCCCGAGCCACCACAAGCACGAACGGTCGCACAAGACGACTACCTGTATCACGAGCATAGATATCCAGAGCTACCTTGGTATCCTCATGGATGCGCACACCGTCTTCCAGTTTTATGAGATCCAACTCTTTCGGGTCTCTCCTATACTGTTCAGGGTCAAAGTCACGCCGTGTAGCGACTGCCGGTTCTTTGATGAAGCCGTCCTGCAAGGCTCGAGCCAGAGGATAATCGAAAACGACATTCTTGAATACAGTCCCCCTCGTATCAATCGGTGTCGCGGTTAATTCGAGTCCCAATATGGGCTTCAGCTCATTGATTGCCCGCAGTCCAGCGTCAGCCCGATAATGGTGCGATTCATCCATCAAGAGCACCAAGTCTGACAAGCCTGAAAGATAGTTAAAATAAGACTCGCCGAGGTATTCCGAGAGCCGCTTGATCCGTGGCTCCCTCCCACCGCGTACTTCGGAATTAATCTTAGAGATATTAAAAATATTAATAAAGACCTTTTCTTCTCTTAAAAGCCCACCCGTAGCTACCGTTCCCTGACTATATGTATCACCAGTAACAATCACGGGTTTTTCTACGGCGAATTCGCTAATCCCTCTAAAAACATATTTCGAGCTTTGCGTATTCGAAAGGTCATCGATGAGCTTGTTATAGATCGTAAGGTTCGGTGCCAAGACAAAGAAATTCTTGATGCCCTTGACGATATAGAGATAGGAAATGAACGCGCCCATCAGTCGCGTTTTTCCAACACCCGTCGCCAGAGAAAAACAAACGGAAGGGAAATCTCGTTCAAAATCAGCGCAAGTCGGGTAGAGCGTCCGCACTTTGGCAAGTTCGGCTACAGGATCAGCATTCTTTTTTAATTCCAAGATATCAGCCAGTTTCTCGAGAATTTCCAAACTCTCTGCTTGTGGCTGACGGAGACTTAATCTGTTTTTTATCGCCTGAGCTTTAGCGTTCATAGTTTTTTATTCCACAATATCATTGGATTCTTCCGCTTCCTCACTTGTGGATTGAATAATATTCAAATCATAATTATCCTCACCAAATTCACATCTCCCCAAGATCATCTGCGGGATTTTCTTGATAGTGATATTGTCGAAGCGGTTTTCGCATTCCGGTGCAAATGACTTGGCACAGATGAGTAGACTCTCACCGGCTTTCATTTCACTTTGGATCTTATCCAGCTGCTCGGCAGTAATGAAGCTGGTAGTAACGAAAACGAAGTCGGTTTCTGTTGATTTTCCGTGCTTCCAATACAACGCCTCGTCAGGGCAAAACACGAAGCCCTCATGCTTACACATCGCCGCGGCCAGCATATTGGCATTGTAGTTCTCATCGATTACGAAGTTGCCAAAAGAATCCTTTCGAAGCAAGCTTGGCGCGAGGTTGTAAAACTTGAATCCTCCCCCACCTTGCCAATTAATGGATTTTGAAATGCCAGAATTGTCCAAGCCATCAATAACAGATTTTAGACGCGGGATACAGTGCGTATTTGCATGTTCGCCCAATTCAATACCAATCCATTTTCTACTGAGTTTATTTGCTACTGATGCCGTGGTACCCGAACCCAAAAAACTGTCCAAAACCCAATCACCGGGAGCTGTCGACATATCCAAAACTCTCTTGATTAGCAGTTCTGGTTTTTTACCATTCTTGAAATTAACATCTCCTTCAGGTGCAATTCCGGTCCACGAGATATCTGTCCATACATCTGTTATTACTTCGCCGGGCACTTTCACACCATCAACTTCTATAAGTCTTTTGTCATAAAAGAGAATTTGACCACCATTCAAAATATAAAAATTAGACACATCCTCGTTTGGATGGACGAGGACTTTATCTTTTTCTGCAATAGATTTGTTTATTGTAACTTCACGTTTTATAGCAGCTCCGCCACCAATTGCTGCTGTTCGGAAAACATTGTCAGCATGCTTTATCGCATACTCAGCAACCTTACCATCGAAAGCTTCCTCAAGTTCCTTTTTTGCTTTCTTCGCACTTTCAAATCCTAATTCTTTAGCAACAATCTCATTAATCGAATCCCACTTCCATTCAGAATAAGGAGACTCTTTGTTTAACATCACTTTTGAATATGCTGTATCGTATCCCTTTTCAATCCAAACTTTTTCAATCGATTTGTTGGTTTTATTTTTTGCGTACACAAGTAAATAATTGCCTGTTTGAAAAATTGTTGATGCTGTTGCTTTAAATCCTGATGGATCATTTGTGGTCATGGAGATTGTATTGCAATAGTTGCTTCTACCAAACACCTGATCCAGCAAAACCTTAGCATAAGCCATCTCTGAGTCATCAAGATGCACAAAAAGAATTCCATTTGGCGACAACAGGCGATTAATTATCGCGAACCGCTCCCTCATTAAATTAAGCCAGATTGAATGTTCTACACCATCATCGTAATGCTCAAAAGCCGCACCAGTATTAAAAGGTGGATCAATATAGATGCACTTGATACGACCGGCGAAATCCTGTTCAAGAGCTTTGAGGGCGAGGAGATTGTCACCATGAATAAGCATATTTTCGCTCTCCGGATCGCCGTATGATTTGGACGAATCTTCGATGAGAATCCTCGGCTCGAGCTTCAATTCCTCGTCCTTCCCAATCCACGTCAATTCCAATTTTTGCTTCTTGTTACTCATAGTTTTATACGACTTTCCATCTGATAGTAAATAACGTCTTCAAAGTAGTTTTCTGTTTGAGTTGTGCCTCTACTCTCGCCAGCAAACCCTCTTTTTTCACGTCCACCTCATCTTGTGACTGATAGAGCTTCTGTCTCATATCGTTGCGCTTCTTCTCCAGGTCCTTGATTTCCCGTTGAAGCCTCACTTTTTCCGCTAAGTAAAGAACTTTCTTGGCATTCGTCTTCATAGTCTTTATATCGATGTCGAGCTGTCGGAGTTCGATTTCTAAGCTTCTTTTCACATCCTCTGCCCATTTATTCAGCTTATCCATTTCATCTTCAAAAAAATCGCCATTGCGGTCAGCAACATTCGCCGTCAAGATATTTATTTTCTCTGCTTCTTTTTCTTGGGTAACATCATTTTGTGTCTGTCCACTCAGATCATCTACGTTAGCACTCAATAAAAAGAGTTTTCTGGCGACATCCTCCTCGATCAGCTCACCGTCGTCCTTGACTCCGGTTACCAGGATGCTATCTTCTATCTCAAAAGAATCAATGGTCACTTGCGACACCCGCAAAGTACCGGAATCTCCAACTAGTTCTTTGAGCGGTGAAATTATTTTCCCGTAGTGCGAGTAATCAAAGATAAGCTCAACGACCGGAAGATTCGCGCTTTTCACTTCGCTCAGAATGCGCTCCGCAAGCGGATGCCCAGGCCGATAAATATGAGCATCGTCGATGTTCTTGCCAATCTTGTAGGGACCCTCGGCGATATCTTCCCCAGGAAACGGATTAGTTTTCAATGTAAATGAGTACTCGTCTCCTGCATACAGAGCGTCATCACCCAGGAAATACTTGGAAATATCCCAAAGCATTTTTTCGTACGTCTCGAGATAAGCCCTGCTCTCCCGTAAGTTTATCTTCAATTTTTCGTGCACATCTTCGTCGAAGTTCTCCAAAAGCTTTTCTTTGGCGCCCTGCATCCCCTCCTGAATGGATGCACCCATATCCGTCTGCAGGGCATCGAAAGCTTGATTAATTTCCCCCTCAGTGCGACAAGACTGGTATATGGCTGCTATGCGCTTTTCAAAATCTACTCCTGATTCGATACTCCCGAGCACTTCATCGCTCGCTCCAAAAACACCTTTAAAAAGCTTGAATTTCTGGTCTAAGAGCTCGTATACCCGCTGATCGGCCGCATTCTTTCGATTCACAAAGTTTACCACTACCACATCGTGCTTTTGGCCATAGCGGTGGCAACGTCCGATACGCTGCTCGATACGCTGAGGATTCCAAGGAAGGTCGTAATTGATAACCAGCGAACAGAATTGGAGGTTGATACCTTCAGCAGCTGCCTCTGTCGCAATCATGATTTCAGCATCAGATTTGAAGTAGTCTACCAATGCTGCTCGCAAATCAGCTGTTTTCGATCCGCTTATCTTGTCACCATCCTGGTTCTTTTCAAGCCAATCCTTATAAATATCTTTCGATTTCTGATCATTGTTTGAACCATTGAAAAGCAGAATTTTTCCTTCGTACCCGCTCTCTGAAAGCAATCTCCAGAGATAGTCCTGAGTCACTCTCGATTCCGTAAAAATAACTGCTTTCTTCTGTGCTCCAAGAGTCGCTGTCATCTCGAATCCCTTCTCAAGGGCAATGAGCAAGGCCTCTCCTTTGGAATTCTTAAAAATAGCTTTCGCAAGGTCTCTGAATGCTTCCAGATCCTTTTTTTCAGCCTGAATACGAGGGATATCTTCGAGAGTGTACTTCTTCTTTTCTTTCCCTTCTTTTTCATCATCTATCTCTTCGTCATCAATCCACTCGTCTGCCGTATCCGAAAGAGCTTCATAATTTTCTTCCAGCCCTGGGATAACCCCTTCATTCATGATGGCAGATTCTGCCCTAATTTCTTCCTCAAGTTTTTCCAGCTTATAAACAAGCCCCCCCAAAGTACTCGCAATCGCAAAAGAAGACGAGGCCAGGAGCTTGCGCAAAATGAGCGTCATGAGCTGACGCTGGCTGAAAGGCAACGCGTACAACTTCTCCCGTTGGAGGTACTCCGACATGCCGTCATACAGTTCGATTTCTTGTTCTGTTGGAACATAGTCCTGAGTAATCGGCTTGCGATCACGGTAGTTGATATATTCCAATACTTGTCGACGAAGCGTACGAATACATATCGGCTTCAGCCGGTTACGCAAATCAGCAAACATTTCTTGTCGAGGCTCAACAAGACCGAGCTCGTTTTCGTAAATATCTTGCTCCCGAGAAACCCGAGCGTAGTTTGCCTTAAAACTGCTCAAGTCGCCGAAAATATGATCATCAATAATGCTCGTAAGCCCATAAAGCTCAAGTAAAGAATTCTGAAGCGGAGTAGCCGTAAGTAACAACTTCGGGTATTCCTGAATAGCATCTTTGATTTCTCTGGCGATCTTATTGCTCGTTTTATAAACATTTCGTAACCGATGGGCTTCATCGATAACCACCAGATCAAATGCCGTTTGTTTGATATAGGGAGACTTCGCTTTCGCAAAATGATACGAGCAGATGGCGATAGCGTTCTCTTGGTTGAACGGGTTCAGATTCCCGTCTTTGACGATTTGATTGAACGACTTTGCTTCTAAAATTATTGATGGCAAAAAAAACTTCTCTTGAAGCTCAGAATTCCATTGCTTGCGCAAACTTGATGGCACGATCAAAAGAATACGACGTTTTCTTTCTGCCCACTTCTGTGAAAGCACCAGTCCAGCCTCAATGGTCTTTCCCAAACCGACCTCATCCGCCAAAATAGCACCCTTTGAAAGGGGTGATTTAAAAGCAAAAAGTGCTGCCTCAATCTGGTGAGGATTAAGATCAACCTGAGCATTCGAAAGTGTCGAGGAAAGCTTCTCTAGGCTATCCGAAGAACACCGCTTCGTGAGCTCATGAGCGAAATATTTAGCGTGATATGATGTAATTGTTTTCATCCACTATTTTTTCCAGCCTTTATTCAAGCCTTTTTATTGTATACCAAAGCCAAGGAATCACCCTATTTCCCCCCTATTAGATAACGCAAATATCTAACAGGGCAAGCTTTTACCCCATTTTCAAGCCACGGTACCACCCTTCCGAGGCTACGTGGTGAGCCACGACAGAGGAGCTTTTCGGGAAAAAGAAGGGGCAGGCTGAGGGAATCAGTCTGCCCGATACGAGGGGCGAGCGGTGCTCGCCCTACTGTGTCCGGAGATGGGAGTACTCCGGCGCCGTCAGGAGGAATTCATGGACGGCTTCGGCCACTTCCATCCCGACCAACCGGAATGAAGCCGGGATCGATTGATTGATCGAAGCGAGCTCGACGAGCTTTTCCTCGAGCCCGAAACAGCGGCTCATGACGGCCTGCACGGCCGGCGGCGTCTCGAGCGGCAAGTCAGAAAGGGCAATCTGGTGCAGCAGAGCCGCATGCTGATTGCAGGAAATGCGTTTCGCTTCGACGAGACAGTTGGCGTAGGCCGCGGCAAACATGGTCCCAAACGCGACGACGGGTCGGTCCTCGGGCGGGTCAGTCCAGAAATAGCCATGCCCCATGCAGCGCAGGCAGGTGACGAAACGGATCGAGCCAATCGGTCTGGGTTGGGTCGGATTCCGGCGCGGACGAAATCGCTGTGGCAGTCGCATGGTGAGGTCCTCCGAAAAGTACTGCTCTCATTCTACTCCATTCTCCTCCCCGCTCGGGATTGACGTTCCAGGGAGAAAATGCCATAGTTTCTCCATCTATTGCCGCGTGGCAGTAGTTTTTTGTCCCTCCCCCACCACCGAAAGGACTTCCATGCCCCGCCAACTCTTCGTCCCGACGTTCAACGGTTCCCTCGCGGACAGTGCAGTCGGACTCTCGGATTTCTTCCTCATCCGCGAGGAATCGGCCGTGCCCGTGGAAACGTTCACGATCATTGCCGACGGTGAGCGTTTCGCCTTCCCGGTCGAAGCCGGCCGGTACAAAACGGCGCTCTTCCTCTTGTACTGCGCGACGGTCTCTCGCAGCGGGACGCACTTCGCCTTCGCGCCGTTTTTCCAGAAGTACACCGCGGGCTACTACGGCCACCAGATCCTGGTCGATGCCGCGAGGAAGGGCACCGGGCACACTGCCGTCCGCCTGCTCATGAGCCGAGGAACGATCGACGTCGAGCTCATGCTCCGCGCCGGCTACACCCTCCCCGAGAACAAGGGGCGCACTCTCCAGGAGTTGATCGAGTTCGGCTGGCAACGCTACCCGGACCTCGGCGCGGACACTCCCGCACCGCTCATCCGCCAGGCGGTGCGCGATTTCTTGGACGCGCTGCGCGATCACGCCCTGCCGGTGGTCGCGACCGACAACCCGAACGTGTGGCCGAGCCAGATCTGGGTGGAGCGCACCCAGGCCATGGCCGAGCGACTGAATTCCGTCACCGCCATCGCTGCCTGAACCAAAACAGCTGCCACTGCCACCGGGCTCGAGAGAATCTCTCGAGCCCTCAATTTTTTCTACGTTTGATCTCAAAAAAAACGAGGTCGTCCGAAGATTTCGAACAACCTGTTGGGGCGGGCTATGGCCCGATGTTGGCGTCAGTGCGGACGGGTGCCAGGACTCGCTTCGCCCGAGCGGCGGGTGCGGTCACCGGTCATCCGGATGATGGCGACGACGCCTTCGCCGAGGGCCATGAGGTCATCGTCCAGTGCCGCCCGGCTGAGGGATGCCAGAGCGTCTTCTTCGAGCGCCGGGAGGCGGGCCGCGGCGATTGCCGGGGCGAGCGAGCGCGCCTGGGCATAGCTGATGCGCCGGCGCTTCATGAGGTTCACGATCATGCGGATCGCCCCCTCGGTCGAGATGACGGCTTCGGTCACTTCCTGGCCGTCGATCACGAAGCTCGCGTGACGGCGGCAATGGGGACACACCTGGAATTCGACCTTCTCGGGCCACTCAGGCTTGGTGGGATTTCTCATGCTGCGCTACCTTCCTCGGTGAATAGAGAGCTTCGCTCTCTGGTTGAAGAAACGGAAAGAACTACAAAGGGAATTTTTATCAAGGAAAAGAGCAACTGTCAATCAGTGCTGCCACCATTTTTATTTCTCACGGGGTTGACCCCGGTTAGAAACTTCATGTCATTCTGGTTTGAGAGAGCCATTTTTCGAAAAACAGATTCTTTTGATTCGTGAGCGGCGAGTAATCCACACTCTTTTTTTCTCACGGGGTTGACCCGTCATATTTGGTCCGGTATCATTTAACACCTGGGTGTGCGCACACTCAACCATAGTTCCTTTTTTCAATTGCTCGTGTGGGGTGGGACTTCTGATGACTGTTTTGATCAGTCGCCGAACGAGAGACTCTCTCGCATGCGCCCACCCCAAGGGAGCATCCTCCGATTCGTCTCCCACTCACCCTTCCGCTGATTTGTTTCAGCGCGAAGGTTTTTTCTTTTTTCAGGATGCAATCGGCACCATGACTTCGTGGCGCGTGAGCCACGGCGGCGTCCCCGGCGCATTGTAACCAGCATAGACCGTTGAACCGGCCGGCTTCAAGCCATCAGTTGCGAGCCGTTCGAGGAGGATATGTTCTTTCGCTTTGATCCGCTCATCGCTCCGGAAGCCGCGGAAACGGAGGACAGCATACGTCGTCTCGGGTACGGTAATAATCGTCACACGCGGATCAACAGGAAACGGCAATGACTCGGGCACGATGTCCTTCGGCATGCCGAACGCGACGATGGTCTCCCCTTCGACGAAGGTCGCGGTGAAGGATTTCTCGGGAGCATAGCCACGCTCGCTCGTCGCCATGACCGGGGCCGTCATCGCAATCTTCACGTCTTTGGTATTGGCGCCGAAGATATAGCGCGCGACGATCCGGAAACCCTCGATCAAAGCGCGGCTCCCGAGTCCGGGAATCTTGGTCTCGGCCACGACGCGCACCGGATAGCGCCGGACTTCATAGTCGGCTACTTTCCGTACGACGCGATACTCGGCCTGCTCGACACGCGAAGAAACATACCCCCAGGCGCTCCACAAAATGAGCACCGCACCGAGCGAGAGGAGAACGAACATAGTTTGTATTTTGATTCGACTTGATCGATTAGCGGTCGCCGCGCTTGCCCTTGCGCTTCTGACCACCGATATTTTTAATTCCCATATTGCGCTGCTTGCCATCCATCCGGGCGGCCTGCCAGAGTGGCGGCATCACGGGCTTGAAGGCACCTTTCGGGGCCGGAGTAGGTTTTTTCGTGCTGGTCATACGGAAAATATTAATGATGAGGTGAAGAAAGTCGCCCCTCTATCGTAGCACTAACGACCGTTTTCGTTCACTGATTGACATCGAGCCAAAAACGTGACAGGATAAATCGTTGGTTTTCGTGCCACATCTTCGTTTCCCCAACCAGAAAAAGGAGCATCCTTTGAGCCTTCAGACTTGTCCGGCCTGCCGTGGTCAACGCTTCATCGAAGCGCCGATCATCTCTTTTCGTTTTCTCCTCGGTCTCATCAGGCTCAACCCGAGTCTCCGAGACGCCTGTGATGAGTGTCGGGGCCAAGGAAGCATTCCTCTGACGGAAGACCTGAGCCAGGACTGGATCGATCCCGAACAGCCGGACGGCTACCAGGATACGGCGTCGTTCGCCTACTTCAATCCTGAGCCCCAGTCCCCAGCGCTCCGCGGACCGAAACGATCACGCGAAACCGCTGCCAATTAGCCGCGCTGCCACGCCAGCGACCGCCTACCCTGAGGAACCGCGCTTCCCCGGGGCTCTTTGTTTTTTATCTGCCTTGGCAGCCGGGAAGGAAAATGGTATAACCCCATCGCTAGGAACACGTTCGTTTCCAATTCCAACCACATCATCAACCCACTCCCCGAAAGGATTCACCATGGCCATGGCTGTCACCCCCCGTATCTTCCTGCGCGGCAGTCCGAACCTGCACCGGGCCTTCGGCCAGCGCTGGCCAGCCGTCCTCGAGGCCGGCGGCTCGTTCTATCTCGGCGACAATTCGCGCCGCCCGTCAAAGCGTGTGAATCTGGTCCGGGAGAAACGGATCCTCGACATCGCTGCTGACGGCCAGGCGATGGTTTACCGCAATGCCTGCCTCCACGGCGGCAAGCGGCTCATCACGCCGAAGCTCGGTCTTTGCTTCGATGATCGCGAAGTCATCCAGTGCGCCTGGCATCAGTCGCAGTACCGCTGCGGCCAGCTCATCCGCCCCGGAGCGATGAAGATCGCCGTCGAGCGACTGCCCGAAACCGAGTGCCCGAAGAGTGAAGTCTTTGTCTGGCAGGACCGGCTCGTCTTCGAACTCGGCCGCGATGAGGGCGGAGCGAGACAGACGCTCGAGCGAGCACTTCGCTTCATCAGCGAGGTGGCCGGCGACGTCTTCGACTTCCGGGACTATCAGCTCCAGGTATCGCTCCGAGAACCTCAGGCGGCCGATGCACTCACGACCCTGGTGAACTACCTCGACATCCGCCATCTCGGCGGCCACGCCGATACCCTCGGCCGACTCGTCAATCTCGCTGGCTACACCCATGCGGCAAACGATGTCGCGGTCGTCCAACGCATGGGCCTGAACGCGCTCTGGCTCGAGGGCGACAGCGAATGGGTGAAAAAGTACTACAAGTCCGGCCTCCCCCGTGACCTCCGCTCTGGCGCCGTCTGGGCGATGACGGCCGACGGGCTCATGCTCGAGTGGTACCCGGGCGTGATCGTGGTGAGCCAGTGTCTCCCGCATCCGGACGACCCCTGGTGCTCTATCCTGCACCATGACTTCTACTACCACCGCCAGGCCTCGCCGGAATTCATCAGGGCGCATCAGGACATCTTCCTCCAGACCGGCCAGGAGGACGAGGCCTGGTGCAGCGAAGCGACCGATCATCTGGTCGAACGTATCGCCGAAGGACAAGGTGATGAGGAATGGGGCTTTCTCGATCCCGACCAGGAGAACTACGCCCGCTGGCTGTATGACATCGCCTCCGCCCGACTCATGACAGGCTGATGACTGTGTCATCTCTTCAGCCGCCGATCCCCGAGCATCCACGCGATGCCCGGGGCTCTTTTTTTACCTACGGTATACTGAGGACATGAGAAAATTTCTCCCCTTATTCATCCTCCTCGGCATACTCGTACTCGCCTCCATCCTGTACTGGCGCGCTCACCGCTACGACGAACCGGCCCGCGTCGCTTCGGCTCCGGCCGGCACTGCGATCGCCTATTTTGCCGGCGGCTGCTTTTGGTGCACCGAGGCTGACTTCGAAAAACTCCCTGGCGTGACCGAAGCTGTCTCCGGCTACTCGGGTGGAACGACGACCGACCCGACGTATGAGAACGTCTCGAGTCATACGACCGGTCACCTCGAGACGGTCGAGGTTCGCTATGATCCGACGCGGGTTAGCTATGAAACACTCGTCCGCTACCACTATGCCCATATCGACCCGACCGATCCAAACGGCCAATTCGCCGACCAGGGCGATAGCTATCGCTCGGCAATTTTTTACCAGAGCGAAGAAGAGCGAGCCATCGCACTCGTCGAAATGAAACGACTGAGCGATGCGAACGTCTATCCGAAACCGATCGTGACCGCTCTCCGGCCCTTCGAGCGCTTCTATCCAGCTGAGGAGTACCATCAGGACTACTGGCGGAAAAATAATGTCCGCTACACTTATTACCGCTCCGGATCGGGCCGCGACCGCTACCTTGAAACGGCGTGCACCTGGCGGAAAACAAAAAACCTCTCGTGTGAGAGGGTTGAGTAGCTGCCGTTTATTTCTCTGTCTATACCGGACGACTGTAGTAGCCGACGAGATCGGTCTCAGCAACCACATTGCCAAGCAGCGCGTTCCGGAGCATGAGCTCGGTCGCCTCATTCGGGAGCGTGAGCGTGTGGCGAAGCGCATACAATCGGAAGACGTAGCCGTGCTCACCCGAGCGCGGGCAAGGGCCGCCGTAACGCGCCGTACCGAACGAATTCAGGCCCACGACCGCGCCTTTCGGTACGGTATTTTCTTTGATGAGTGTCGTCCGCGGATCGATATTCCAAAGTCGCCAGTGGATCCACATTCCGCCCGGCGCATCTGGATCCTCCATGATGAGGACGAGTGCCTCGGCGTCTTCAGGAACATTTTCAATCGAGAGTGGCGGACTCACATCCCGCCCATCGCAGGTATACTCACGAGGAATCGCTCCGCCGTACGCGAAGGCCGGGCTATGCAGACGGAACGGCGGTTGTTCAGTGGCGAGATGTTCCATGATGGACTATATGGTTTTCCGTTTCATTCTTGAACCGCCGCACTCACTTCACGAAGGAAATCGAGGTCAGCCTGAAGCAATCTTTGTTTCTTTTCACTCACCTCGCTTAGTACATACTTCCCGTGGGGATCGAGATATCTCAATACCTTAGTGTTGTCCGCCTGATCGATCAGCACAATATTCTTATCACCAATGGTATCAATGACTTCTCCCTGTTCGTCTGCCTTTTCCAGGGTTACCCGAGCAAAATTTAAAAATGAGTCGCGAAGCACTGGATCCTTTTTCAAGATTTCAATGAGGACTTCCTTCGGCTGTCCCTGGAAAAGATCATGAATCTGATCAGCCGTCCCAGCATATTCCTGAATCGTAAACAAAGCATTTCGTCCACCCGTCGGACTTTTCGCAATAAACTGAAGCTCTTCCGGAATAAATCCCGGCACGGACTGATACCAATCCGCCATTTCTTCCCGCTCGGCCCGAAGCTCTTTCCCTCGTTCAACAAGTACATCAACGCCTCGGTAGATTCCATTGTCAATCTTGATCACGAGAGACGGACGCTCCGGGTCGAGTGAGGTGAGGCGATAGACATTGCATTCTGAACCACTGCCGACTTTCCGCGTATCGAACTCATATTTTTCTGGATCAATCGGGAGGTCGCTCGTATCATAATGATAGCGACCCTTTGTCAGTGTCTCAAAAACGGTATCTGGTACGGCATCCCTCAAAATCGCAAAGAGTGCCTTCGTTCGCTCGAACGGTCCGAGATGAGGGTCGGTAAGTCTACTAAAGGGAGCTGGAGCCCCTGGATCGCCCGCGTGTTCCCAAAGCGCCGTACTGAGCGCTGCCCCAACACGATCGACAGGCGACCGTGGCTTCTTTTTTGTATCTTCAGCAGCTACTTTACCGGGCTGTTCAAACATAAGGAGAGGGAGTAATTTCTCCTCCCATCCTACCACACCTGCTTTTTGGGTATCCGCTTAATCGCAGCGGCTAAATGCTGGGAGGTGACGATCCGATGACGCCTGCATGAGATGAGTGAAGACGCTCGTGATATCGGTATACGCCACCGCCGCCGGGAGAAGAGTGTCGCGATAAAGGGCGGCATTAGCGACTTCCGCTTCGACGCCGAGGGCACAAGCGGACTGGAGCGTTTCCGGCGCGGAAACTTTCGAGAGGTACGGATTTTCCGGCACAGCGATGCCATACTTGTCAAAAAGCGCCTTGAGTGAGCTGATGTGCTGCTCCTCCGCGCGGATAATCATACTGAAGGGACGGACGGAGCCGAGTCGAGCCATTACTGCCTGATAGGTCGCGAATGCCTTGTACTCGTCATCGAGGGCAGCCGTGAGTGCGTCTTTGGCAGCATCTGAAAGTACGGCGACCGGATACTCCAGACCATCGACAGCGAGACATTCGTCAGCGACACAGCTCTCGCGATTCATCTGCTTTCCCTGGCCTTGCCCACCAGACATCCCTCCTTTGCCCTGACCGCGCATATTACCGGGGCCGCGCATATCGACATTGGTATGCCATCTGAAGTCATCGGCTTTCCCATCCATAGACGAGTCCCGCAGCGACAAAGAACGCTCTCCGCCCGGCTTCGCCGCTGTGAGCGCCAAAGCGACTGCCCCGAGAAGAACCGCTACCCCAGCGAGAGCGAATATTGTTTTCTTGTTCATAAAACGAATCGTTTTTTATTAAGAGTAACTCCTGACAACGATAGTACGCGTTCAGCGCATTTTCGGACGCAAAAAATCCTCCACTGGGGAGGAGTTTTTCAAGAGGAGCCTTGCAAAGCCTGATTTATTTCCGACGGAGGACTTTCTTCAGGTACTGGCCGGTGTAGGATCGTTCATTGTGTGCAACTTCTTCGGGCGTACCCTGCGCGACGATCTTGCCACCGCCGGAGCCACCTTCGGGACCGATATCGATAACATAATCAGCGGATTTGATCAGATCCATATTGTGTTCGATCACCATCACCGTATTCCCCTTCACCACCAGCCGATCAAGGATTTCAATCAACTTCTTCACGTCTGCATAGTGAAGGCCGATGGTCGGCTCGTCGAGGAGATAGATAGTCCGCTCCGTCGACTGGCGGTAGAGTTCGGAGGCAATCTTCACGCGCTGTGCCTCGCCACCCGACAAGGTCGTCGCTGATTGACCGAGCTCGAGGTAGCCGAGACCGACTTCATTAAGCGTCTTCAATCGATCAGCGATGGCCGGAATCTCATAGAAGAACGAGTACGCGTCTTCAATCGTCATCGTGAGTACCTGATGGATATTCTTGTTCTTGTAGGTGACCTCGAGCGTTTCTTTGGTGAAGCGCTTGCCATCGCAGACATCGCACGGCACATACACGGTCGGCAGGAAGTGCATCTCGACGGCGATGAAACCGTTCCCCTCGCAGGTCTCGCAGCGGCCGCCGGGGCGGTTGAAGGAGAAACGGCCAAGCTTCCAACCGCGCACCCGCGCTTCCTCGGTCGAAGCGAAGAGTTCGCGGATATGGTTGAACGCGCCCGTATACGTCGCCGGGTTCGAACGCGGTGTGCGGCCGATCGGGCTTTGGTCGATCATGACCACGCGCGAAACGTACTCGGTACCGGTGAATGTATCACAGTGCTCGACTTGGTTCGTTTTGTAGCGGCGATCAAGACGGCCCTGCAGGTTCTTGTGAACAATCTCATAGAGGAAAGACGACTTACCCGAGCCCGAGACACCCGTCACTGCGATGAAGCGGCCGAGTGGGATATCGACATTGAGGTCCTTGATATTGAAGACGCGGCCGCCGCGGATCTTCAGACTCCCCTTCTCCTTGCCCCGTCGCTCCGGGATAGCGATATGTTCCTCGCCACGCAGGTATGCGAGCGTCAGCGATCCGCTTTTGTTCGTTTTGGCGGTGAGCAGGTCTTCGAGAAAGCCTGAGACGACGACCGAACCGCCATGCACGCCCGCCCCGGGGCCGATGTCGACGATGTAGTCGGAGGCGAAGATTGTGTCTTCGTCATGTTCGACGATGATGATCGTGTTGCCGAGCGCGCGAAGCGACTTCAGGGTCTCGATGAGCCGGTCATTGTCACGCTGATGGAGGCCGATGGTCGGCTCGTCGAGAACATAGAGGGCGCCGACCAGTTGACTGCCAAGCTGGCTCGCCAAGCGGATGCGCTGCGCCTCGCCGCCCGAAAGGGTATTGGCCCGACGGTCGAGAGTGAGGTAATTGAGACCGACATTGAGGAGAAATTGCAGCCGGTTGCCAATCTCGCGCAAGACGACCGCGGCAATCTGCTCCTCGCGAGGTGTGAGGTCGAGGGTCGCGAAGAAATCAAAGCCGAGCTGGATCGTGAGACGAGTGAGGTCGACGATGTTTTGGCCACCGATTTTGATATGGAGTGCCTCTTCACGAAGCCGCGTACCGTTGCAGGTATCGCATGCCTCGTCGCCGAAGAAATGTTTGGTCCCGAGGCCATTGCAGGCCTGACAGGCACCATACGGCGAGTTGAAAGAGAAGAGTCGCGGCTCGACCTCCGGGTAGGAGAAGCCGTCGTAGGGACAGGTGAACTTGGCCGAGAGGAGGAACGTCTCGTCCCCGACCGTCACTTTCACGATACCTTCCGCTTCTTCGAGCGCTTTCTGGACGGCTTCGGAGAGCCGGACTTCGGTATCGTCTTTGTACTGTTCGAAATCCCGCGCGAGGAATTCGTCGACGATGAGGTCGATATCATGCTTGAAGTTCTTTTTGAGCACAACCTGCTCACGGAGGCTCTTCCGCTCCCCATCGAGGAAAATCGAGCTGAAGCCTCGGCCGAGCGCATTGTAGAGCATCTGGTAGTATTCACCCTTGCGGCCACGCACGACTGGGGCGAGCACGAGCACGGGGGCATCTTTTTTCTGCGGATGCTTCAAGACGGCATGCACTTTCGTTTTCACCGTCTCGAGCATCTCTTCGGTCGAGAGGCGCGAGATCTCGCGGCCGCATTCGAGGCAGTGCGGGCGACCGAGCCGAGCATAGAGCACTCGGAGATAATCGTAAATCTCAGTCACGGTTGCAACGGTCGAACGAGGGTTTCTCGAGGCTGATTTCTGATCGATCGAAATTGCAGGCGAGAGGCCGGTGATCTCATCGACATCCGGTTTCTGCATCGTATTCAAAAACTGCCGAGCATACGCCGAGAGCGATTCGACATAGCGGCGTTGGCCTTCGGCAAAAATCGTATCGAAGGCGAGCGATGACTTGCCGGATCCGGAGAGACCGGTGAACACGACCATCCGGTTACGCGGCATCTCGACGGTGATGTTCTTGAGGTTATGCGTCCGGGCGCCTTTCACCACGATCCATTCCGATGGGCCGGTCGCTTTCTTTTTCTTTGATTCCTTCTTCTCGGTCATGATGCAGATCTAGAAATGATAGTGGTCACGCCACGCCTCACCAGATACGGACTCTGGCAAAAATTGAGGATAGCAGGATTTCGTCAGGAAGGAAAGACAACCCGACCGATGCTATCTACCAAGACGCCCTCCTCTTCGAGTCGGCGACGCTTCGCTTTCGGCCCGCCAAAGGCATATTCACCGATGGTACCATCTGAACGAATAACGCGGTGGCACGGAACATCCTGATAACAATTCTCAGAAAGCGCTGTCCCAACCGCCCGCACGGCCCGAGGACTGCCCGCTTTGGCAGCGACCGCCCCATAGCTGAGAACACAGCCTTCGGGAATCTTGGCGACGACAGCATACACAGCACGACGGAAAACCGAAAGCCCTTTCTCGGATCGGTAGGTCGCTTCGGTAGGGCCTGACATGGGAAGAAAGGGATTACGCCGACCGATTATTTCGTCTCTTCCGCGGCGAAGGCCGCCTTCAGTTCAGCATTGGCTGCCTTGAACTCCGACTGGAAAGCCGCGATGCTCGCCGCAACCGATTGCCTTCTCACGACGGCAGAAGCTTTGATCTGCTGTTCCAGAGCGAGTGCATTCTGCTTGTCTTTTTCAAGTTTTGCCCGCGCCGCGCTGAGCGCTGATTTAAGATTCTTTCCCATGGTCGCGACACTCGCATCGGCATCGCAATCAGCATCGACGCCTCTGAAGGCGGCCTCGACATCCGACTGGAAACCCGCCCAGCTTGCCTCCATCACCATCCGCCGCTTCGCGATGAGGATGTCGATACTTTTCCGGTATTCTCCGACGGTAGCATCGACGGCCGCACGCCGTTCCTCGAGCGCTTTCTCAATACGCTCCTCATATTTTTCAACAGCTTTCTTTTCATCTTCGGTCACCGCTGCCAGTTCGAGCGAATCATACCCGGCGCTCCGGAGCTGATCAGCCTCAGATCGTACGCCTTCGCGCTTCGCATCGCGGACACCGCGCCGGTCATCAAGGTTTTCGACGATCCCACCAAGATAATCAGCGACCCGGTCGTTTTTTTCACCAATAAGATTGGTAATCTGAGATTTGGTTTCTCCCCAACCTGAACAGAAGGCGTCACTGCTTTCAGCCGCCACCAGTTTCGAAAGGTCGGCTACCGAGAGATTCTGAACGGCGGTGTCGGGTAGATCAAATGTAAAAGCCGCTGCTGGTCCGGCAGGAAGGAGCAACCACATGAAGAGAAATATGCTAGTAGCTTGTTTCATCATAGCTTTTCCCTAGATCCTCGATAACACCCCGGCCTTCCTGGACGCTCTGTACCTCATCGGATACTTCCTCATCAAGTACCGTCTCATCGCCAACCGAAGCCGTCTCGATTTCCGCGATCACGGCATCGATATCGACCACGCGCCGCTCTTCGGCAATAGGACCTCCCATTCCGTCTTCCTGCTCACCCTGGTCGGAATGTAAATCTTGCCCCAAGAGCGATGTTTTCTCTTCAGTCGTTGAAAGGTCTGCCGGACTATCCATTTTCCAGACAGCTAAAGCCACCACTAAAAAAACTACCCCAATAATAATCCCCCACTTCGTTTGCGCGGTATTTTCCATGTCCTCAGTATACCATTCAAAAAACCCGCCGGAGCGGGTTTTTTGTCGTCTCAGGAAGGAAAGAGGTTATTTCACTTCCGTCCCGGCAGCATCTTTCATAGCCACCTTCAGTTTCTCCTTCGCTGCTTCGACCGTCGACTTGAACGTCTGAAGCGCCGCTTCGATCGATTTCTTGCGCGCTTCGGCGAGCGTTCTAATCTCATCCTTCAGGCCGGTCAGCGCATCCTTGTTTCCCTTGAGCTTTTCACGAGCTGCCTGCATCGCTGCCTGATAGTCGGCCATCACGGTCTTCGGGTCGACATCCGCCTCACAGTCTGACTTGGCTTTGGCCGAGGCCGCGGCGACCGCCGACTGGAATTCTCCGTACGCACCAGAAGCAGTCGCTTTTTTGTCCGCTACCACCTTATCAACCGCCGCACGGAAATCATCGATTGATTTGTCAACCGCGGTCCGGCGGGTGTCGACTGCCTTATCGACCGTCGATTTGAATTCGGCAACAGCTGCTTTTTCAGCATCGGTATCGGCCCGTTCATCGAGCTTGGCATAGAGCGATGAACGCCGCTCATCCTGAGTGTCGCGTTTACCGTCGAGCGTCTCATCCCGGCCATCGCGGCGATCGGTCTGCTTGCTCATCCGGCCAGCGACGCGCTCCTTCACATTTCCCTCACGTTCATCCGTCCGTTCAGCCTTGGTATCGAGCCGTCCGGTGAAACGGGAGCAGAAAGCGTCCTGAACCTTTGCTTTCACTTCTTCTTTCTTCTCCGCCCAGTCAGCTTTGCGTTCCTCCACCTTCACCTGACGATTTTCCATCTGAGCCTTGGCCTGTTCGGCACGTTCCGTCGCCCGAGTATTCGCCGTCTCCGCCGAGACGAGCGCCGGAACTGCAAGGACGGCCGCCAGCGAAAGAGCGGAAAGATACCGTTTGTTCATGAATAGAGACATATGTTTCTTGTATCTTTACGGATTAGTTCCCTTCTTCGAGCGCCTGCATCTCATCCGCGACATGCGCGTCGAGATCGTCGCGATCAGCCAGTGCCTCGTCAATGAGATCATCGGCGACCGCATCCGGCGTCACTGTCACAGGAAGCGGCTTGGCCGACTCTGTCGGCATCGAAGTCTTCTTCGTATTGGTCACCGTCTTTACCGATCCATCCATTTTCTGCGCCGCATACTGGGAATAGATGAGCGCCAGGATCACCATGATGAGAAAAAGGGCGAACCCGAAGCCGAGCATTCTTCTCGGTATCATATGTTTGTGTGTTTACGTCTTTATTTATTACTTCACGCGAGCCGGATTTCCAGCCACGTTTCTTTTTCCAGTATAGCATCCTTTCCTGGTCTCCTTGTCAAGGACCATCAATCGCAGTACCTTTGAGTCGACAGTCCCTTGGCACCTTCCCAAATCGGAGGCCCACTATGCAACTCATTCCGTCTCTCAAAACTCTTTTCAAATGGGAAAGATCCCCCACTTTCTACACGGTTGCCCTCTCGAGAAGACTTCGTTGTTATGATGGGAACAGCATCCCTCGGTTCTTTATCCGACACGAACTCGTCTACATGGATATCGTTTCCGCTTCATGTGAAGCCGAAGCTATTTTTGAGGCGCTCAGCCACTACTTCAGTGATCGGCTGACCTTTCGCTGGCAAGAAAGAGCGGCGCCCCTCAGCAACGAAGCCCTTGCCGAGATTGATGTCTTTGCGAACAGTCTCGCCTTTTCATTCTTCAGACGGCTTGGCACGCCAAGTCAGATACTCTTCGCTGAATCAGGGCTCTGGCAGAGCAACCAAGGACCGGAGCTCGCCTATGAAAAAACTGCCTAGTCAGTACGTGCCCTCCTCACTCGCGGCTATACCGTTGGTGGGGATTTTCTTTTCTCTTTTTTCGGACCGTCGAGCTGCGCTTCGAGCGCGCGGATCTCATCACGGAGGATGGCCGCCGTCTCGAAATCGAGCAGCTTCACCGCCGCCTTCATCTCACGTTCTTTTGAACGGATGATTTTCCCCGGATCCTTGGCAAATCCCTTGGCATCGAGTGCGAGCGACACGGCGACCGCCTTGTCATGCTCGCTCTGGAGCCGCTCGGTGATGTCATGGATGTTTTTCTTAATCGTCTGCGGCGTGATGCCGTGTTCGGTATTGTACGCGAGCTGGAGAGCGCGACGCCGGGCCGTCTCGGAGAGGGCATACTCGATCGAACCGGTTGCCCGGTCCGCATAAAGCGTCACCCGCCCCAAGACATTGCGGGCGGCGCGGCCGATGATCTGGATGAGCGAGGTCTCGGAACGGAGGAAGCCCTCCTTGTCCGCATCGAGGATGCCGATAAAGGTCACTTCCGGAAGGTCGAGCCCCTCGCGCAGCAGGTTTACACCGACCAAAACATCAAACTCGCCTTTGCGGAACTGGGTCAGAATTTTGATCCGATCGATGGTTTTGATATCGCTATGGAGGTATTCGGCCTTGATTTTCTTTTCTTTCAGGTACTGCGCCAGGTCCTCCGCCATTTTCTTGGTCAACGTCGTCGCGATGACGCGTCCGCCCTGCTTTACTTCCTTTTCCGCTTCGGCGATAAAGTCCCCGATCTGGCCCGGATAGTCATCACTCGCGCGGATGGGTCGGACGCTCACCTCGGGATCGAGGAGGCCAGTCGGCCGGATGACTTGTTCGACGATCTGTTTACTCACTTCGCGCTCATAATCAGCTGGTGTCGCCGAAGTGAAGACGACGGAACCGACCCGCTCGAGGAATTCGTCATGCTTGAGCGGCCGGTTATCGAGCGCACTCGGGAGCCGGAAACCGAAATCGACGAGTGTTTTCTTCCTCGCCTGGTCGCCATTGTACATACCTCGAAGCTGCGGCAAAGTGACGTGTGACTCATCGATGATCGTGAGAAAATCCGGTGTTCCATCAGGAAGATGCGGAAAATACGAGAGGAGCGTCTCGGGCGGTTCGCCAGCCTGCTTCCCCGAAAGATGCCGCGAGTAGTTCTCGATGCCAGAACAGTAGCCGATCTCGTCGATCATCGCGACATCATAGTGTGTCCGCCGCTTCAGCCGCTCGGCCTCAAGCAGCTTTCCTTCCTTCTCGAACTTCTTCAGTTGTTCCGCAAGTTCTTCGCGGATCGTTACCAGCGCCTTCTCTTTCTTGTCCTGGTCGGTGATAAAATGCTTCGCTGGAAAAAGGAAAATCGACTGTTCTTTCGCGAGTATTGTCTGCGAGACGGGGTCAATCTTTGTGATGGCTTCGACACGATTCGCGCCAATCTCGATTGAGTAGAGGAACTTCTCAGAGATCGGCATCACCTCGATTCGGTTTCCGATTGAGCGGAAATGCCCCGGCGTGATATCAGCGTTGGTCCGTTCGAAGAAAATCGCGACGAGACGCTTCAGTATCTCCTGGCGTGTGATAGCATCACCAAGCTTGAGCACGATATTCTCCCGGAGATACTCCTCAGGACTCCCTAAGCCGTAGATACATGAAACGCTCGCCACAATAATCACGTCTTTCCGGGTCAAAAGCGACTGAGTCGACGCATGCCTTAGACGGTCGATCTCCTCGTTGATCGACGCGTCCTTTTCAATATAGGTATCCGTGATCGGCATGTAGGCCTCCGGTTGATAAAAATCGTAGTAGGAAACAAAGTAATGCACCGCTGCATCCGGAAAGAACTCTTCAAATTCTTGTGCGAGCTGGGCGGCCAGCGTCTTGTTGTGAGCGATAACCAAGGTCGGCTTCCCCCACTGTGTGATCGCATTCGCCATCGTGAACGTCTTGCCGGAACCGGTCACCCCGAGGAGTGTCTGGAAATCATCCCCGCGCTTGAGCCCATCGACTAAAGCAGAAATCGCCTTGGGCTGATCGCCGGCCGGCGGCCAGTTGGATTTGAGCTGAAAGGGTGAATTCGACATATGATGGGAATAAGAAATGCGAGTATAGCGCGAAAGACTAGTCACGGGAAGGCTTGAAGAAATCTATGACGTGACGGAAAAGCCGGAAGCTATGATGACGATAGATATAGAGGAGCACGAAAATACCGATGGCGATGAGCACGATGAGTATGCTCAGTCCGAAACGAACCCGCTCGATGTCCATGAAGAAAGCGCGAAGCTGACGAACGCCATAGTAGCCTGCAAAGGCGTAGAAGAGGTCCTTCGAGAAATTCCCACAGTAGGACGCGATGAGGAAGGCTTTAAGCCGGACACGGATGACGCCACAGGCGATTGATACTGCTGTGGTAGGAACAAATGGAATCACCCGGAGGATATAGATGATTGCCCCGTCACGCCAGGGACTGCCACCCGCGAGTTTTCGACCAATCCGCTCGATGTCCTCATGCTTCACACCGATGTAGCGACCGAAACGACCAGTCAGGATATCCTCGGCCCGATCACCGACCGTGTAATAGATGAATGATCCGAGGAGCTTGCCAATGTTACCAAGCAGTACGAGCCAGACCAAGAAGAAAGTCGTCCGACCTTCCAATTGAGCAAAAAAACCAACCGTCGTCATAACCAGCATCGACGGAATCGGCGCGACCAGTTCCTCGGCGAAGGCGCCAAAAAATACAAAAATTTCAAGCGGCACAATGCCCGCCAACTCACGAATCCCGAATTCCGCTTGCTTGATCCAATCGATCATGAAGAAGTTATATTGTCCACCAGGCTACAGTGCCCGATTGAATGCATCATCGATTTTGTCCAAATCTTTCGGCTCGAGGTGGAGCTTGGAGGCATCGTGCCTGAGGTCCGCCATCATCTCTTCCTTTTCCCCATGGTTCATACCACTCGACATGAATCCCTGCTTGTCCATATGACCGGCCGCGGCTGCCCCAACAATCGTCCGTTCCTGCTCATTGAGGCCATCACGCCGGAGCCGGCCCATGACGTCTTTCTCTAGTTCGCGCTTGGTCACATGACCATAGGTATGTGGGGTCGGATGGGAGGAAGCGGGGGGCGTGCTTGGCTTTGATGGAAAAAAGAGGCCCATAAGGTATTTGGTTAATACTTTGCTCCAGTATACCATCCGGCCGGATCGGAAGATGACAAAATCCAAAACTTTCCCTATACTCCCTCTGTCGACGTCTCTCGGGCCGTTAGCTTAGTTGGTAGAGCGCCGCGTTTGCAACGCGGAGGTCGCCGGTTCGAATCCGGCACGGTCCACCCAAAGATGGTATAGTTGAGACACAGTCCGCCGAGACTTGATTGTTTTGGTGTTGTATTGTAGGATTCGGGGTGCTTTTCAGAGCGGGTGATTAGCTCAGGTGGTTAGAGCGCGACACTGATAATGTCGAGGTCCATGGTTCGAGTCCATGATCACCCACAGGAGTTGGTCTCCATCGAAAGAGAATACAGCGGGGTAGAGCAGTCTGGCAGCTCGCTTGGCTCATAACCAAGAGGTCGGTGGTTCAAATCCACCCCCCGCAACAAATAACAGCCATCAGCAGGTGACAGATACTGTGGCAATTGTCTTCCCCTGCTTACGCTCTTATTTCCGCGCCATGCAATACGCGGAGGGCGACTTATTGCATCCCCGCCAGGGTAGCTCAGTTGGTTAGAGCACGGGACTCATAAGCCCGGGGTCGCGAGTTCGAATCTCGCCCCTGGTACTGGTACAAAATTGAATATTCACGGGGGCGTAGCTCAGCTGGTTAGAGCGTCTGCCTGTCACGCAGAAGGTCACGGGTTCGAGTCCCGCCGTCCCCGCCATAACAAAATCTCTCCTCCTTTTGGGGGAGAGATTTTTGTTCTATAGTGGGGGCGAGAGGAAACCAACTGCTTGGTTTCCGTCGGGACGAGAAAGACGGAACGCTGCCGAGTCAGTAGACGAGGCTGTGAGTCAGGGTCGGGAAAATTCATGAGCGACGGCGAATGAATTATTTCTGACCGAGTCCCGCCGTCCCCGCCATAAAAAACCGCGCTGCCTCCCTTGATGCAGCGCGGTTTTTTCTTATTCGTTAAAATCTAGTCTTCAGCCTCGCGTTCGGAATCCTCTTGATTTTCTTCGGATTCTTCTTGATCCTCATCATGATCTTCACTCTCCTCCTCTTCGCTTTCCTCTCCGTCTTCTTCATCAATATCTCTTTCTTCTGACCCCTCTTCGTCATCAGATTCTTCCTCATGTTCTTCGGCTTTCGGCCTCACCGATGCGGACGTCGGTTTTTTCGATTCCCACGACCGGACTTCCGTCGCCCGGAACGTCTCATTATCCTCAGTTTCACCGATGATTTTTATCTCCTGATTTTCCTTCAGTTCAACCGACTCGCTCATGAGAGCATCTTCGGTATCGATCTTCCACGCCTTATCCTCGAAATCGCGGATTTCAAATGATTTTCCTTCATCGATTGAAGTGATCGTGCCGCCAAGCAGACCGTCTTCCGGCTGCGACCACTGCTTTTCTACCGATGGCAGGACGCGGGCTTCGAAACTCCGGTAGCCGGGAATCTTGTACATGAGCGCCGATTCGATCCGCTCCTCCCCTGGCCAGCGTTCGAATGTCGCGCCCATCGCTACGCCGGACAGAAAGAGCAGCCCGAACATGCTCACAAGCGAGTATCGATATCCGTACTTAGTCTGCCGAAGAAGAGCGACTCCAGCGATCAGTATCAGTGCGAGTAAAACCGTCCAGAGCAGTGGCGACAGTGACTGCAGAACCTCAATCGGCGTAAAACCGAGTTCTTGATAGACATGCCAGTCGATCTCGAAGAGCACATGTACCGTCAGCATGATGCCAAAGGCCGCCAGCACGGAAACAAAACCCGCAGCCGCCCATTTCGCTCCACCGAGAAGCAGAAGCTTCCACCGAGCAATCGGCGCCACTCGTCCCTCTGCGATACGTTCCAATGTTTTTGTCGAGAGTGCGGACATAAGCGCTCAAGCATCAAGCTGTTTAAGGAGTAATTCTTTTCCACGCTTCACGGCCGTCGCCACGCTTCCCTTCGGCATTTTGAGGATATCAACAATCTCTTCATATGACTTTTCTTCGAGAAAGCGCAGCACGAGTACCTCGCGATACCGCTCTGGTAGGGAGTCGATTGTTCGGCGCACGCTCTCAAGCTCTTCCTTATTCCAGAGAGATGCTTCGGTATCACTTTTTGCCGGGACAAGCCGGGCCACATCCTCGAGCGACCACTCGAAGCGCACCGGAGAAGCTGTGTGGCGGCGCAAAGCATCAATCGCCTGGTTATGAGTAATACGATAGAGCCACGCGGAAAATTTCAGCGATGAATCATAGTCGTTCAGATGGCGGTACGCCTTGATGAAGGCTTCCTGAAGAATATCTTCGACTTCCTCCCCAGCCCAGCCGGTCAGTCGCATCAGATAACGGAGAAGCGGGGCTTCATAGCGCTCCATGAGCTGACCGAAAGCCTCCGGATTCTCCCTGGCGGCCGCGATTAAATCCTCGTCTTCGCGGGGGCGATCAGCCTCGTCTATCGGCATTTTCTGTTCCTCTGCAATCATTACGATATGCCTCAAGAGAGCCTTAATGACGGATTTTGAAAACAATTTCCCTGGAAATTCGTTGTACTCTCTGTAAGACGCTTAACGATTTTATCCTATCATATGGGAAAAATAAAACTCCGACTCCTGCTTTTTGTCCTCTCCTTTGCAGCTTTCTTCGGTCCGTTCGGAGCGGTAATTGCCCACGAACGCAGCAAGTTTTTCTCAAGGCTTTCCGAGGAGCGGAAGGCGTATCTCGCCGAGCAGGCCGAGACGGAGCGTGCCCGGGTCGCCTATCTTCAGGATGTCGAAGTAAAACGCGGCGAGATGAAGGCCTATATGGAGACAGAAAAAGCTCGCTACGAAAGTATTCTCGCCAACCAGAAAACCGAGATAGAGAAGCATCAGCGTGTTGCGACGCGGACCACGACTGTGAACACGGTCCAGAAGCAAACAGTCTCGACACCGGCGAAAACGACTACCGCGGCAAAACCCGCAGCCACTGTTAAAAAAAGCAAACCAAAAGCGGCAGCGAAAACAAAAACTTCCTAAGGATAAAGACTATGCGATTTCTCATTGCCCTCAGACTGACCAGCATTTTCATTCTCACTCTCGGCCTTGGTTTCGGCCTCAGTATCGCTCTGCCAGAGGCTAACCCATTTGCCGGCACTCACTCCGCGTGGGCGCGTGAGGATGATGAGGAAGGATCGGAAGATTCGGAGAGTTCCGAGGATTCGGAATACGAGGACGAGGATAGCGAAGATGAATCATACTCGAGCAGTGATGATGAAGCTGTAATCGAAACAGTGAGCGAAGAAAAGACCGCGAAGCCGGAAACCGTGGTTCAAAATGTGGTTACCGCGACACCAATCACCGAAACCTATATCGAAACCGATCCCGGCTACGGAACCGATGGCGATGGCGATGGTCTCGTCGATGCGCTCGATCCCGATCCGGTCATTCCACAGACGGCCTACTTCACCGATGACGATGGCGACAGCGTACCGAACGCGCTCGATATCTGGCCGGGCACTGATGATCTCCTCACCCTCAGCGATGAGGAGGATACCAACAGCAACGGCATCCTCGACAGCTATGAATCGCTATGAGCGGATTTCGGACACTCGAGCGCCGGGTAGAGGGAGAGATCATGGGAACCGATATCCTGCTGCGAATCGCCTCGTCCGATGAGAGCAAGGAGGTCATGGCCGATTCACTCGAAGACGCTTTCCAGACGATGCGACACTTCGCTCGTCGCTACAGCCGCTTCATCAAAGGTAATGAGCTCTGGCAATTCAATCAGTCAACCGGAGGCGTCGTATCAACTGAGCTTTTTGACCTTCTCAGCCGAGCAAAGAAGCATTACAAGGAAACCAAAGGATTCTTCGATCCGAGCGTCCTCCCCTCGCTCGAACGGGAAGGGTATGCGGGCGCCTATCCTGATAGCAATGATGTCTTTCCTCTCTCGCCGGATGATCTTGTCCTTGACACATCAATCCAAAGCGCGAGGAAGCCCCGAGGATTGAAACTCGATTTCGGCGGCTTCGGAAAAGGCTATATCGTTGATCGGGTTACGGAAAAACTGGGACGAAAATACCGGCACGTACTGGTGGATGCGGGTGGCGATATCGCGCTTCGCGGCAGCGATGTCGGACGTGGTGAGAGTGGCTGGATTATCGGTGTCGAGCATCCGCTCGAGCGTGATACCGATCTCTGTCTCCTCTCCCTCTCCGATCAAGCGGTCGCAACCTCGGGGAAAAACCGGCGTGTCTGGCAGTCTGCCGGAGAGGAAAAACACCATCTCATTGATCCTGCGACCAGACAGTCGAGCCGGAGCGATCTCCTCTCGGTAACGGTCATCGCTTTGACTGCGGAGGCGGCCGATGTAGCGGCAAAAACACTCTTTCTCTTAGGAAGTAATGCCGGCCGCATATCAGCCCTGGAACGGTCCATCCCCGCCATTTTCTTCGACACCGCTGGAACATTCGAAATAAATAATTTTGCCCAACCCTATGTCTGGAATGCTGCGTAGCACCATCGTCACCGCTCTCTTCCTTTTCTGTCTCGGTACGACGCCAGCCGGAGCGGTTGTTCAGGATACCGATTTCGACGGCCTGACGGACGCCGCTGAACTCACCGTCTACAGTACCAATCCAAACATCGCCGATACGGATGGCGATTTGACCAGCGATGGGAACGAGGTAATCGCCAGTACGAATCCGCTTGATGCAACTTCTTCTCCAGCTGAAACCTGGCAAAGCGAAAGTGTCGGGCTTATTCCTCGCAGTGAGTCGCTCCCTTGGTATATCGGCCGGGCGAGCGGTATCCTCGCTTTCATCCTGTTTTCAGTCGTCGTCATCAATGGACTCCTCATCTCAACGCGCCTCGTGTGGAAAATTCTGCCGCCCGCACTCAACTACGAGATGCACCGCTTCTTCTCCTGGATGGCGCTCCTCGCTACATTTGGGCACGCGAGCAGTTTCATGTTCGATCATTATTTTCACCTCTCGGCTACTGAGACGCTTGTCCCTTTTCTCCTCACGCGGCCAATAACAAGCACGCTCGGGCTTTCAATCGGTTGGACGGTCGGTCTCGGTATCATCGCGGTTTATGGGGCACTCGCGCTTGTCCTGAGCTCTGAGTTTCGCAATCGGATCGGGGTAAAAGCGTGGCGTCGACTCCACTACATGAGCTTCGCCATGTATCTCCTCTTCCTCGGTCATGGCATCCTTTCCGGAACCGATTCGAAGGAATGGTGGATGATCTCAACCTATACGACTTCCGGAGTCATTGTCTTCAGCCTCACTACTGTCCGGATCATCGCTTCGATCAAAGCACACCAAATGAAAGCGACCGCGCTCGCCGAACAATCGTAGCATGGCCAAAACCGCCCGCATCATCTAGAATATGGCCATGTTTTCCGCATCTTTCTTCACTCTCAAGGATTTGTTCCGTTCCGTTATCCTCGGCGTTCTCGTCGGCTGGCTTCTGGTCTCAATCGACGATCCGACCCACAAGCGCTTCGACTTTACGATTACCGGTATCGAATCAGCTGACCAGGCTCGAGGGTAAAGCGAAAGCGGCCAATCGGCCGCTTTTTTTCTGTTGAAGAAAATCTAAACCCAGCGCAGCGCAACTACAATATACGAAACCCCTAGAAGTGACAGGGTGGCGAGAAAAAATCGGCGGCCTCGTGACTTGAGCACGGGATCAGTCGAAATTTCCTTGGAGATGAGGCCGATATTCCGGAAGAGAAAGAGTGTTTCGTACAGTCGAACAATCACCACCCACGCGACAAACATACCGACCAGAATACCGAGGCCTGGCATCCATGGATTGGCAAGTTCAGCGGTCGGCGCCGCCGGGCTCTTGGTCAGCCATTTCACCCAACCGGCCCACTTCATATCAAAAACGTGGAGTATCGCTAAGAACATCACCAACCGCAAGCCCCAGCGCTGCATGAACCACCAGCGAGCCGGGCCGATGAGTTCGATGAGTTTACGGAACGAGATGATGAAGAGGAGAACAAGAAGGATGCTCCCAACTAGTCCCGCTGCCCACTCGAGCGAGGTGAATGAGAGCCATTCCTGGGGGAATTTCTTGGGAAGGAAATAATAGGAAATAATCGCATGCGCAAAAATGAAGAAGGCACCGACAATCCCGAGCTCTTTACGGAGCCCCACCCAATAATCAAAACGGTCGAAATAACGACTGATTGGCCCAATAAGAAAGGTGATAGCAAGAAGCATGATACCGACAGAGGCTAATGCTTTATTTGGAACAAACAGTATATCCGCGGTCAGCGGTGCATCGAAATAATAGCCACGTCGGATGAGCAGGTAGCAGCTGAAAAGCACAAGAAGAATGGTGGAGACGAAAATCGCCAAAAAATAATCTCGACCGCTGTATGGTTTGTGTCCTTCCATATGATTGCAAAAGTTATGGTTATTTCGAGTATACACCTTTTCATTCTAGACTCGGACACCAACTTCTATGCCAAGAGTTCGGAACCGCTCGGTGATTTCTTCCATCTCGACGATCGAGAATGGGTGGTAGCGTTCGAAAGCCAGATCAAGAGTAACGCCGCTTCGGAACGTTTGGAGATACAAACGTTTGGCCCCAAGCAAAAGTGTCTCCATTTCTCGGAGCACTTCCGGCGTATGAACTTCCCGGATAAGCGTCGAACGGAATTCATAGTCGACCCGCCCCTCTTTCAGAAGCTCGATACTTTCCTGAAGTTTCTTTTCGTTCGCCCCTGACCCGACGAGGGAACGGTACCCCGAAAGACTGGTCTTCACATCCATCGCCACATAATCAATGAGACCCTGGTCGATGAGCGTACGCAGCGCTTCCGGCCGGTTCCCATTGGAATCGAGCTTGACTGCAAATCCGAGGGCCCTGACTTTTCGGATAAATACCTCAAGATCCGGCATGACAGTCGGCTCGCCGCCGGTGATGACTACACCCTGAAGCTTTCCTTGCCGACGTTTCAGGAAATTGAGAACGGCCGCCTCCGGAATGAAGCTTGGAGCGAGAGCCGTCAGTTTTTCCGGCAGCACGAATTCCGGATTGTGGCAGTAGCCGCAACGGAAATTGCAGCCACCGGTGAAAACGATACAGGAGATTTTTCCTGGAAAGTCGAGGAGGGTGAATTTCTGGATGCCGCTAATAATCATCGCCGGAGTCGCTTAGGCCAAATATTCCTGACAGAACTCATGATTCGCCGCAACGGTTTCGACGAAGTGTTTGCGTGAGTAGTGTTCCGCTTTCTTTCCGATATTGAAGTGGGAGACCGGGCGATGATAACCCATCACGCGCGTCCATACCTCACAACGCGTGCGTTGTTCATTGGTGCTCGATACAACTTCCTGTCTCGCCGCTGATACTTTGATCATATACTTGGCTTTTTATATGGATTATTTTGTATTATTTTTCTGCCTGTGTGCTCGCGTATGTCTTGCGCAATTCGACATCAAAACGTTCGCCCTCCCCGATTCCAAGCTCTCCATCGCATTTCGGACAAAAGTCGTGCTCGCCGTCGAGATAGCCATGCTTCGGGCAGATAGAGAACGTCGGCGTGATCGTGATGTACGGCAGTCGGAAATTCGTGAGGATACTTCGCACCAGATTGCGGCAGGCTTCCCCAGAACTCACCCGCTCGTTCATGTAACAGTGCAGCACCGTCCCGCCAGTATATTTGGTCTGGAGCGTGTCTTGAAGCTCAAGGACCTCGAAAACATCATCCGTGTAGCCAACCGGCAGCTGAGACGAATTCGTATAGTACGGTGCTTCCGTCGTCCCCGCCTGCAGGATATCCGGGAAGCGCTTCCGATCCTCTTTGGCAAAGCGGTAGGTCGTCCCTTCGGCCGGTGTCGCTTCGAGGTTGTAATAGTTCCCCGTCTCCTCCTGATAGTCCTTGATTTTTTCTCGCATGAAATCAAGCACCTCAACCGCAAATGCCTGTCCCTTCGGCGTCGCGATATTCTCCCGGTCTTCGGTGAAATTTCGGATCGCCTCGTTCAACCCGTTGATACCAATCGTTGAGAAGTGATTCTTCAGGTAGCCCAGATAGCGTTTCGTGTACGGGAATAATCCCCGGTCGATCCACTTCTGGATTTCTGCGCGCTTAATCTCGAGTGACTGCCGGGCGAGACCCATAAGATGGTCGACCCGCTTCAGGAACGCCTCCTTGTCGCCCCGGCACAAGTAGCCGATGCGTGCGGCGTTGATTGTAACAACGCCGATTGACCCAGTCATCTCCGCCGAGCCGAACAACCCGCCGCCGCGCTTCCGGAGCTCTCGCAAATCAAGCTGCAGCCGGCAGCACATCGACCGGACATCACCCGGATTGAGATCGGAGTTCACGAAGTTCTGGAAATACGGCGTTCCATACTTCGCCGTCATCTCGAACAGTGGGAGATTCTTTGGATCGTCCCACTGGAAATCCTTCGTCACATTGTAGGTTGGGATCGGAAAGGTGAACGTCCGCCCCTTAGCATCACCCTTCGACATGACGGCGATGAAAGCACGATTGATGATGTCCATCTCCCTCTGGAGCTGTCCGAACGTGTAGCCGAACGGCTTGCCACCAAGGAGAAGCCGTTTCTCCTGCATATCAGCCGGACAGTCCCAGTCGAGCGTAATATTCGTAAACGGGGTCTGTGTCCCCCAGCGCGATGGGATATTCAGATTGAAGACAAATGACTGGACGTTCTGGTAGACGTACTCGTAAACCTTGTCGGTGATGTAGCGTTCTACCGACTCCGTATCCTTGAATTCGACATCATAGCCCTCCAGATCAGCACGCATCTCCAATTCATATTTCTTCACAAATGGCGCCAGGTAGGTGTCGAAACTCGAGAAGGCTTGTGCGCCGGCCCACTCGTTCTGGAGCGTACCGAGAAAGTTCACCATCTGAGCAACCGCCGAGGAGAGGTGCTGCGGCGGACCCGATTCGATCTTGTTCTCGACTCCGTTGAATCCTTCTTCGAGGAGTACTCGCAGACTCCAGCCGGCACAGTAACCCGAAAACATGTCGAGATCATGAATATGGTAGTCCCCATTGCGGTGCGCATCGCCGACCGCTTTCGGGTAGATATGCGACAGCCAGTAATTGGCGATGACGCTACCGGCCGTGTTCAAAATCATCCCGCCGAGTGAGTAGCCCTGATTGGAGTTCGCATTCACGCGCCAGTCAAGCTTCTCCAAATACTCGGAAACAGTCTTTTCTACCTGGACGACCACGTTACGGTCTTCGCGCACCTCGCGCCGCTTCTCACGGTAGAGGATATATGCCTTCGCCACATCGGCATAGTCGTAGCGGATAAGTGTCTCCTCGACGATATCCTGGATGTCTTCGACGGTCGGGATCCGATCGCCAAAACGTTCTTCGGAGAGGGCTGCAACATCAATCGCGATGATTTTTGCCCGCTCCGGCTCAACTGTCCGAATACTCTCGAGGGCCTTCTGGATGGCGCGTTCTATTTTATTGAGCTCGAAATCGACGATGGCACCATTCCGCTTCTGGATCTTATAGAGAGGCATAGTTTGATATTTGATTAACAGTCTCTACTTCTCTAAACACACAGAAACAAAAAAGGTGTCGTTTGACACCAAAAACACTATCTATAGTATTTTTTATCACCGGCTAGACACTACCAAGGAGCGGCCGGATCTTTTTCCTCGCCCGAGACAAGAGAATCTTGGCGGCATTTTCCGAAATCTCCAGTCCCCGGCTGATTTCCCGGACCGAGAAGCCTTCCCGATAATACGCTGAGAGAACCGTCCTTTCTCGATAGCTCAACTCCGGCGTCTCCCAGACCCAGGAGAGATCAGCAGCGGTGCGGCTATCCGGTAAACTCAAGTCAGCTGCAAGTTCAAGCATCGGTTTCTGACGATAGGTATTGAGGAGTAGACTATGCGCAATCCGAAGAAGATAGGTACTATAGGCGGCATTCCGGACTTCATAGCCCTCCAGTCGCTCGAAAGCACGGACAAACGTATCCTGCGTCAAATCAAGAATCTGGTCCTCCTGACCAGCCAGATGCTGATTGAAGTAATTCCGGACAGTCGCATAATACTTCTCATACAGCCGCTGAAACTGCCGTGGATCGCCCTGCGCGGCTTCAACCAGTACTCGGTCATCGAAACGCGCCGCGAAGCGAGCGCGGACCGGCACCACCCAGGCCGTCTCGATCCAGTCAGCAAAGAGGCCGGGCTCATCAGCACCTGGGAGAGTCTCCTGAGGAAACCAGCGTTGGAGCCAAGGGATGGCCTTTTTTGCCGATAGTCTGGGTTGATTGAACAATCCACGCCATTCCTCGATGAACTGATCTTGATTCTCAAGCGACTGAGGACGGAGCGCAAGGTAGCGCCTCACTCTATTCGCGCGCTGAAGCGGAGCGACAGCAAGAAGCTCACGGTATGCTTTCCCATCCTTGTTTTGATTGGTCACTGTTCCAGAAAAGGGCTGATTTCTATCCCGGATCGATTGCCACATCGTATCGTAATACGGCCGCGGCATGCGTCCGCCCCACAGCTTCCCCGGCTTCGAATCGATGATTTCCGCCACCGAAAATCCGGTCCGACGGGCGATACCGTCATTGGCATAGAGCGCGATGCCCTGATCATCCGTCACGAGAATATTCCCGAAGATCGATCGAGCTGGCTCAAGGATTGTAGCGATCTGTGTCATATAAAAAAGCCTGTATTCCTGCTCACAAACACGAACCGACAGCGATTCACGTTTCGCTTCTCAGACTGTATAATAGCATTGTCAATATTTGAGCCAAACGCTATGCGCATCGCTTTTTTCGAGATTCAGGACTGGGAAAAATCAGTGCTCGAGGCCCGCTTTTCCGGCCACGTACTGCACTTCTCCACGAAGCCCTTAGATGAAAGCTCTCTCGAAGACATCCGGGAATGCGAGGTACTCTCTGTCTTCATTTATAGTCGTGTCACCAAGGCGATTCTTGATCAACTTCCTCATCTCAAACTCATCGTTACGCGCTCTACCGGCTACGACCACATCGATGTTGCTGATGCCAAAGAGCGCGGCATCACCGTCACGAATGTTCCGACCTACGGCGAGAACACAGTCGCAGAGCATGCCTTCGCGCTCATCCTCGCGCTCTCTCGAAACGTCCACAAGTCCCATGTCCGTCGGTTGCGGAATAATTTTTCTATCGAGGGCCTCAAAGGTTTTGACCTAAAGGATAAGACAATCGGTGTCATCGGCGCTGGCAAGATCGGCCTCCATGTCATCAAGATCGCCCGCGGCTTCGGCATGCGCATTCTCGCGTTTGATGCCTATCAAAACACCTTTCTCTCCGAAGTGCTCGGCTATGAGTATGTCTCACTTGAAAAACTCTTCGCCGAATCCGACATCATCACCCTCCATACGCCGTATCTGCCAGCGACCCACCACCTCATCAATGAGAAAAATATCGAGCTCATCAAGCGCGGCGCTATCCTCATCAATACTGCTCGGGGCGAACTCGTCGACAATGACGCGCTCATTCATGGCCTCGACTCAGGTATCCTGGCCGGCGTCGGCCTCGACGTCATCGAAGGCGAGCATCTCATCCGCGAAGAAAAAGAGCTTCTCACCGAGAACCGAAAACCCGAAGAGCTCCAGGAGCTCGTCAAAGACCATATCCTTCTCGGCCGCGATGATGTCGTCTACACGCCCCATATCGCCTTTTATTCAGAAGAGGCGCTGCACCGAATCCTCAATACCACGATCGAGAATATCGAGTGTTACGCGACTGGCCAGTGCCAAAATACTATTAAGCCATAGCGACAGCCAGCTTCTCGATGACCGCGGCTTCAGCAGCTGTCATCGGGGTAATAGAGAGCCGATTCCCAGGACGAAGGATGACGAGCCCTTGAAGGCTCTTTTCCTGCCGAAGTGCCGTGAGTGAGACAACTTGCCTGAAGCGTCTTTTGAATTTCACATCCACCAAAATCCAGGGCGGATTCTCTTCCGTCGCTTTCGGGTCGAAATAGAGGCTCTTCGGATCGAATTGCGTCGCATCAGGATACGGTTTCCCGACCACTTCAGCGAGTCCGGCTACGCCCGGCTCCGGACAACTCGAGTGATAGAAAAGCACGGTGTCCCCTGGCCGCATCAGGTCGCGCATAAAGTTCCGCGCCTGATAATTCCGCACTCCATACCAGGGCGCCTGTCTGTCGCGAGCCAAATCATCGATCGAGTACTCGCTCGGCTCGCTCTTCATGACCCAGTATTGCTTAGTTGTTTTCATAGCGTGAAGTATAGCAAAAGAAAAAGCCCGGCCGCCGGATGGCGACTGGGCTCTGCTAACGATGACGCATTGGTCAAATGCTCGGCGGATTCGGTTCAGAAAACGATCTGCTTCGGCATGATGTTGACGGAGGACTGTGTCGCATCGTAGACATTGCCGGCATAGAGCGCTCCAGGCAGGCCGCGAGCGGCGGCGATGGCGATGACCTGCTCGACGTGCTCTTGTGGCAGGTAGCAGGCAAAGCCGGCGCCCATGTTGTAGGCACCGAACATCTGCTCGTCAGAAAGCCCCATGCCTGACTGGATGAACGGGAAGATCTCCGGAACTTCCGGCATCGACCTGATGACATACTCGAACGGCTTCGGATGCCGCATCACCTTGCGCCAGCCGTGCCCGGTCATGTTGGCCAGGTAGTGGAGGGGGATGTCAGCATCGAGACAGTCCACCACCACGTTGACATAGAGATGTGTCGGATCGAGCAGCACCTCGCCGAACATGCGTCCGCTCGGAAGCCGGGTGAGATAGCCATCGGGCAGCTTCGCGGCGAGCTTCCGGGCCGTGGAGAGACCGTTGGCGTGAATGCCGGACGATGGGAGAAACACGATGGCATCGCCTGACTGGAGACTGCTGCCGTCGATGTACGGCCACGCCGCCGGCATCACCGAAGTTACCACCACCGCCATGTCGGTCTCCTTGGGCAGAACGATGCCCGCGAGTGCTGGCGTCTCGCCGCCGCCCCAGGTGCAGCTGATGCTGTCGCAGGCCGCCCGGTAGCCTTCCATGATCGCCGTGACCCGGGCCAGATCATCGAACCAGTCCGAGTGACCGGCGGCGTGGTACGGCTGCATGATCTGTGGCGGCTGCCCGGAAGTCACGACATCGTTGGCCGCCATCGCGAGCGTGTCCTGGCCGAGTCCGAAGAAGTACTGGGAATCGCCGGTGTGCCTGTACATGGCTTGGGCCACGGCGCTCTTGGTTCCGAGGCACTCGATCGTCTGCGTCAACCGGTCGCCGTTCGACAACTGGATGGCGTAATAGCTCTGGCCGCGGCAGCCCGGAATTTCTCGCATCCCCCAGCGGGCGAGGTGCCGGGCTGTCAAAGCAGCCTGCTCACGGGCGATGACCGTAGCCGGATCGATGAGGTCATAGTTCACGCCCGAGGCCAGGTTCACTTGTGGCTCTGTCATGAGGAAATCTCCTGTTTTCAAGGTTTGTTCAACCGGACCATCCAGCCAAACATGGCCCCACCCTATCGGGAATTAGACTGATGGTCAAGTGTACTCCGGCCGGGAAATTTGCCTGAAAACCGGCCTTCGCCTAGAATGGCTCTCTATATAATTATGAACGAGTCATTCGCCTTCCATCTCCTGAACTCCCTCCCCGGCTGCGGCGCCAAGACCATCCGCTTCTTGGTCGGAGCCTTCGGATCCGCGGAAGCTGCTTGGGAAGCCCCAGAATCCGATTGGATCACCCTAGGACAGTCTCGTCTCGTCACTATCGCGAGCGAGCGATCCGGCATCGATGAAGAAAGAGAAAAGGAGTTGCTCGAGAAAAGTCAGATTACCATTATCCCCTTCACTGATCCTGATTTTCCCACTCTCCTTGCTGAAATTACCGATCCACCAGCACTGATCTATATCCGCGGTACCTATCGCGATTGGAACACGAAACCGCATATCGCTATCGTCGGATCGCGTAAATCAACCAACTATGGGAAACAGGTTGCTCAAGAGCTTTCCCGAGCACTCGCGAAAGCTGGGTACACGGTTATTTCCGGTCTCGCCTTTGGAATTGATGCTATCGCTCATGAAGCGACACTTGAAGCGCATGGATCAACGATCGCTATCCTTGGCAGCGGTATCGATGATGCCTCCATTTCTCCGCAAAGCCACCTTCGGCTCGCTCAGGATATCCTCAAAACCGGAGCACTTATCTCCGAACTCGGACCAGGGACGAACGCGAGCACCGGGACGTTTCCGGCACGGAACCGCATCATGGCCGGACTCTGCCAGGGTGTAATTGTCGTCGAAGCGGCTGAAGAATCCGGTTCGCTTATCACGGCGCGGCTCGCGCTCGACTACAATCGCGAAGTCTTCGCCGTACCAGGTTCGATCTTTTCTCCCGCCTCAACCGGCACCCACCTCCTCCTGAAGCAAGGAGCAAAGCTCGTGACCGGCATTCAAGACATCTTGAGTGAGCTCGAAGGTTCGCTTGTCCCAATCAAAGAGACTCCACAAAAACAAGAGCTGCCCACTCTCGAACCCGACGAAGAGCGTGTCTATGCCGCGCTCACTCATGAAGGACTTCACATTGACAATGTCATCGCCGCCGCTAGACTGGAGACAACCCGTGTGAATATGATTCTCACCAAGCTCGAGCTCCGCGGTCTTGCCAAAAATATCGGGAACATGCATTATACGCGCGGACGCTAACCCACACCTACCTCTTTCATGAAACTTCTCATTGTCGAATCCCCTTCCAAAGCGAAGACGATTGAAAAATATCTCGACGGCGAATACAAGGTCGTCGCCTCGATCGGCCATATCCGCGATCTTCCCAAAAGCAACAAGGCAGCCATCGATATCAAGGCCGGCTTCGTGCCGAACTATGTCATCAGTCCCGGCAAGGAAGCGGTCGTCGAATCGATCAAGAAACTCGCCAAGAAAAGTTCGACGGTGCTGCTTGCGACCGACCCCGACCGCGAGGGCGAGGCGATCGCCTGGCATCTCGCCGTCACCTGCGGGCTGAAGAAACCGGCCCGGGTGCTTTTTTATGAAATCACGCCCGCCGCAGTGAAAGAGGCGATCGCTCACCCTCGACCGCTCGATGAGAACCTTCGCAAAGCCCAGGAAGCACGACGTGTTCTCGACCGGCTCGTCGGCTACGATCTCTCAGGTCTCATCTGGAAAAAGCTCCGCTACGGACTTTCCGCCGGACGAGTCCAGTCCCCGGCACTCCATATTCTGGCCCTGCGTGAGAAAGAAATTCAGGCTTTCATTCCAGAAGTTTTTTTCCAGTTCACCGGAGACTTCACCAATACGCTTGGAAAAGCCCTGACACTTACTCATACTACCGAGTCCCGACCGAAAGCTGATGAAGAAACCGCCAAGAAAGAAGCGGAAGATATCATCGAGCGCGGAAAGAAATCAACCTGGACAATTGAGGATGTGAAAGAAACTCCAGCCAAGCGCAGTCCCTACGCGCCGTTTACGACGTCGACCTTGCAGCAGACCGCGAGCTCACGTCTCGGTTTCGCACCGAGTCGGACCATGAAGACAGCACAACGGCTCTATGAAGCCGGACATATCACCTACATGCGCACCGACTCGACGAATCTGAATAAGGATGCAGTCGCGAACATCCTCACACTCGTCGAAAAGACCTATGGCAAAGCCTCTGCCATACCCCGCGTCTTCAAGACGAAATCCAAGAATGCTCAGGAGGCACATGAGGCGATCCGGCCGACGCATATCGATACGAAAATCTACGGTAAGACGGATGAGGAAAAGAGACTCTATGCGCTCATCCGCTCTCGTACGATAGCGTCGCAGATGGCCGATGCTGAGGTTCTCCGGACGAAAATATCCGCCCGGGCGAGCGACTCCGCCGTACCGCTTTTCTCTATGACTGGATCCATTGTCGTCTCGCCTGGCTGGCTTGCCGAAGATACGGCGGCTCGCGGAGAAGATACAGAGCTTCCGAAGGTCACTGTCGGCGAAGTGCTCGACCTCGTCTCGCTCGCGCACGAAGAGAAGTGGACCGAGCCGCCGAAGCGCTACACCGAAGCCGGACTCGTCAAAGAGCTTGAGAAACGCGGCATCGGCCGGCCATCGACGTATGCCTCGATCATCCAGACGATACAGACGCGCGGTTACGTCGACAAAGACGGGCGGACGCTTATTCCGACCGAGACCGGACTCGTGGTTGATGATTTTCTCTCGCTCCACTTCGCCGAAATCCTTTCGGATGAATTCACGGCCACCATGGAGGATCAGCTCGATGAGATCGCTCTTGGAACACGAGAATACAAGAAAACGCTCAAGGATTTCTATGGTCCCTTCGCCAAAGAAGTGAAAAGTAAAGATAAGCTCGAGAAGATGTCGAACCTGGGCGACGCGCCGAACGAAATGCGCTGCCCCACGTGTGGCGGCGACATGATTATCAAACTGGGGCGAACCGGCAAGTTCTATAGCTGCGGCCGCTTTCCTGAATGTGTCGGGGCGCTCACGCTTGAGGGAAAGGTTGTCGAAGGACCGAAGGCAACCGGCGAGAAGTGCCCATCCTGCGAGAAGGGTGAGCTCGTGGAGCGCGAGGGACGTTTCGGGCGTTTCGTCGCCTGTAGCAACTATCCGAAATGCAAATATGTAAAAAAGGATGATCCGGCGAATCTCGTCACTACTGGCGTAAAATGTCCGGTCTGCCAGAAAGGTGAAATGGCGGAACGCCGTGGCCGCTTCGGCATCTTCTACAGCTGTTCGAACTACCCTGACTGCAAACATGCGATCAAGGCCAAGCCAACTGGCGGACTGTGCACCTATAATCGCGACGATCAAGACAACAAAGAATGCGGTGCACTTATGATGGAGGGGACAAAAACTATACCCGAGCGCTGCAGTGACAAGACCTGTCCGAATCACAACCCGCACAAGCTCGGAGAAAAGGGATAGCCCAGGGATATTTTAAAAAAGGAAAACGGCGAGAGCACAGCATTGCTCTCGCCGTTCATTTTCGCCCAGAACCTGGGCTCAGGCCGTGGCCGACTCCTCGGCCAGCTGGATGGGATTCGGGACCATCTCCCTGGGGTTGATGAACCAATCCCAACGACCAACGATTCCGACATTGAGCCGGAAGCGCTGCTCACTGCCAGGCAACGTAAGGATGAGACTGACGCCCGGCCCCTCTTCATCCGGCACGATCGCCAGATTGGTGACATGGCGAGCGATCACCATCATTTCCATCACCTCGGTTTCGAGGTTGAGATAGTCGCGGCCGAGCATGGCAAGATCGAAGTGTTGCTGGCTGAACCAGTCGGCAACCACCGGGGTTTCCTCTGGCCGAACCAGCCGCGCACGAATGTGCCGATGACTCTTGATGCCAGGGAGTTTCTCGGCCCAGAAAGAAATGTCGACACCAGGGCACAGTCGGCAGCCCGACCATACGACATGACCCATGTCACGGAGAACGGAAACGGCCGGCTGGACTTGCGTTTGATTCATGTAATCCTCGTGGAGTAAATTTTTCAGGAACAACGGGCTGAAACAAAAAAGCATCACACCGATTCTACATCTTTGTAATGCTTTTTGTTTGCCAATAGTATACATGAAAAAACTATTCCTGTCAATCAAATACGACTGGATTTTAAGGCTTATACAAGCTTTTTTATCGAAATATACCGATGGGGGAAATTACTCAAAAAATACCAGTCCAAGCATCGCAGCGATACCGGCGATGACGGCGACTAATTGATACACCGAGTCCCTGGTCCGTTTGGTCTTGTGCAGTTCAGGAATGAGATCAGCGACCGCAATATAAATGAATCCTCCCGCAGTCAGAGGAACGAAATACGCCGCAATTGGCTCGGCAAATTCTCCGATAGCGAAGAAGAGTGCTGCTCCGAGAAGGGCGGAGAGGGCAGAAAGGAAATTGAGGCATAGGGCGTGCTTTTTCGTATAGCCGGCATGAAGCAGTACTGCGAAGTCCCCGACTTCCTGCGGTATCTCATGAAGGATGACAGCGAGCGTCGTAGCAAGGCCGACCGGGAGACTTACCGTGAAGCTGGCCGCAATGACAACACCATCAAGAAAGTTATGTACGCCATCCGATACGAGAATGAGCTTCCCAACCGGATGAACACCCTCTTTCCCAAGGTCTTCTCCGTGATGATGCCAGTGCAGGAATTTTTCCAAAATAAAAAAGGCGAGGATACCAATGATGATAAGGACACTGACGAGACCGGTATTCTCAGTCTCCTCAAAAGCCTCGGGTATGAGATGAATAAATGCGTCGCCGAGCAATGCCCCGACAGCAACACTGATAAAAAGAAAGAGGTATTTACGAAATAACTCTTCCTTAAAGGACAGGAGTAAAATTCCCGTCAACGAAAGCAGACTGACCGCGACAACGCTTCCGAAAGTATAGAGGTAGAGATCCATAATGTGAGATTTAGACTTCTTTTTATATACACATCCGGCAACGACCGAAGAATTCCAATGAGTGGTGAATGACTGAAAAACCACTCTGTAGAGCGAGGCGTTCCCCTTGCTTCAAAAAATCAGACTCATCCAAGAGAACATCCTCCACTTTGTCGCATTTCAGACAAACGAAATGATGGTGATGTCCGCGCTCAGTAAGCTCAAAGTATTGCTTCCGATCACTCACGATGACCCGGCGAATAATCTCCGCCTGCTCGAGAGCCGCAAGGTCACGATAAATGGTCGTCTTATTCGCTTTCCTTCCCGCTTCATGGCAAAGGGCGACGATTTCCGGTGGGGCAAGTGGGCCGACAGCCTCATGAAGCACCGCCAAAAGCACCTGCCGTGTCTTCGTACTTCGCAGTTCCGCCTCTGACATTTTTTGATGACAGCACTCATCCATATATTTCATATTAGCAACTTAGTTGCTTTTGTCAAGAACCGGAAAAATTCCGTTTGAAGGGAGTGCACGAACATGAGAGAATGGGCTAGCTAGATTAAGTTCGCCTTACCTTCCTTCCGCCATCATCAGATTCCATGTGTCATCTTTCCCTATGATCCCGATCACCCTTGAGGACGTTCTCAAAACGAGCCGCTTCCCGCTCAAAAGCGATCAGGAAAAGCAGTTCCGTGAGGCGTATGCTTTTGCCGAAAAAGCCCACGAGGGGCAGCTTCGCCGTTCCGGCGAGCCCTATATCACCCACTCGCTCCATGTCTCGAAGATTCTGGCTGAAATCGGTATGGATACAACCACTCTCATTGCCGGCCTGCTTCATGACGTCCCCGAGGATACAGCCGTCACCCTCGAAGAGATCGAGAAGCGTTTCGGCGCCGACGTCGCCTACCTCGTCGACGGCATCACCAAGCTCGGAAAAATCAAACTTCGCGGATCGCACGAGGAATACTTCCTCGAAAACCTTCGCAAGATGTTTCTCGCGATGGCGAAAGATATCCGCGTCGTCATCATCAAGCTTGCCGACCGACTGCACAATATGCGGACACTCGAGCATGTCCCGCCGGAAAAGCAGCTCCGCATCGCCCGCGAAACAATGGAGATCTATGGGCCGATTGCCAATCGTCTCGGCATCGGTGAAATCAAAGGCGAGCTCGAGGACCTCTGTTTCCGGTATCTCGATCCCGAGCACTATCGGCAGACGAAGGAAATTGAGGAGACCTATCTCTATAAAGGGAAAGCCTACATGGATGAGACCGTCGCCCTTTTTCGGAACCTGCTCAAGAAAGAAAAGATAAGTCTACTCGAGATCAGCGGGAGAACGAAATTCCTTTACCGCCTTTTCAAGAAGCTGGAGCGGCACGACATGGACATCACTCGGATCTATGATCTCGTCGCAATCCGTATCATCGTTCCGGAGGTCGCCGACTGCTACGAAGCGCTCGGCATCATCCATCGCGAGTACCGGCCGATGATCGGTCGGATCAAGGATTATATCTCTCTCCCGAAACCAAACGGCTATCAATCGCTTCACACCACCGTCTTCGGTCCCGAGGGACGGATTCTCGAAATCCAAATCCGGACGGAAAAGATGCATACCGAGGCGGAGTTCGGTATCGCCGCCCATTGGATCTACACCGAGCGCGATCGGCGCGGCTGGAAGAACCTCTTCGCCCGGAAAAAAGCAGCGGTCGCTGAGCAGCCAAAGGGTCTCGAGTGGGTTCGCCAGCTCCAAGAATGGCAGAAAGAAATCGGCCGGGATGATGACGAATTCCTTCAGGGACTCCAGATCGATTTTTTCAAAAACCACATCTTCGCTTTCACGCCAAAAGGTGACATCATCGAGCTGCCGGAAGATGCGACTCCGATCGATTTCGCCTACTCAATCCACAGCGAGGTCGGCAATGCGGCGAGCGGCGCCAAGGCCGATGGCAAGATTATTCCGCTCAATCAGCCCATCCAGAACGGCCAAGTCATCGAGATTTTGACGGAAAAGAACAAGAAAAAACCGAGCTACGACTGGCTCGATTTCGCCAAAACAGCTAATGCCAAAGCGCATATCCGCCGGGCGCTCAGAAGTGACGGGCTCTTCGAAAAGCACTAGCTATTCTTTCGTCGCCCGCATCACTTCTTCGATCGCGGTCACTCCCTGGACGATTTTGAGAAATCCATCCTCGACCATGGTCGCCATACCGTTTGTCCGGGCTTGGTTCTCGATTTGTTCGCTCGTTGCCGACTGTGTCACGAGCTTGCGGATATCAGTATCCATCTCGAGCACCTCATAGACGCCAACGCGGCCGCGATACCCCTCATTGTTGCACTGCTCGCAACCGGCCGCCTTATAGAGTTCGATATCCTCCCAGGCAGAAATCTTCTCGACGATTTTCTTCGCTGCCGGTTCCTTCTTCAGGAATGCCATAACGCTTTCAAGGTCATAGAGCTTGCCGAGCGACTCAACCTCTTTCGAGTCAAGCTTGTAGGGCTTGCGACAATCTGGACAGAGTCGGCGGACGAGGCGCTGAGCGATGATGACATTCACCGTCGAGGCAATAAGAAACGGCTCGGCGCCCATATCGAGCATGCGCGGCAAAGTGGCAGCAGCTGAGTTCGTGTGCAACGTCGAAAGAACAAGGTGTCCGGTCATCGCCGCGTGGAGCGCAATCTCAAGCGTTTCCTCATCACGGATCTCGCCGACCATGATGATATCCGGATCCTGGCGCAGCAACGCTCGGAGCGCGGCGGCAAACGTCATCCCGACCTTCGGATTGATCTGGGTCTGATTCACGCGCTGCATCCGATACTCAACCGGATCCTCAACCGTCGAGATATTCACATCCGGTGTATTCAGGATATCCATCGCAGTATAGAGCGTCGTCGTCTTCCCCGATCCCGTCGGACCAGTAACGAGAATAATGCCGTTCGGCTTTCCTATTTCACGCCGCACTTTCTCTAGCGGTTCGCCGAGGAGTCCCATTTTTTCGAGAGTAAGCCCATGCGACGATTCATCCAAAAGACGCATCACTATTTTCTCACCATCAAAAATCGGGAGGATACTGACGCGAAACGCAATCTTGTATTCTTCTTTTTCGATCTTGAAGCGGCCATCCTGCGGCAGGCGGTGTTCATCGAGTTTCAGATTGGAAAGCACCTTGATACGCGCCACGATGCCGGCAGCTACATCCTTCGGCAGCGTCATCGCATCATGAAGTACTCCATCGATACGGTAACGAACAACAACCTCTTTTTCCAGCGGTTCGATATGGATATCGGAAGCGGATTGCAGAATCGCATGTTTCAGAAGAGTATCAACCACCCGGATAATCGGCAGGCCGGCGGCGATCTTTTCAAGATCACCGTCTTTCTCCTCCTCTTTTCCTTTATTCACCTCATCCGTCAGGATGTCCCCGAACTCAGCTTTCAGACTCTTCTCATACTGTCGGAGCACGCCCTGGATACTCTCTCGAGACGTAAGACAGGGGATAATTTTCAGCCCAGTTTTTTTCTTGATAAAATCAATCGTCTGAATATCCTCTGGATTGAGCATGGCCACCTTCAGGTTGGACCCTGTTTTCTGAAACGCAACGATATTGTATTTCTTCGCAATCGGCTCCGGAACGATCGAAAGAATATCGAAAGGAATCGTTTCTTTGGAAAGATCAACGAACGGGATGCCAAGCACATAGGCATAGACTTTCTGAAGCTCGGACTCCTCGATGTATTTTTTCTCAAGCAGACAGGCTGCTAGCTCTTTCCCCTCGGCCGCACACTCCTTGATGGCAAGCTCAAGCTTGTCTTTCGGGATAACATTTGAGTCGAGGAGGAACTCCTGCAGTTGTCCGGGTTTGATACGCATGAAATCTGTACGTTTTTGTGTTTCTCTTGTCCTTATTATACAACACCCGCGCTCGAACAAATAAAGAAGGCCTGGCGTCCGTTCGGATGCCAGGCACTCGCTATCAAACAACGCCATGTGCCCTCTTCAGTGTCCGACAAGAAAGAGCATATCCGGAGGACAGATATCCGACGTCGATATTCGGGCTTCCTGCTCGATATCCCAGTACTGCCGCGCGCCAAATAGGTCATAACGGAAACGGACCGCATGTTGCTCGGGTGTGCCAATACGGTAGCCGAGCGGCGCTGATGGATCCGGGGTTTGCGGCGCGCCACCCATCATCGCGAGGATGCACCGGCCATCCGGACGCAGGAAGGGACCGATCATTTCCGTCTGAGCAGCGAAAAGATCTTCGAGAAAGCAGAACGGCGTTTCGCCACGGCTCTCCGGCCAGCTGGTAAAGGCCGTTGAAAAGGAAATTTCGTACTTCAACTCCCATATCGAGAAGCGTTTGGCTGAGGCACCAGCGGGAGCTTTGCCAGTCGGAACGAACAGAGGCTGAATCCTGCTCTGGAATCCCGAACCGAGCTTGACTCTCCTCCCCTGCGTCAGGGAATTGAGGTATCGGCCAGGAATCACCTCTCGTCCGGGAAAAGGCAGCTCGATCACGGCTATACAGCGAAAGAGCCCTGTTTCAGCGGGAAGGGTAAGTGCCACCGTAGCGTCCTCCTAAGATAGTGCCCGAAAAGAACTGTCTGCCGAAAAGGCAGGGCGAGACCGGGTGTATTTCTCCCGGATGCGACTATTGTAAACCGAGTCATTTGTTTTGGCCAGAAGCTCAGAAAAAGCAAAAGAGCGCTCTCGAAGAAGCGTTCTTTTGCAATGGTTCCGAATCTCTTTACATCATACCTCCCATGCCCCCCATGCCCGGCATGCCGGCCGGCATATCCTTCTTTTCCTCAGGCAGGTCAACAACCGCTGCTTCCGTAGTGAGGAGAAGCGCCGCAACAGAGACAGCGTTCTCGAGGGCTGTCCGGGTTACTTTTAAGGGATCGATAATCCCCGCCTTGAGCATATCAGTTTCATATGTATCGGTCAGGGCATTGTAACCAAAGTTTACCCCCTTATTCGCGACTACTTGATTCATGACAACACTCGCATCCGAGAGACCAGCATTCGAGACTATTTGCCGGAGCGGTTCCTCGAGTGCCTTCAAGACCGTCAGATAGCCGGCCCGGAAATCATCTTCGGCTTTGGCCTCAGTTTTCTTGAATTTCTCACCCACCTCAACTGAGGCTTTCACCAAAGCTGTACCACCGCCCGCCACGATTCCTTCGGCAATCGCGGCCTTGGTCGCCGCTACCGCATCCTCCATCTTGTGCTTCATGTAGGTTAATTCGGTTTCAGTGGCCGCACCGACACGGATGACCGCTACGCCGCCAGAAAGCTTCGCCATACGTTTTACGAGACGCTCACGATCATACTTGCTTTCAGTCTTGTCCGCCTGAGCCTTGATGAGAGCGACACGACTGTCGATATCCTTCTTTTTTCCCTTCCCATCGACGATGGTCGTGTCATCCTTGGTAGCAATCACTTTCGCTGCACGGCCGAGCATAGAGAGCTCGGTTGACTCGAGTTTCATCCCCTTATCGGTCGAGATGACCTGCGCACCGACCAAGGCAGCGATGTCTTCGAGTACGGCTTTGCGGTTATCCCCGAATTCCGGCGCTTTTACCGCCAACACGTTCAAGACCCCTCGCAACCGGTTCACGACCAGCGTCGCCAGTGCTTCGCCATCGACATCATCAGCGATGATAACGACATCTTTCTTGCCGGTCTGCGCCATTTTTTCCAGAACGGGAAGAATTTCCGGCATCGAGGAAATCTTCTTATCAGTAATGAGAATGAACGGATCTTTGATTTCGGCCGACTGGGAAGCCATATCCGTCATCATGTACTGGGAGATATAGCCTTTATCGAAGCTCATCCCCATCACCACCTCCTTGGAGAGACCGAGGGTCTGGGACTGTTCCGTCGTCACAACACCATCCTCTCCGACCGCCTCCATAACATCCGCGATCATCTTCCCCATCTCCTCGCTCTCAGCAGAAATGGTCGCGACATTCACTTTCTCTTCTTTGGAGCTGATTTTCTTGGAATTTTTCTTGAGGGCCGTCACGATATCCTCTTTAGCGGATTCCATTCCACGCCGGATTCCGATCGGGCTGATGCCAGTCTCGACAAATTTCAGGCCTTCACGGACGAGCGCCTGTGTGATAACCGTTGCGGTCGTCGTACCGTCACCGGCGACATCATTCGTCTTTTCCGCCACCTGTTTGATAAGCTCAGCACCGAGATTTTCAAAAGCATCTGGGAGCTCGATATCCTTCGCGATCGATACACCATCGTTCGTGATCGTCGGACCGCCATAGGATTTCCCGAGAAGAACATTACGTCCCTTCGGACCCATCGTGACACGGACGGCATTCGCCACCTTATCGATACCTGCCTTCACACGCTTCCGGGCTTCCTCGCTGTAAATAACCTGCTTGGCCATACTAGATTTGTATTAATGGAATTAGGAGTCAGCTTGAATTAGCACTCTCCATTATAGACTGCTAAAAAAAGTCGTCAAGGGGCCTCGCTAAAAACATCCACTCTACGAAGCTCGGATCATTATTTCTCTCCCAGGAAACGCTCAACGCCGATGAAGTAGAGAATCCGCATGTTCTGATCAAGAATCGGCGCCACTCGGATATGAGCACGATAGGTTTTTCCCGACTTATGTTTGTTCACCACCTCCCCTTCGAATATCTGCTTATGAAGCCGAATCGTATCCCAGAAATGCTGGTAAAATTCCCGCGACATTTGCCGCCCCCAGAGCGAGGGCGTTTTTCCAGCCATCTCCTCCTCAGTGTAGCCCGTCAGCGTTTCGGCAGCGGCGTTCGCGTAGAGCACTTTTCCATCCGGATCAGTGATAATCATGTGGTCAAAGCTCTGATCGAGCGCCATTTTAAACTTGGACAGTTCGCTTTGCCCCCCTGAAATGATACCTTTTGATTTCTCAGCATTCTTTACCGCCCCCATCATGATGCTGGCTAGATATGAGAAATCATCGATATCACCCGCAGGTAAACCACCTGCCTGCATCACTCCGACCTGGCGAGCGATGCGACGCATATTCTCGATGCGGCGGAGCAAAAAGATATCGATGACGACAATCAGGATGCTCACATAGGTCGCGAGCACGAAGAGTGAGTATGTGAGGGCTTTAACCAGAAACTCATGCCCCTCCTTCAGGATTGCTCCCGGATACTCGATCCGAAGCAGAATGGATGGATTACCGAAGATATTATCCAACAACCGAAGCCCGATGACTTTTCCGTCTGAATATTCGATAGCTGTCAGTGATCCTGGCTCAAGTATTTTCGGACGACTCTCGGTATCAACAACCTCGGTAAATCCGTACGGCTGGATATCCACTTTGAGACCCGAGAGTACTGTCAAAGTCTCTGTGTAGCTCTTATCGAGATAGCGCGCGAAAATGAGTGTCCCGCGGCGACTCCCGAGTCCGTCACTCGTCGTAATTGGCTGGGAAGTGACGATCAACATCGCATCCGGCGCGCTCAGAATTCCATTCTTCACCGGTGAGAGGTTATCGAAATCGAGCAGGTCGCTCTCGCCCTGGAAATAGCTCAGGAATTCATCTGGGATGGTCTGTACTCCCGGTGCGCCGTCATAGACCTGCTTGCCATAGACGAGTTCACCGGAATTATTTATAAAGGCCATGATATTCACGCCGATCAGTTTAAGCGACTCATCATTCAGGTTGGAAGTGATGAAGGCCTCATTACGATCAGAGACGAATTGATACGTATCATCCCAACGTGCCCAATCCGCCTGCTTGACAGAGAGGTTGGACATCTCGCGCTCCAGAATCCGGTCGACCAAAGCGAGTTGGTCTTCGGCATCGCTGCGCTGGACAGAACTCAATTCGTTTTCCGTGAAATACCACACTACTCCATAGGTAGCCGCGAAAAAGAGGAGTGTCGTGACGAGAAGGATGAGGTATGTCTTGTTCCTAAGTGAAAGCATAATTTTTATTTTCAGCTGATACCGGAAGCTACACTTTCAAGAGCGCCTTGAGCACATCGTGGGCGGTCAGAATCCCGACGAGGGTGTTAGTCTCATTCACTACTGGCAAGGTATTGAAGTTTTTCTCGACGAGAAGCTTCCCGGCCTCTTCAATCGTGGCTGACGGCTGAATCGTAATGCAGGGACTCGCCATGATTTCGCTCACTTTCACTTGGGATAGTTCCTTATTCTCAGGCCCGCTTTTCTTATGGGTCAACCGGTTGGTGAGATAGGATACCATCGATACTGGCCCTGAATGCTGATAGAAGAAGTCTCCTTCCGCGACAATCCCCTGGAGTTCGAACAGCTCATTGACGATTGGAATCGCGTGGATTTGGTGCTGTACGATGAGGTCCGCAACGGCCTGAGCAGAGCTGTCTGCTTTCACCGAGATGATATTCGAGGTCATGATATCCTTGACGAGCATAGGGTTGGGGCGGCATCCGCCTATTTATACGAGTTATTGTACCATTTAATCTTACTCATAGCGGAGCGCATTCAGAGCTGAAATGCTCGTCGCTCGACGCGCCGGATAGATCCCGGTCACGATACCAACAATAAGAGAGAAAACGAGGATGGCAATCACGAATGGCGCCGGGATATAGGAGACATCAATCGCGCCGGCACCCTTGAAGATGGCGAGGAGGGAAAGTCCGGCGCCAAGTGCCTTGCCACCGACGAATCCGACCAAGAGGCCGAGAATACCTCCGAAAAAAGCCATTACCATCGACTCGGTCAGAAAAAGTTCCTGGACCTCAACCGATTTCATTCCGATCGCCTTCATGAGACCAACTTCGCGGGTCCGCTCGAGCAGAGAAACCGTCAACGTATTGAACATGCCGAGTGCCGCGACGCCGAGCGCGACCATACCGAGCAAACCAAGGATGATCCGGGCGCTGGCGAAGAACGAATTAATCTGGGTCACGGTATCAGCAACCGATGTCGTCACATAACCCATTCCTTCAATCTGCTTCCGTACATCGGCCAATACTTCCTGATTGCGAGCCGTCACCTTCGCCTGTGAGTAGTACTCGATGCCGAGACCGCGCAAATCAATAAAAGGTACGTAGAAAATCGGGGTCTTATCTTCAGGAATCACTCCCACGATAGTATAGTCCTCAGAAACCGATTCGACCTTTTTCTGAGAATCCGAAAGGAGACTCCCCGTCACGACGAAACTTGTATTGAAAGTCTTGCCGATAGCACCTCCCTCATCGATAGAAAGCACCCGGAGCATTGCCCGGCTCACCACCGCTTCTTTGAGTGCACCTGCCGAGAGCGGCACCCGCTCGATATTGTCCGCCAAGATTGCCTCACCCTCTCCTTCGACCTCGACCCAGCCATCGCCTGATTCTCGAATATTCACTGCCGGTGTCTCACGTTCCGTCTGGGCGATATCTGCTCTCTCCTCGAGAGAGAGCGTCCGCAGTGTCAGCCAGTCATCAATCACCGCGAAGTAAGCCTGTCGGACGATGGGCTCCTCCACCTCGTCACGCTGCAAGAGATACTGGCCGCCGACGCAGTCAGGATCGGTCGTATCACAGGTAGACTCTGCGAAAATCGAGAAGTTTCCTTTCACCCATTTTCCAAGCGGTGCTTTATCCCCGTCCGTCCCCGCCCGGCCGAATTCATCATTGGAATCATAAGCACCTCCCCAGACGATATCGCCGGTCTGTTCAACCGTCTCGATTCGCCCAAAACCAAGAGACTCACTCTCAGCATCCGGCGACTGACGAAGTCGGACCCATCGGAGTCCGTTCGCCGAGAACGCGACTTTGTCGGCGATTTCTCCGCGCTGCTTCGGCCGCTCCTGGAGGGTTGCTTCAGCTGCGGCCCCGCTCGGCAGGCTTACTTCGTTGCTTTGGAAAAACTCACCCTGCGCTGGGCGAATAGCAGACTGCGCCAGATACTCGGTCGTCACACCGTAGACGGCCATATCGGAAACGGAATTCTGATAATTCACCCGGCCGACGACCGAAATGAGCGGTGCAACAGCGCTCACATTCGGAATCTGACTGAAATCTGACAAGGTTCGGTCCTGAATCTTTATCTTTCCTCCCGGCTGAAGAGAAACGTCAGCCTGCTGCATTTCTTCGAGCTCGGCCACCTGAGAGATAACCAAACGCTGCAGGCCGTACCCGATCGAGACAAGAAAGACAATCGATCCAATGCCGATCGCCATACCGCCGATCGTTACAGCAGTTCGAGTCTTCTTTCCTTTCATATTGCGGATAGCAATCTCGATCAAGCTAACCTTGTCGATACTCTCTCCGTTTGCTGTATGGAAAAACCGAAACAGCCTTTCCGCATATCGGGAGAAAAGGATCTCCGATGGCGTTCCCGTCCCCATACCGTCTCCCCGGTTTCGCCGTTCGCGCCACAGCACCCGCCAGTACCAGACATGGAAAGTGATCTTGGCGAGAACGTAGGTAAGAATGAGCAGGATGAAGACGAAAATCCGGACGAAACTGTAGCGGAAAAAATCGTATACCGAGCGGAACCAGCCGGCCACGCCCCACTTCCGAGGGATCGCACCCGAAGTAGACGGTATCGGCAAAGCCACGGTCGTATTTTCAGTCTCAGTTTTTTTCTTTCGAAACCACATATTCTATTGTTTTTCGAGCGTGCTCAAGTCCGCTTTCTTATAGGTCAGTTTCGACTCGAGCACCGCTTTATCTTCATCACGGTAAATGCCTTCAATGCGGCCATCCTTCATGTTAAGTGCCGTCTTTGAGTACCGAATATACTCAAGGTCATGTGTCACCATGATGATCGTCTTGCCCATATTGTTCAAGTCGTTCAGGAGATACATCAGGTTCTGTCCGGCTTCATAGTCGAGGTTTCCTGTTGGCTCATCGGCGACCAACACTTCCGGCTCGGTGATGATTGCCCGCGCCACCGCGACACGCTGCTGCTGTCCGCCAGAAAGTTCCATTGGATGGTAGTGAGCCCAGCTCTCCATCTTCATAAGCTTCAGCGTCTCATACGCCTTTTCGAGACACTTCGTTTTCTCTTCACCGAGGAGCATCATCGGAAAAGCGACATTTTCCAACACGGTGAGTGACTTCACCCAGTTCGACTGCTGATACACCATGCCGATATGGTGCTTGCGGAACTGCGCGCGGTCATCCTCATTACGGCCCGCGTACATGTCTTCGCCCAGAAAGGTAATCTTTCCTTTGGTCGGAGGTTCGAGCCCGAGCAGAATATGGAGCAGTGTTGATTTGCCACAGCCAGAGGCACCGAAGAGCACCATGAAATCACCGCGCGTAACCGTAAAGTTGACCCCCTTGAGAACGAGCACCATCTGCGTACCGATATCAAACGCTTTGAACACTTCGTCCGCACGAATAATCACGTCACCCGTCGGTGCCGTCGATTTCAATGGCGCAGAAGTCTTTTCGGCCGAAGGTGCCGGATCCGGCGAAATCGGCGAGACTATTGGTCCCGAAAATGCAGACTGTTCGTTTCCGCTGTTCGTTTCCGCTGTTCGTTTCTTCGATGGAGTTCTGACTGATTGTTCTGTGGACATGTTGATGTTGACTATTGACCGAGGATGGATCGAAGGCTGGTAATGACGAGATCGAGAGCGTTCGCGGTCGCTTTTGGCGTGATAGCCACTGTATCGACGGAGTTTCCGATGTTTCCCGCCTTGTCTCGAGAGATGATGCGCAGGTGATAGACCTTGGACGGCGTCAGTCCGGAGATGATCACCGTGTGATTGGTGACGAGGTTTCCGTCTTCTTGGGTCTTCTGAGCATAACTCGACCCCGTCCCTTCCCCGTATTCTACCTGAGAGCTCGACAATTCGTCAGTCGTCCAAGAAACGACCAACTGCGCTTCGGACTGCTCATTCGCATCATCGCCCGCCTTGGTCGAAACCGTACCCTCGACGTTCACATCGATGACTTGTGGCGGACGCGTATCGGTCGCTGTCGTAAAGCGCTGCGGATCAGACTCGGCTTCATTCCCCGCTTTGTCCCGACCCTTCACGATGAGCACATATGGCGTCTGCGGTAAGAGATTGCGCACCATGACCTTATGTTCCCCTTTCTGGAGCTTCACATTCACTTCGTCGCGGGATTCATCAGGTCGTCCCTCCGGATAATACGTCACGATGGATGATGTTTCTGTATTGGTCGACCAAGAGACAAGCATGATGGTCTGTGCGGAACCGCGCACCTGCTGGATCCGAACGTTCGATATCTTGGGCCGCGGCAAAGTCTCGAATGAAAGAATACTCCCGTCATACTCCTCCTCCTCACTATCAAGCGTATTGATCTTATAGAAATATTTTGTCCCATCAAGCAGGTTGTCGAGGGTGACATTATAGGTCGTCTTGGTCGTCGAGGTTGCAATTTCCTTCACGCTACCAAACGAAGCCGTCGTTCCATAGTAGATTCGCACTGAATTAGCATCCTGCGCCGTGAATTCGAGCACCACGTTCGAGAGGCCGACCGTCTTTGCCTGAGGATCAGTCACCGTCGGTGCCGGCAGGGTCTCAAAAGAGTCTTCGGTCGAGGTCCCTGTATTCCCGTCCTCATCGGTCCACTTCGCTTTGAAGTAGTAGCGAGTGCCGGGTGAAAGGTTGGACAGCTTAATTTCATGATCGGTCAACTGATCGGAATTGCTCGGTTCCTCATTGAAGTATGAACGGGCGCCCTTTCCATACTGGATTTTGCTATCCGAAACACGGTCTGTCCCCCAGCTGATTGTGGCGGCCCGAGTCGTGATCAGCGAGACCTTCGGCTCAGCTGTAAGCTCAGCGGCTGTGGTGAAACGTCCGGATGGCAAGAGTTCTACCGCTGTCGAGAACGAACCACAGTTATGGACATTATCGCAGGCGCGAATCTTGTAATAGTACGTCTGCTGAAGAAGGCCTGTGTCGACGAAGGCGATACCGGTCGTCGAGGCCGCTTCAGTAAAGGTTGTCCCATCAGCCGAGCGGAAAATCTCGTAGTCCTGGACCGATGAGGCACCGCTCGATGGTGGCTCCCATGAAAGTGCAATCTTCCACGAGCTCGTACTCTTGACCGAGACATCGGCAATCTCAATATTGAGCGGTATGCCGGGAGCGCTAGTATTCGCTGTGAAATTGACGCTATCGTACGCCCCATAATTGATGGCACCACCCACAATATCGGCATTTTTCGCAACGACATAGAAGGTATTTGTCCCGACCTGGGTAGCGAAAGCACTGGCCGCCACCGAGGTCGCGCCGGCCGAAGTGAAACTACACGTAATCTCGGACGGAAGCGTATTCACCGTGTAGCAGTAAGTGAGGTCGTCGACATCTCCCGAATAGCTCGACGGCGGATCCCAAGAAAAAGCGAAGGAGTTGACGCTGTTCGTCGCCGGAGAAACATCGGCATTCTGTGGAGCGGTCGGACCCGTGCCAGAATAATAGAAGGCGACCTGGACGCTGCCGCTCGAGACATTGCCAGCAATATCGAGAGTCCGGAGATAAAAGAAGTTCTCACCGGTCTGATAGGCTGCACCAGGCAAGTTCACGCTCGTCGCGGTAATGGTCGATGACCAGCTTCCCGGATTGATGCTTGCCCCGACCTGATACTGGTAGCCGTCAACGCCGGAAGCAGCGTCGGCGGCCGTATTGGTCCAGAAGAATGTGAAGTCATTCGTCGAAGAATAACCACTCGGCGCCACGGTCACACCCGTTGGATTCTGCGGACCCGTACTATCGAGCTTGTAGATAAAGGCCGCATAGATCGGACTTACGTTCTGGGCATTATCTCTGGTCCGAATCCGGAGATAGTAAGTATTACCGCTCGTCAGACTTGACGGCACGAAAGTCGATCCCGCCTGGAATGTCCCCGCCGTCTCTGGGTCAGCAGTATTATCCGATCCGAAGTAGACATAGTAGCCACCAATTCCTGCGCCCGCATCCGTTGCACCCGACCAGCTGAAGTATGGTGCGGTGTAGGTGTACCAAGTATTCGTGGTCAGATTCACCGCACCACCCGACTGGTCGAGAGCTGTGATCGCGTTCGGTGCGGCAGGAGCGACGAGGTCGGAAGTCGACTCCATGACCACCTCGTTCAAAGTCACCTGCTGATCACCATTACCGAGGAATATCGCCTGCCAGAGGAAACCGTCCTCAGTAACCGGAAAGGTCGGGATATTCGTATTAACCGTTGCTTCGTCATTCGCCTGCGTAAAGCCCGACGATGCCGACCAGGCTCCGCCGTCCCAGTATTTCCAGGTTGTCCCACCATCATCGGACAAGCGATACGTGATTGCTCCTCCATTCGGTGTTTCGGTTGTTGAAAAAGTATCCCAAGACTGCGTACCGATCAGACGGACCGCGGCCGTCGGCTGCACCGCAACGCGGATGTTTGTATACGGTGTCGTATTGAAAGAGCTGCGCGCGATATTACTAATGCGGACTTCATCGATCATACCCACAAAACCTGATGGTACCCCACCAGCAACTGTCGACCCAGCTTGAATACCGAGGAGAAGCGGATGCGATGTATCAAGCATCGTCGCAGTCGTTGCGACACTTGTGTCTTCCACACCATCCACATACAACTTGAGAGTGTTCCCATCGTACGAAACCGCCAGGTGATGCCAATCCGTATCCTGGCTCGTTGCTGTCGACTCGACCATGATATTTCCACCATACGCCCAAATCGTCGCGTCGCTATTCGCCGTCAGGCCCGTGCCAGCATAAAGCCGGCCATCATAGACCGCGAGCGCATTAATCCGTTCGATAAGATTGGTCCAACCAGAATTTGCCGCATCACCGCCAATACGTGACCAGGCAGTCGTATTATAACGCCACACCTCACCTTCGCCAGCGCCCTCACCGAGGCCAACAATGAGATCGCCATTATACGTCACCAGCGACTTGATGCGCTCATAGAGGTTATCGGTCCAACTGCCGTTCAAGCCATCACCAGCGATCGCCGTTCCGCCCCAGTTCGTGCCGTCCCATTTCCAGAGCTCGGCGTCGCCGGTACTTGCTCCGAGACCAGCGTAGAGTTCACCACGGTACCAGGTAAGCGCGCTCACCTCCTCGTAGGTCGAGTTCGCCCAACTTGAATTCACCGTATCTCCACCAAGCTTCGTCCAGCCGACAGTCTGAGTGCACGTTGCAGCCGTATCGCAAGTCCAAACCTCAGCATCACCGGCGCTTGAACCGAGTCCGACATAAAGGTTCGTCCCTCGGACCGCCATGCTCCAGACCGCTTCGAACATGCTATTGTTCCAGCTCTGCCCGCCCGCCCCCGTCGCATCGCCACCGCGGAACGTCCAGCCGGCGGTCGTCGTGCAAGTCGCAGCGAGATCACAGGTCCAGAGCTCACCATCCCCAGCCGCTGTCCCCTGGAGCCCAACATACAGTGTCGAACCGATCACGGTCATCGACCCGATGGTCCGTTTTGTGCCGGCGGCCCAAGATTGACCACCCGTACCCGTTCCGTCGCCGCCGATTTTGGTCCAGGTTGAACCGTTCCAGCTCCAGACCTCCGCATCACCATTCGTGCCACCGCCGAGCCCTGAGATAAGTGTCGTATTGTACGTCGCCATCGCTGTCACCGAACGGTACGTCACTCCGGTCGAAGTGGGATGGCCATAGCCCCAGGAGCCATTTTTGGCTTGTCCGCCGATTCTCGTCCAGCTCGTCCCATCATATTCCCAGACCAGCGCATTACCATTGGAGGCGGCGGCGGCCAAATCATCACCCGTGCCGGCGTACAGCTTCCCACCGGCGGTCGTCATTGATTTGACGCCGTTCATGCCGAAGACGCCCCAGCTATCGTTGAGGTAGTCGCCAGACAACCGAGTCCACCCCGCTGTATTGCTGCACGTACCACCGGTATCGCAGCGCCACACTTCAGCACCAGATGTTCCGGCAGCCGAACTCGCACCGACAAAGAGATTCGTCCCCATGAGCGCCAGACTCGAGGCATAGAGGAACGACGCGCCGGTCGCATTCCCCCAGGACTGGCCGCTTGCTCCATTGCCATCGCCACCGATTTGACCCCACGCCGGAGCGGTATCACAACTCGTACAGCGCCACACTTCGGCATCACCCGCTGTATCCCCGATACCAGCATAGACCGTCGTCCCCGAGGCAAGGAGATCCCAAACACGTTCATAATTCGTATTGAAACTCGAGTTCACTCCATCGCCACCAACCTTCGTCCAACCGGCAGTGACCGTACAGGTCCCGCCGAGATCACAGCGCCACACTTCGGCATCACCGGCCGGAGTATTGCCGAGGCCCGCATAGATCATCGTACCGCTCGATGTGAGCGCCCGGACTTCTTCGTAAGCCCCCCATGATTGTCCGCCTGCACCAGTACCGTCCCCGCCCCGCTTCGTCCAGCCAGCCGTCGTAGAACAGGTACCGCCGAGATCGCAGGTCCAGAGTTCGCCATCACCTGATGTCAATCCTAATCCGACAGCGAGTATCGTGCCGTTCACGATGGTCATCGCTGAGACTTCTTCGTATACGTTTGTCCAGCTCTGTCCACCGGTACCGGTGCCATCGCCGCCGATCTTGGCCCAGGTCGGGCTCCCGCCATCGCAATTCGTACAGCGCCAAACCTCCGCATCACCGGCGGTCGTGCCGAGTCCCGCATAGATAGTCGTCCCGGACGCGACCAATGTCGTTACTCGCTCATACGGACCAGGTGCAGCGATGAGCCAGCTCGAATTCACCGTATCGCCGCCGACTTTCGTCCACGACGAGCCATTGTAGCGCCACACTTCGGCCTCACCCGAGCTGTTGCCAATGCCGGCATAAATATTCGTCCCGTCCGAGGCTAGCGAAGAGGCGTCCTCATAGAACCCATCGGCCCAGCTACCATTGACTCCATCGCCCCCGATTTTCGACCAGACCGGACTCGTTGCACAGTCCGTACATTTCCATATTTCAGCATCACCGGTTACCGTTGTTCCGGTCGTTATACTTCCAAGCGCGACATAGATATCGCCCCCGACGACAACCTGTCGCCAGACGAAGTTTTTGCCGTTAGCGTCCCAGCTGCCATTCGTCTCGATATTCACCGAGACACCGTTATTATTCAACATGTCCGGACCGGCGACCTGGGCCCACTGATTGGCCGAAGATGGGGCCATCTCGAATGCCACCTTTCCCGTTTCATTATCGTAGTACATCTGATACGGCCCCTTATCAAGGATGCCTTGCCGGTTGCGATTCGAAGTCGCGTTGAATGCCGAGTCGAATTTCGTCCAGGCTTCGACAGTGAAATTTCCTGTCAGCGAAAGCGAGCCAGAATCAGCAGCTGTAAACGATGAGGTTGATCCGTTGAAACCGAGTGCGTTATTCAAGCTCCCCGCTGAATAAGAGGTGTTCGCTACCGTTCCGGTATTGCCATTGCTCGAGCTATCGGCCGCATTACCGCTCGATTCGTCGAAATGCCAGAGAGCGGCCGTATTCGCATCGTTAGCATAGTTCTGCACCTTGAGCCGCGCCGTCGATGACGTCACCTCGACAGTATTAGCATCCGATGGCGTATAGTCGCCCGACACGGAGAAATTCCAGGTATCCGTCGTATCGGCGGCCAGAATCTTCGGGATGACGCCTGAGAGGGTGAGGTAGAATCCGACAAGCGCTCCGAAGCTGAGGAAAAACAAGCTAACGGCATTGAACTGCCATTTAGCGATGAGAATCTGCTTACGCCAAAGCGTTTTGGCGATCATTCGGATAGTTTTTGTTTTGCTCCAATGAAAAACCATGGCGGGGATTATATATCCAATCACACCCGGTCCGAGAAATTTCTTCCGGTGTTTCCTTCAGTTTATCACGCTCCTAAAGGAAAAACCACCTAAATTTTGAAGATGATCACGTCTCCGTCAGCAACGATGTATTCTTTGCCCTCAAGCCGGACCTGACCCTTCTCGCGTGCCGCTCCGTAACTCCCGGCTTCAAGGAGTTTTTCCCAATGGATGACCTCAGCGCGGATGAATTTCTCTTCGAAATCGCCATGAATCGCCGCCCCAGCCTGTGGTGCTGTCGACCCTAAAGGAATCGTCCACGCTCGCGTTTCCACTTCCCCGGTCGTGAAGTAGGTCATGAGGCCGAGGAGCGCGTACGCCCGAACAATCAGGTCCGAGAGACGCGACTGCATACCCATTTCGGCTGCCTCTTCCGGCGAAAGAGCAATCAGCTCTTCCTCGATCTTGATATCAAGCTTCACATGGGGTTTCTCCTCGAGCGCGCTTGGGAGCGCCGCGTCGATATCCGAAACATTGTAAGCGTAGAGGAACGGCTTCGCGGTGAGGAGCTGCAGACCTTTCGCGATTTTCATTTCAGTTTCATCGGTCAGGCTCGAAACGATGCCATTGGCAAGTCGCCCAGCCTGAAGTTCAGTCTCGACTTTCTCTAAAAGCGCCAGCTCGAGAATTGCCTCCTTATTCCCCGTCCGCGTTTCTTTCACCGTCTTCAACTTCCGCTTCGTGACCGTTTCAAGGTCAGCGAGCATCAGCTCGGTATTGATGACTTCGATATCACTCACCGGGTCGATCTTGTTATGGACGTGGATGATGTCGTCATTTTGAAAAACCCGGACAACTTCGACGATGGCATCGACTTCGCGGATATTGGCCAGAAATTTATTACCAAGACCCTCCCCTTCTGATGCACCTTTGACGAGCCCGGCGATATCGACGAACTCGACGACCGCAGGAACAATTTTCTTCGTTTGCGAAAAAGCTGCCAGCTTCGCCAGGCGGGCATCGGGCACTTCGACGATGCCGACATTCGGCTCGATGGTGCAGAACGGATAGTTATTGATATCGACCGGCTTCCGGGTCAATGCTTTGAACAGGGTCGATTTTCCGACATTGGGAAGACCAACGATACCGACTTTGAGGCTCATAGGGAACGAAAAAATGACTGATTGAACACTCCGGAGCTTAGCGCAAAAGAGGAAAAAGGGAAAGAAAAAACGCTTCGGGTGTCTCACGACACTGCGAAGCGTTTCATTGGGGACGCATGGGTCCCTCTGCGATGGAGTCAGGCCTAGCAGGCCGACAGGACGATCTGCTGGCTGCCTTCGGTCCGGTTGAAGGTCACGCCCGTTCCGGGGGTCCACATCTGGTTCGAATCCGTCTCCTTCTGGATAACGAGCCAGCCAGCGCCGTAGAAATCGGCCGCATAGTCCCAGACCGTCGCGTCAGTCGGACCGCTACCCTTGTAGACGGTGACATTGCCGGAGCCACACGTCACACCTTCGAAGACGACTTGGAAGTTGCCGTTGGCATCGACCGTCTGGAAGGCGACCTTGGTGGTGGGAGATGTGCTCCCGACACCCCAGCCAGGCTGTCCCTTGCCGTTGGCATCGTTCGAATTCCAGGCGTACATGATGGCCTGGCTCGCGATGAGCTCGGTCAGCTGGCCGTTCTTGCCGAAGCCGGCGAGGGAGTTCGAGTTGAACTTGAGCGTCAGATTGCCGCCCGTCCCGGTCTCGACCTTCGCTTGCTGGTAGCCGACGCCCACGAGGCCGTACTCGATGAGGCCAGCGTTCGGGCCGGACGTGAGCAGCATGGCTTGCATCGGTGCGCCAGCGTCCGACTCGAAGGTGAACTTGCGCTCGGAAGCGAAATCACCCCAGAGCACTTCGCCGTTTTCGTAGTCATCAGCGCCGCCGGAACCATCCTTGCCGGGCTTGAGCGCGCCCTGCATGATGACGGCGTAGGTACCGCGGTCGTTGTTGCTGGTGCGCGGGAGCTTGGCATAGTTCGGCACCGGACTGCCTTCACCCGTGAGCATCGGCCCGCAGGCGACCGAAGTACCACCGTTGACCCCCCAGCCGACCCGGCCGCCGAAGAGGCAGGCCCACTTGACCAGTTTCGGATCGACAAGCAGCGTCTCACCGGGCCGCGAGAGGCCGTAGATCTTGTTGTCGGCGGTGAGGGTGAATCCCCAGTACTGCTCGAACGGCAGCAAGGTGATCTTGCCACCCGATGTGGTCGGCAATTGGACCGACGATGAACCGGACACGGCGGCCTGGGTGGCAGCCATGATGGTGGCACGGTGGTCGGAGCCATCGACGCCAGAACCCGTGGAGGGTGGCGGAGCCGAGATGACCGGCGGAGGGTTTTGCGTCGGCGGCGGATTGGATGTTGCGCCGCTGTCGCCGCCCCCGCCGCCACAGGCTGCGAGGGACAAAAGGGAGGCAGACACGGAGAGTGCCGCGAGGAAACGGAAAAGCCGTCGTTGGTTCATGATTACAGAACTCCTGTATCAGTTGTGAAGGGGCCACTGGTCGCCGTACAAGGCGGGTTGAGTGGCCTTGACGGCAACGTAGAAATATAGCGCGATTATGTATATTTGTCAACCCCGACAGCCTGTTTTTTAAGAAAAGAAAGCGCCCCACCCTGCGGAAGACAGGATGAGGCGTGAGGAACGAGGCATGGCCCCGGTTCAGAGAACGTTGAGACCGCCGAGATTCGCCGGTGTCCAGAGAGGGCTTCTCGGGTTGAGCCAGACATCTTGCCCGCTCTTCAGGCGGAAGACGATGCTTCCCCGGTCATTGTTCGGCATGCCGGAGAGGTCGACGTACAGGTCGCCGGTGCCGGCCTCGATCTGGAGCACACCACGAATAGTACTCGTGTTGTCCCAGCCGGCGAGAGCCGATTCCCAGCGAGCATCCAGCACATCACCCGGCTTGGGCCGCGCCGACAGTCCGCCGAGCACATTCGCGCCGAAGTGGACGCGGAGCGTCTGGTCAGTGACGAACGCGATCTGGCCGAGTCGGTAGTTGCCGTGCTGGAGGGCGACATCACCGTTCGTGTACTCGACGAGTGTGAGACCACCCAGGCTCTCCCAGCGCGGACTCTTCGGATTGAACCAGACGGTCGAGCCGTTCTTGAGCCGGAGCGTGATATTGCCCCGGTCATTGTTCGGGAGGCCCGAGAGCTCGAAGAAGTAGTCCCCCGTTCCGGCTTCGGTCTGAAGCGCACCACGGACCGGACTGGTATTGTTCCAGCCAGTCCGTTCGGACTCCCACTGCGCGTATTCGACATCGCTTGCCTTCGGCGTCGCCGACAGTCCGCCGAGCACATCCGCGCCGAAGTGGACGCGGTACGCATCCGCGCCGACAGCTGTGATGCGGCCGAGACGGTAGTTGCCGTATTGGAGCGCGCCGTCCGAAGTGACAGTGATGGGCTTTCCGGTGAACGCCCAGCGGCTCACGTCCCGACTGATCGCGAACGGGATGACTTCGCCTGTCTTCAGGATGACGGAGAAGTACCCCTTGTCCGAGCGGGCCGCGCCGGCGAGCACGATGACGCCATTCGCAGAGAATGGTGCGCGCACTTCCGAGGCTTCCCAGCCCTGGAGTTCCGAGATGAAGCGCACTTCCTTGGCTTCACTCGGCGTGATGACCCGGGTCGGGTTCTCGGTCGCGAGGCCTTGAAGCCGGCCGTGCGAAAGGTCAAAGGAGACGGTGATGTTGCTTTCACCGAGCGCGATCGTCCCGCCCTGGTTGTAGGCCGGAAAGGCGGTGTCTTCCTGATCGCCGCCACCGCAAGCCGCGAGAGCGAGTGTGCCCGGGAAAGCGAGAAGGAGCTCGCGTCGTTTCATGGGAAACCTCCCTTCAGAGGAATTGAGTGGCAAAAAAAGGACCGGCTGCACTATAGGAGGAAATCATCGCTTTGTCAATTGAAAAATGGCCCATCAAAGCTTGCTGAAACGGACAAAAATTGCCACACTTGAGGCGTATCATTGACTTCATCCATTATGACCGACCCGAAGATTTTCAAGGCCTACGACATCCGCGGCATTTACGGTCCGGAAATCGACGACGACACCGCCTACCGGATCGGCCGAGCGCTCATCGTCCATTTCCAGGCGAAGACGATCGCCGTCGGACGCGATGTCCGAGCGTCCTCCCCGGCTTTGTTCGAAGCCTTCACTAAGGGCGTGATGGAACAGGGCGGCGATGTCATCGACCTCGGTGTCATCACGACGCCGATGGTGCACTTCGCGGCCGGCCGGCTCGAAGCTGATCTCGCCGTCGCCATCACCGCGTCGCACAATCCGCCGGAATACAATGGAATCAAAGTCGACCTCAAAGGTGCGATCCCGGTCGGCGAAAAGACCGGACTCTCGGATATCCGCGATCTCGTCATGGCTGGCAATTTCCCCGAGAGTACGACCAAGGGCACTCTGACCGAAGAAGATATCCGTCCGGCCTACTATGCGTTCTTCTCGTCCTTCGGAAAACTCGGCTCGCGGCGCTTCACGATCGCCATCGACACCGCCAACGCGATGGGTATCGTCGAGCTCCCGATTTACGACGCTTTCAAGGAAAATCTGACCATCCACAATCTCTACAACGACCTCTCACAGCCGTTTTCCGCCCATGAAGCAAACCCGCTCAAGACCGAAACGCTCGACGAGCTCTGCGCTCTCGTGAAAGAGAAAGGTGCCGACATGGGTATCGCCTATGATGGTGATGCTGACCGTATCGGCTTCGTCGATGAGACAGGCCGTATCATCCCGATGGACCTCATCACCGGCCTCGTCGCCGAGATTGTCCTCGAGAAGAATCCTGGCGCCACTATCCTTTATGACCTGCGCTCTTCGCGTGCGGTCAAGGAGGCGATTGAAGTGAAGGGCGGCAAAGCCATCGAATGCCGGGTCGGCCATGCCTTCATCAAGCGCCAGATGCGCGATGACGGAGCGATCTTCGCCGGCGAACTCTCGGGTCACTACTACTTCGTCGAAAACTCCTATGCCGAAGCCTCGACCCTCGTCGCACTTCACCTCCTCAACCTCATGGCCGAAACCGGCAAGACACTCTCCGAACTCGTGAATGAGCTCCGCCGCTACTCTCACTCCGGCGAAATCAACTCCGAGGTCGAGGACAAGGACGCCGTGCTCATGCAGCTCCGCGAGAAGTACGCCGACGGCAAGATCCATGAGCTCGATGGTGTGAAAGTCGAGTACCCCGATTGGTGGTTCAATGTCCGGCCATCGAATACCGAGCCTTTGCTCCGCCTCATCTGCGAAGCAAACACCCCGCAGCTCATGGCCGAGAAGCGCGACGAACTCCTCAAAATCATCCGCGGATAAGCGAGCATGGCATTCAAGGTCTTTGTTTGGATTTTCTCGATCGCTACTTCAGTCTTCACGCTTGCGAGCGCGGCGATTTACTATATCGGCTACGGACTCTTCATCCCGCACTCAGGCATCGCCTACTCAGGGATGGTTCTTTTCTGGCACAAGGCGCTCCTCGTCTCCTCGCTTACGAGCTTCGGCTTTTTCTTCATGCACGGGTATCTTGCCGGTCGGGCCCTGTGGCAAAGGAATTACGCACGCGCAGCCCAGGCCTCGCTCGGGACACTCCTCATTCTCGGTTTCTTCCTCGTGACCCACCTCATCCGCGACTGAAAAGTTGACAGGTTTTTTGGGAAGAATATAATACATCCCAATGAGCCACATGAAAAACAAGTTGATACTTGAGACCCGCGCGGTCTAGCCGTCCCTATGGACGGTTTTTTTCTGGCCAGAAACGCCCCTTACCAACTCTCGAGGATCACATGAGCCTTCAGACTTTGCCATTTCTGCCGTGCGAAGAGGCACCTCCAAGCGGATCAGCCGAAACTCCCGAAGCAACCCTTCGGTTCAAGTGCTACTGCACCGCCATGGATCGCCGAGCCCGTTTCATGCACGCCGGCTTCAAGGAAACTGACTGCGACGGCAGCATGTGCGCCACCCGCCGCGCAGAAGCCGAAGCGGCGACCGCCCTCCACTAGCCGGCGCAGCATGAATGCGCCAAACAAAAACCCGCCCAACGACATCGTTCCGGGCGGGTCCTTCTTTTTTATCTATACTGCGACACCCCATGATTCCTTTCCCCCAACGAGGTTCTCAGCAGACCAGCCGAAATTCCGAAGCTGAGTACAGGCCCGGGCCGAACGACCGCCGGAAAGACAAAGAGCGATAATGGGAGTAGCCATCGGTAGCCCAAGGGTCGAAAAAATCTTCACTTCCAATTCTTCTTTGGAAGAATAAAGCAGCGGCAGTATCGGCAGATTCAGATAATTTGCTGGCGGCACGAGAAAGAATGGATCCTCGTTCACCTCGTCCATATCACGCACATCGAGAAGGATTATTGACTCACCCTGCTTCAATTTTTCTTTCAATTGAGCGACCTCCATGATATTTCTTTACCGGACGAAGCCGACTTTCTCGTAGACTTGGGCGACTTTCTTTTCGGCAATGGCTCGGGCTTTTTCGGCCCCAGTACGGAGTACCGCGAGTACCTCGTCGTCCGATATCGCCGCGAGACGTTCCTGAAACGGGACAAGGAAGTTTACCACGACTTCAGCGAGGTCGGCCTTGAAGTCTCCATACCCTTTTCCGATATACATCGCTTCGACCTCGTTGACTTTCTTCCCCGAGAGAAGCGTATAGATATTGATGAGGTTTTTCAGTGCCGGCTTGTCGTCAGCGTAGACGATTTCACTCCCCGAATCCGTTACCGCCTTCTTGATTTTCTTCCGTATCGTATCGGCATCATCGGACAGTGCGATGTAGTTGTATTCGCTCACGGCTGACTTCGACATCTTTTTCGTTGGGTCATCGAGTCCCATGATACGCGCCCCTTCCCGCTGGATAAGTGGTTCTGGTACAACAAACGTCTCGCCAAATCGTGAATTGAACCGCTGCGCCAAATCGCGAGTCAATTCCACATGCTGCTTCTGATCCTCCCCGACCGGCACCGTCGCCGTGTCATAGAGCAAAATATCGGCCGCCATGAGCACGGGGTAGTCAAAGAGACCGACTGAAGAAAGATTAAAAGGTTCCTGAACAAATTTCTTGTAGGTATCAATTGAGGTATCCAAAGTTATTTTAAAGATAATGTTCATTGCCTTATGCAGTTCTTCGGAGGAGAACATCTTTTCTTTGGCCGATACGCCCATAACTTTTGTCACATCATCATTTGCCTTTTCTCTCATTGCCCGCTCAAAAACTTCGTCATTAAAACTTGTTTTAGTCTTAAATTGAGTCATTCTGGCCAACTCTCCATTCTGAGTAATCGTATTCAAAATCCAGCCAAGTTCGGCATGGGCTGGGACATGGGACTGGACGAAGAGGGTCGACTTTTTCGGGTCGATACCGGAGGCCAGGTAAATCTTCGCAATCTCGATGGTCTTCTGCCGTAGTTCTGCCGGGTCCTGCGGTACGGTGATAGCATGCATGTCGACCACACAGAAAATCGCCTCGTACTGGTCTTGGAGCGGGAGCCACTGCTTGATGGCGCCGAGGTAATTGCCCAAATGAAGGTTGCCCGAAGGCTGAATGCCCGAAAAAAGTCTTTCCATAGCGGTAATTTCAGTTACCCTGATATTCTATCATGCCGGTTACCAGCCGAGACCTTGACGGAGGAGCGCTGTCACCCGAGGCATCGAGTGAACGAAGTCTTTGGGCCGTTCCTCGATCCAACGCCACAGTGCTCCAGCTGGGACATAACGGAGCTCTTCTACTTCGTCGGCTTGGCGCACGAAGGCCGTAACAGGGAGATCTGTCTCTGTTGTGAACTGGGTATAGAAGAATTTATGACTCGTCTCAAAATAGCCGTACCAGTTCGGTTTCAGAGCGTCCGGAGTAAGTGTAAGTCCAATCTCTTCACTCGCTTCTTTCAGGATATTGGTAACATAAGTCTCGTCCGGCTCGACCGTCCCCATAACGGCATACGACCATTTCCCAGGGTCATAGCGTTTGGAAAGCGATCGGCGCGAGAGGAGGATTTCCTGGTTCGTATTATAAACAACCAGTCCCGCGACTCGAGTGATGTCCTCTGGGCCACATACCTCACGCTCCTTGGACCCAATGATTTGGTCGTGTTCGTCGACAACGGTAATCTGTCCCATAGAAAGTGAATAATGCGCCATCATTTTAACATAAGAACGAAAAACAACCCTGTTACGGGCTGCTTTTTGACTCTCTCAAGATTTAGACCTCGACGACCACTGGGAGCACCATTGGGCGGCGTTCCGTCTTCTGGAAGAGGAATTGGCCGATCTGCTCGCGGATCTGATTCCGGACCAGTTCCCAATCAAGCGAGGTTTCCTTGGAGGTATTCTTCTTGATAATTTCCTGGACCTTGCGCTTCACTTCATTCACGAGGTCGAAGTTCTCTTTCACGTGGATGAAGCCGCGCGAGGTGATCTGGATATTGCCGATCACTTTCTTGCCTTTGGAATCGATGACGACCGTGATGGCGAGCATGCCGTCCTGGGCGAGCATCTGACGGTCGCGGAGCACCACGTGCCCGATATCGCCAACCCCGAGCCCGTCGACGAAGACATAGCTCGCGTCCGCTTTCTCCTTGCGGATAGATGGCATACCATCATCCGGCTTCGGCACTTCGAGGACGCCACCGTTATCGAGAACGAAGACATTCTTCTCGGGATAACCGAGCCGGAACGCAATCTTCGCTGCTTCCTTCAGGAAGTAGTGGTTCGCATAAACCGGTATGACATAGGTCGCTTTCACCTGGCGGAGAATTTCTTCAATCTCCCAGATGGTGCCATGGCCGCCGATATGGATTTCCATGATGTCGGAATGGACGACGTTATCGCACTTGCGATAGAGGTTGTCTTTCAGTCGCTGGATACTACGCTCGTTCCCTGGGATAACGGACGACGAGAACACGATCGTGTCGGACTTCTCCAGCTTGATGAAGCGATGGTTATCCGTAACGATGCGGGACAAAGCGGCGTTCTGCTCTCCCTGAGCACCGGTACAGATGATAACCACCTGATTGTTCGGCACTTTATGGATGTCAGCGACCGGGACAAGCGTTTCCTTCTTTACTTTGAGGTAGCCGAGTTCCTGGGCAACTTCGATATTCACTTTCATGCTGTAACCCTCAAGCGCAACGCGCTTCCCCTGCCGTTCGGCGTATTCGATGAGGTAGGCAACACGACGGATCTGGGACGCGAAGGTTCCGATGATGATTCGGCCCGGAGCACTCTTGATGAGATTCTGCAGGTTCGTATGAACTTCTGTTTCTGACGGTGGCAGACCCTTTTTGAGTGCGCCGAGTGATTCAAGCATGAGGAAGGTCGGCTGTGGAAGATCTTCGAGATGATTGTATTTCACTTCTGGTGCGGCCGCATCCATCGGTTCGTTGGTAATCGTCCAGTCACCCATGTGGATGATAGAGCCATTCGGCGTCACGATGGCGATACCCATCGCGTCCATGATCGAGTGTTCCACTTCAAAGAAGCGAATCTCGAAGATGCCGAGTTTGATACGGTCAGCCAGGGTTTTCACCCGGATGGCCTTGAGCTTCTTGGCAGCGCCCTTCTCCTCATCCTCGCACTTGCGCTGAATGAGCGCGAGCGTGAAGTCACGACCGATGATCGTCGGGTAATTAAGCTGCTTCAGGAGAATCGGCGCAGCGCCGATATGGTCGAGATGGCCGTGGGTGAAGAGCACACCACGGATATTCTTTTCCTTACCCTTCAGGTAGCTCACATTTGGGACGATGTAGTCGATGCCGGGCATGTCTTCCTCAGGAAACTGGAGCCCCATGTCGATGATGATGATATCCTCTCCGTATTCGAAGATGGTCATGTTGCGGCCGACTTCTTCCTGGCCGCCAATCGGGATGATACGGAGCCTGCCCGCTTCGATGGCCGGCACATCCGGTGCACCGTCTTTGCGAGCGTTCACATTGCGGACAATCGGCTGCGTACCGAAGCCGCGTTTGCCACCGCCGCGTTTGCCGCCACTACCGCCACCGCGAGGGCGACCCTTACCACCCTCATGAGGTGTACTCGGGCGTTTCGGCTCGGCCGAAGTCCCGGGCACCGACGTTGAACCAGTCCTGGCTTGACGCGGACCGTTCGGACGGGCGAATTTCTTATGCTGCTGTTTCGGGCGGCGCGGATTCTGGCTGTGGGCAACGATGCCCTCAAAAGCGCCAATCGGGGCTGCTCCGTTCGACAAGCCGTTTGGCTTGTCATGGTTATTCTCTTGCATAGTGCATGAGTGGGGCGGGTCAAAACGGACGTGTCCGTTCTTTCCTGCCAAATTAAAAGGATAATAAATTACTGAAAAGTGCACCCGCCGAAGCGGGCAAAAACCTAGAGAGTTTTGGCTTCTCTCTGCTTTCGCGTGAGAAACCCTTTTCTGTGCCGAGAAGAGGACTCGAACCTCCATGCCCTTGCGGGCGCTAGCACCTGAAGCTAGTGCGTCTACCAATTCCGCCATCTCGGCCACTACTGCTTTCGACTGATGTCATGAAGGGCTGCAATCTGAATCACAGTATCACAAAGCTGTTTTCCCCTCAACTCCTACTTTTTCTCTTCATCGAAGTCGTACTCGACCTCTTTGGCGCCGCTCGCCTTGAGTTTTTCAACGATTTTCTTCACTTCCTCGGCTCGGCCGCGCCGGTAGATGAGAATTGCATCCTCTGTTTCGACAATCGCAATATCCTCGAGGCCGATGGTGGCGATGAGGCGGTCACCGGCGCTGTGGACAAAGGTGTCCTTCGAATCAACATCGATGTGCCGGGTCCCAGGCGCCGTCCCGCCGGAAATCTCTGCCAAACTGTCGAATGAGCCGATATCGCTCCAGCCGAAGTCCCCCTCATAGACGATAACTGATTTGGATTTCTCCGAAACAGCATAGTCAAAGGAAATATTGGGCAAGGTCTCGAAACGTTCGATGAAGTCACTCCAGGATCCGTTCAAACGTTCAGCGATTTCGGGCGCATAAGCGGCCGCTTCGCGAAGAAACGTCCCGATAGTGAGGAGATACATGCCCGAATTCCAGACATATTCGCCGGAACGAATATAGCCCTCAGCCACCGACTTTTCCGGCTTCTCGCAGAACTGCGCGACCTGGAAGTATTCACTCTCCGAGGCGCCTTTCCGGATATAGCCATAACCCGTTTCCGGCGAGAGTGCGCGGATACCAATTGTTCCGACATGCTCGCCGACTGTCTCGAACGCGGTCTTCACCGTTGCGAGGTAACTTTCAACATTGCCGATATAGTGATCCGAAGGGAGGAAGAGTACCGGTTCATTTTCACTGACTTTCTTTTCGGAGTGCAGATACTTGATGGCACAAGCCATCGCCGGAGCAGTATTCAGACTTTTCGGCTCGATGATCACCTGACTCACTTCAAAATCCCGGTCGATTTCATGAATCTGTTCGAGGACATTCGGATACCCGTCCTGATTGGTCATGAAATAAATCCGTTCCATCGGCATGAGCCGCCGCATCCGGAGATACGTCTCCTGAAGCAATGACCGGTCGCTGTAGAGCGAGAGAAATTGCTTGGGGTAGTTTTTCCGAGAGAGGGGCCAGAGCCGGGTACCGGATCCGCCGCAGAGAATGACGCTGTGCATATCTTCAGGAATCAATCAACAAGAAGCTTCTTGAGCTTTTCCACCATATCCACCGGCGTCGGATCTTGGCCGTATTCAAGTGCCAGGTAGTACGAAGTGAAGTCACCAAGCATCACTGTCGAGAATATTTTTTCAAAGACGCTGTCACCTTCCAAGTCAATCATCTCGACCGCGACCCCCTTCTCACGAAGGAGTTCTGCCGTGATGCCGAGCCGCTTCACGATGCGCGGATGATCGCTCGGGTCCCGAAGAAAGAGCGCCGTGAACCTCCCCTGAGGAAGCGTCCAGCCTACCATTTCATTATGGTTGAGTTCCGGAAAAAAGTTCCAGAACGCAGGCGTTTTGGCGTTTTCGTTGAGCTTGATCTTCCAGACCAAAGCCACCGACTTGTAGGATTCCCCACTATACACTACCGGCGTTGTTTTGGCAAGGGTCGCAGCCAGTTTCTTTCCTTTTTCCTCTATCTCAAGCCTTTTTTCAGCATAGCCCTGAGTAGCAGCGGCAACCTCTTCCCGAACATCCGGAATGAGCCCCAGGGTCATACAGACCTGCAGGAAAGCGCCCATGAAATAGCCGGTTCCCATCCGCGGCTGGAAGGTCGGGTTCGGGATTGGGAGCTTGATATGTTGGATACCGTTTTCAAGACAGAGGGCCTCGAGCTTACCGCCGCTTGAAACACCAATCATCGATGCCCCGTCTTTCAAGAGTGCCGCGAAGGTTTCCAACGTCTCTTCGGTATTACCGGAATAAGAACAGACGAAATGAAGCGGGGCACCTGGCCGGCGCGGCATGAGCCCATAGGAACGGTTCTGTAGGATTGTGACTGGCCGGCTTTCGGGATAACGCTGCGAAATATCATCAAGATACGTTCGAAGAAGGTCGGCCGGAAGAGCTGACCCGCCCATCCCCGAGAACACCAGCGTATCAAAGGTACCCTCCAGCCGAATATGCGCCGCCAGTTTGAATCCTTCCTGAAACTGCTCCGGCGTGTCCAGGATCACTTGGCGGAGATTACTCACATCGACTGACTCATTCATAAAAGTTATCCGTTAGGTTTCTTTGGTCTGATTCTATTCTATTTCTTCACTCGCTTGGTTTCAATATACCAGGAGGCGATACTCGAGAGGCGAGCCGAGGGAACGTTGATCGGGCGGGCGGTGATCCCCCGGACTCGGTTCGAGACTGCGTAGAGATAGCTCGGGCTGTAGAGAAAGACCGCTGGGTGTTCACTCGCGATAATTGATTGGAATTTCTGATACGCTTCCAGGCGCTTGCCAGTATCCGTCATCTCGCGCGCATCGGAAAGGATTGCGTCAACGTCCTTGTTCTCGTAAAACGCCAGGTTCAGACCGGGATCATTCTTCTGACTGGAATGCCAGAACGAATACGGGTCTGGATCGAGCATACTCCCCTGGCCGAAAAGGAGCGCTTCATACTCGCGGGGCCGGATACTGTTCTGTTGGAGATCAGCTTGCGAAAGTACTTTCACCTCGGTGATAACACCGATTTTCTGCCACTGCTCCCGCAGCATGTCCGCTGTGCGCATCAGCTCCGGCCAGTCAGGAACCGTCAGATTGAAAACGAGCTCTGTTCCGTCCTTGGACCGCCGGCCACTATCACCAAGTTTCCAGCCCTTCTCGTCCAGAAGAGCGTTGGCACGACCAACATCGAAGCCTACCCCACCTTCGGCATACCCTTGGACGAAAGGGAGAAATGGCCCCGTGGCGACTCGGCCGCGACCCCCCAGAACATCATCGATGATTGCCTGCCGATCAGTCGCTAGAGCAAGCGCCTCTCGTACCTCGTCATAGGCCAGAGCAACACTCTTGTTTGTATTGAGAAAAACAGAGAAAAGCCGTGGGAGCGAGAACTCATAGAGCGTGGCGCTACCTTTTGTCAGAACCTCCTCAGCCCGCTCCTGACTGATTGAATGGATACCCATTATCTCTTGCCGGTTAAACGCTTCAAGGAGGCTATCTTCATCGGGATAGAAGCGAAATGTGACTCGGTCGATGTTTGGTACGCCAGCGAAATGTTCCGTGTTGCTTTCCAGATGGAAGGAAAGAATATTCCCCTGTGCGTCCTTGTCCATCTCGTCAAAAAGATACGGACCGGCACCGATTGGCTGAGAGAGATTGTAGTCTGCCAAGGTGAACTTATCCGGCGCGATATTCTCCCAGATATGCCTGGGCAGGATTCCAACCGAAAGGTTCTCAAGGAAACCGAAATACGGCTTCTTCAGACTGAACACGATTGTGTAGCGGTCCGTCACAGTCGCCCCCACTCCCTGCCAATTCGCCCGGAGCGGGCTCTTGTAGGCCGGATCTTGGATTGCTCGGACCGTGAAAGCCACATCGTCAGCCGAAAGCTCTTCACCGTCGTGGAAGCGAACATTCGGCTTCAGGAAAATTGTATACGTTTTACCATCCTCCGAGATTGAATAGTCGCTGGCGATATGCTTTTCGAGTTTACCATCACCGCTATAGCGAAAGAGACCGGAATAGATAAGCTCGACCAAATCAGCATCGGCGTCGCTCGTCTGAGAGAGAATCGGATTGATATAGCGTGGCTGTGCAACAACGCCCTCAATATATTGGCCGCCCGTATCCGGCACGACCTTGGTAAGCGCGAGATAACCAGCCGAGAACCAAAAAACGATGGCACTGAAAGCAATGGCGGCAAGAAGACCGAAAATAATCTGATCGCGCATCGAAAGAGCACGGTAGACTGCTCTCCACTTAAACCATCGTCTCGCATCAGAAATCGTTGGAATACGCGTAGTTTACAGCTTAGAGCTCGCCGGCTGCGATGGTCGAGTAGTAGACATTGACCGCAGAAAGACCGAAAAAGACTGCCGCCAGAACGATGGTTGCATAGACGAGGAATCGCTCGAACCCGCGTTTGGTGTAATAGCCACCGAAGTCACTGCCGAACGCGCTACCGAGACCTGAGCCGCGATTCTGGAGCAAAATTGAAACTGTCAGCAAGATAGCGATAATAGCCTGGGCGATGAGGAGCAGTCTCATAATCGAAAAGTAAATCGGCGGAGGATTTTAGAGCTCTTTTTTTCCTTTGTTTAAAGCAAAAAATGCTTTCCTAAAGCCATTCCATACTACCAAAAATAGGGGGTATCGTCAATCTGGGTCAACTGGGAGAGCTCTTGCTACAAGCCCTCCATCCCACGGCTTTCGAGGGAGACAATCATATCCGCCCGCTCCTCGCGGAAGCGATAGACAGAAAGCAAAAGTCCGAGAGCGAGGAAAAAGGCCAGGAGCGCACTGCCACCATAGGAGAGGAAGGGGGCCGGCAAGCCGGTCACCGGAAGAAATCCCATATTCATACCGAGATTGACAAGGATGTGGACGAAGAAGAGCGCTAGAATCCCTACGGCGATGAGGTACCCGGTATTGTCCCGAGCCATCTCAGCAATGCGCATGATCCGGAAGAGGAATAGTCCATAGAGGAAAAGGACAAGGCCGGCGCCGATAAGGCCGAGTTCTTCGGAGATAACCGCAAAAATAAAGTCCGTATGCTTCTCCGGAAGAAAATTGAGCTGCGACTGCGACCCATGACCAATCCCCTTTCCGGATATCCCACCTGATCCGACTGCCACCATCGATTGAAGGACGTTGTAACCGCTACCGCGCGGATCAAGCTCCGGATTGAGAAAAGTCTCGAGCCGAGCTTTCTGGTAGTCTGCGAGAAAGAACCAACTCGTCGCGACGAGTGCAATTCCGAGCACACCGAGCACAAAAAAGTGCTTCCAACGGATGCCGGAAACAAGAATCATCGAAAGCCAGATGAAGGCAAGGACGAGGCTCGAGCCGAGATCTGGCTGCCGCAGAACAAGCAGGATGAGCAGGGCGGAAAGAAAGAGCGAGGCGATAAGCCGCGTCCACTCACCGAGCTCTGACCGCTTCTTGGAGATGAAACTTGCCAGAAAGAGGATGAGGACGAGCTTGGCAAACTCGACGGGCTGGATCTGAAAACCGGCGAACGTAAGCCAGCCGACCGTTCCTCGGATTTCCGAGCCGAAAAAGAGCACGCCGAGCAGGATGGCAAGCATGAGAAAGTACAGGGGTGTGCTCATCCGGGCAAAGTGACGGTAATCGAGCGTACCGACAAAGAACATGAGGATGATGCCGGCAATGCCGACCGTAAGCTGCTTGCCGAAGTAGAGATTACCGGAGAGCGACTCAGAGAAACTGTACAGTGCAATGAGGCCAATGCCAAAAAGAAAAAAAACAACACTGACCAGGATGAAATCTATTCGCGCGAAACGGAGCCCGAACCCACTCATAATGACGAGGCGTTCGGACTCAGAGACCGCTTCGGCAGCTTATAGCGCTTGAGGAAGTTATCGCTATCATAGATATCAGCTTCGGCCTCGATCTCAACATTTGCTACCGTTCCAGCGAATGGCTCCGGGAAAACCAATCGGATATCCTGTTCCCGGCCGACGGTCACTGTCTGCATCTGGCTCTGATTGACCGCCAGTGGATTTCCCTTCGCATCCCGGAGAATTACCTTGAGCTCCACCGTTCGAAAGTCGTAAACGCTATCATTGACCAAGGTCGCCGTCACTGCCCCGAAGACCGTCGGGTCCGGCTGCTCGACATAGCGCTTACTGTAGATATTGAGCTCCGGCTTCGCTTGATAGCCACGGAGCCGTTGCCATCCAAAATCCGACAACTCAATCACCGCCTTCGTCGGCAGGGCGGCTGATTCGAGATTGAGTGCAAGGAGCGATTTTGTTTCTTGCGGCAGGATGAAATTCATCCCGGCGACGCGCGCAACCTCATTTCCAGAGGCATCCTTGAGCGAAAGTGCATACCGGAAGCGACCGGCGCCGATGTCATTATTGGGATTGAAAATCCGGGCTACGATGTCGTATTTCCCCTCACCAGTCTGGATGAAGGTGATTTCGCGGACTAAAAGATCATTACCGATCACCTCTTCGACACAGGCCAGGGTACAGATGCCGCCACAGTCGATATCCTCCTCATTTTGGTTCTGCTTGCCGTCGAAGCAGCTCGGCTGCGGCTTGAAGGCGAGGTAGCCGCCGGTTCCGAGCACGAAGAAAATGAGAAAATAGACCGCGATGATGGTCAACCGTTTGGTATCGCGTGTAAGAGTGAGCATAACGAAGGAAAAAACAGTAAAATCAAGCCCATTATAACACACCACTCTTTGAAAAAAGGAGTTTTTCTGACAACAAAAAACAGCCTTTCGGCCTATCGTTTGTTTCAACTCAAAGTTCCTGGCACCGACCTACTCTTGCCCGGAGGCTACCATCGGCGCTGAAAGGCTTAACGGCTCTGTTCGGAATGGGAAGAGGTGTTTCCCTTTCGCTAGAGGCGCCAGAAACTCTGGTTTGAAGCGTGGAGTTGTAAGTAACAAAACAAACTAATGAGTGTGGACCTCCGCACCAACGCGGGCCCCAATTTGACAGACAACCTGTCAAACACTCTTCACCGCCAACTGAATACAAATGAAAATGGTATGGAATCGTATTAGTATTGCTCGGCTGAACCCCTCACAGGGCGTACACCTGCAACCTATCAACCTGGTCATCTTCCAGGACTTCCTCACGAGTAAACTCGTGACGTGACCTTATCTTGAGCTCGGCTTCCCGCTTAGATGCTTTCAGCGGTTATCCTGCCCGAACATAGCTACCCTGCGGTGCCCTTGGCAGGACAGCAGGCACACCAGAGGTTCGTTCTTTCCGGTC
>JBPOIB010000011.1:0-4018 GCA_052034935.1 Candidatus Moraniibacteriota bacterium
ATCGATGCCGAGCAGCTTGTTCAGCGTGAGGAGAACGTAGGCAAGTTCGGCCAGCTCCGGATCTCGAGCATGCTCCCCGGCCATCGTCCGCATGACGCGGATCTTTTTCCGGATCACTGCGTGCCGAAGAGCAATCTCTTGATGGTTCGGGGTGCCGAAGAGCCGCTTGTTGATACGTTGAAAGGCGGGACGGAGAAGCGTAAGCCTTCCGGTCTTGAGCGCATCGGCGATGAGACGAATCGCCGCGAAAGTCGGTGCGCAAGTCTCATGACAGTCACGAGCATGCAGCTCGACGAGAGCAATGAGGGCTTCGGCGTACTGGCGCCGTTCTTTATTCACTTCAAACATCAATCTCCTTTTCCTGCAGACGCAGTTGTGAACACAGCCGGGAAATTATAACCCAGCGGAACGATTTTGTCAAAGCACCGATCCGCTTTCCTGGCTCAGCGGCCTTCTCCCGGCGACTGAGCTTTCTGCCACCGGGCGAGCGGATTCGCCGCCGACTTCTCGCCGACATAACCGCCGCCTCGCTTTTTAGAGAGTACCACCGCTTGCTGCATCGCGCGCGCCGAAAACTTGCCGGCTTTTTGAACCACTTCTTTCTTGCACTCCTCCCAGAGCGCCGGGTCGGTTCGGATTATCGGTTCCGCCTTCATACCGTTTTCTTCGTCCGCCGGGGCTCTACTACGAGATGTACCGTTACTCGCATCCCGGCACAGATTCCCTCGTTCGCCCGGACGGCGGCTTTCAATGGGAGCAGGTAGCCACCCGAGCGCTTATCAGGAAAGATCGATGTCTCGAATACCGTTTTCCCGATAGTCGCTTTGACCGGGAGCGAGCCCCAGCCTCGGACATCCTTTCCGAACTGCTCTTTGATTGCTGCCGCGGCTGATTTCGGTACCGTCAGAAAATGCCAAGCCGCCGACTCGCCCGGATAGAGCCAAACCTCTTCAGTCAGTGTCCACACGGATTTTTGCTTCATGCCCTAGGGACGTTCAGCAATCGTCTTCAACAGCCGGAGCGCCTCCGGCCAGATTTTTTCCATCATCTCTTTGTATTCCTTTTCGATATCCATATCGATCGAGACTTCCGTTCCGCCCTCGACATCGGTAAAGGTATAGTTCTCATACGACGGCGACCACTTTTTCGCCTCTGCGCTCGTCGTGTCCTCTACTCCGTCCGCGATGATACCGAGGTGCTCGATCGAGAGGTATTCGTGAAGTCGGTTTTCCTTAATTCGGCTCACCATGCCACCCTCGCTTTTTCCATCTTCCCCAGGACCGATGAAGAGCATCTTCGAACCCTCCGACCAGTCACCGATGAAGTATGATCCGGGGTGGAACACGCTTGTCCACTGGCGGTATGTCACGTCCGCGAGCATCACGTCCCACACTTTCGCCCGCGGGGCATTGATGACGATCGACATCTGCATTTTTTCCATAGGGTTCGGGATAAAAAAATTATGGTTTCTTTTTACGGAGCGCATTGCGTTTCGCATGCGCCTTCACGAGCTTGCTGATGAGCGCAGTTGGTACTTTTTCCCCGCGCGGGATACGGAGTGTGCTCCCGACGAGCTGGGTACGGGCGAGCGCGGCGGCGAATTCTCGTTTGTCTTCGGCGTCGACCCAATGGAAGCTGCAGTGCGCCTGATGAACCGAGAAGTAGGCGAGCCGGCCGTCGAGGGCATAGTACGGCAGGTGATAGCTGATTGATTCAGTCGAGCGCGGCGCAGCGGCGCGGATCACCCGGCGCAACTCGCGAAGCGTCGGCCGGGCCCACGCGGGCGCTGCTAGGATATATTCGCTCACTTTCGTCACTTTGGTATTCATAGCATTTTCTCTTCTTCACTATTTTACAACACTCTTCCCCCCCCTATTGACAAAGCATCCCGTTCCAGACCAAAATAGCGCATCTGCATTTTCGAGCAGACTTTCAGTCCTTTTCCCTCACACCAAGGAGCCAACCATGCCCGTGTACGCGATCCACCCTTCGTTCACTCCCCGCGATCCTGCCGGGAATGCGCTCGAGCTTTGCGACCTGCTTCAGCTCCGGCGTGAAGAAGATGTTCCGATCAAGGGTTTCCACATCCTGTTCGACGGCGCGGAGCATCGCGTGTCCGTCGGGCCCGGCAAGTACAAGTGGGGACTCCTCATGATGTATCTCATGGCCGTGACCGGCGAAACCGACTTTCCGTTCACCGAATCCCTGCGGCAACAGACCATCGACCGCTTCGGTCCCGAGCTGATGCATGAAGTCGCACAACACCAGACGAAGGATGCGACGCTCCACGCCCTCCTCCGAGGCCGAATCGTCTACATCTCGGTCGAGCCGGAGGCAGGCTACCGTTCACATCTGGTCAATTCCCGCACCTACCCCGAAGTCTTTGCGTGGGCCTGGGAGCGGCGGGGCACGATCACGCCGGCTTCGCGCGAGCCCTTCCTGCGTTGTGCGCTCCCCAATTTCTTCCTCCACATCGAGAACGGTGAATTCACGATCGCCGAGGATGAAGGTCACTGGCCGACTCCCGAGTGGGCCGACCGTGCACTCACGCTGCAGAACCTGCTCACGGCGAAGTGATTCCTGGCCCCGCGCGGCCAAAATGAAGGCCGGCACGAATAATGTGTCGGCTTTTTCATTTACTCTTGATTTTTTGGTATAATGTAGTTATATAGAGGCACAGAATCCTCGTCCTTTCCACCACTCACCTCGGAGGCTCCCATGAAATGCCCGCTCTGCCACGACTCCGGTTTCCTTTTTGCCTTCATGGAGGGAGGAGTGCCCCCGCAGTGCTCCTGCCCCATCAAGAGCGCCGGGCAAGTGAGTCTGACCATCAGCACACCACGCCCGGTCGCGAAGCCGCAGCATCAAGCTGAACTCCCCAACCGCAGCGAGCTCGCCACTGCCCAAGCGCAGTAACGCCACTCGGTCCCGCGCGACCGAACCGAAGGCCGACACCCCCGTGCCGGCTTTTTCCTTTTCTTGGATGTTTAATCGAAGTCAAATTTCCGTTCGCGGGAATAGCGGCAGCCGCAGTAGTTCTGGCGGTAGATTCCCCGTTCGGCGACCATTTTCCTTGCTGTCTCCTCGCGACCGCGCTTCTTCCAGTCTTCGGCATGATAGGTTACCCCGGCCGCTTCACCTGCTTTCTCTCCGAGTGGGGTCACGACGGACGCGCGCTTCTGCCGGCCCATAGTGAGCGTTGAGCCATAGCGCCTGATTCCGCGCGCGGCCGCTTCACGTGCCGTCCGCGTCAAACGCATGCCGATACATGATACGCAGCGCAACCCACCTTCGGGTTCGCCTTCGCGACCGCGAACTGCCTCGTCCCAGACGGCCGGCTCGTAATCGCTGTCGATCATAGGTACACCCCACTCCGCACACACCTTCACCACTTCACTTTTCCGGTGGAGATATTCGTCCTCAGGATAGATGTTTGGATTATAGAAAAAGACGGTCAGCGCATACGACTGGCGCAACTCATCGATAACCGCAATGCTGCACGGCGCGCAGCAGGAATGAAGGAGAAATGGTTCAGGCATTTCCGTGAAGCACTCTAAGAGCAGTGACTATTCCGTCGTCACACCGTCGAATTCCTCATCGTTCGCCTCAGCCTCGGCTTTGGTCGCGCGAACGATACGATCCTTGTGATGCGGCGGGGCGTAGATGGTATAGAGCCGGAGCGGTTCGGTATCCGAGGTATTGATGACGTTATGCTTCGCGCCCATCGGGATGATGACTGCGTCGCCGTCCCCCACCTCGTACTCGGTCTCGTTCACGATGACTTTGCCCGTTCCCTCTTCGAAACGGAAGAATTGATTGATATCCGGATGGGTCTCGAGTCCGATCTCCTCGCCCGGGAGGAGCGACATGAGGACCAGCTGGCAGTCTTTCGCTGTATACAGCACCTCGCGGAAATTCGTATTCGCAAGCGTCAGCTCCTCGAGGTTACCCTTGAATCCTTTTTTCATACGGTTCGTCTTACGAATTACGCCCTCAGTATACACCCCTCTAGAAACCA
>JBPOIB010000002.1:0-11240 GCA_052034935.1 Candidatus Moraniibacteriota bacterium
GGGAGACCGAACTCGTTCGAGAGTTTCGGATAGATACTGTCAAAAGCTGCCCGGTACGTGGCATCAGCATTCGCCGGCGCTCGCATGCCGAGGAGGAGCACTCGAGGTGGATCATCGCCGGAACGCAGGATCGTGAGGGCTTCCGAAAGATTCTTCTCGAGTTCAGATGGCGAAAGGAGCCGGAGCGCATCATTGCCACCGAGACCGAAGAGCACGATATCTGGATCAAGACTTCGGATGAATTCCGCCCGACGAACGCCACCGGCAGAGGTTTCGCCCGAGACGCCTGAGTTAATGACTTCAACCGACCAGCCGACACGAGTGAGCGCACGCTCCAGAATCGCCGGATAGGCCTCATCGATTGGCAGATTATAGCCAGCGGTCAGACTATCGCCAAAAGCGACGATCCGGATTTCGGCTACCGGAGCGGTCGCGACCCGAGCCAGCTCATCCGCTTCTTTTGGAGTCGGATCCGGACGAAAAAACAACGAAAAAGCGACTCCAACAAGGAGAACTGCGCCAGTAATGATGAGAATACTAGTTGTTTTCTTCATAAGCGAGGGCGTCACGTAAATTCCGTTCTCCGGTGCGAAGCAGGGCGAATGCGTAGAGGAAGAGAGCAACCCCAAGCGCAGCTGCGATTTCGAGTATCTGCCAATCAAAGAAGACCGGATCGACTCCCTCCAGAACCCAGCGCGTGAGAACAAAGACGACACCTTGTGCCAGAAGCACGGCGCCGAAACTCACGAAGAGTACCGTAAGTACAGTCTCGGCGAGATACAGCCGGATCGACTCCCGACGAGTCATACCGAGTACACGCAGGCGGAGCGCGTCCCGGCGGCGGCCGGCAAACGTCGATGCGACCAGCGTGACGAGAAGCAGCATGGCTAGGAGCAAGGGTGGAAACGTAATCACTGAAAGGAGCGTCAGAACCGTTGTCGTTACCTGTCGCACAGTTTCACCGATAGCCGACGTATCGAGGACGCTCACATTCGGCGTCTCGGCCGCGAGCGAGCGTTCGACTGCTCGGAGCTTGTCGGGAGCAACATCAGCATAGCCAAAATAGCTCGCCGGAAACCGGCCAACATCATCTGGATGCAGTACGAAGTAAAAGAACGGCAACCCGCTGGTCGTGTCGGTCTTCCGTAGACTCGTCACGACTGCTTCGATCGTTACTCCCTGGATGAAGAATTCGACGGTTGATCCAAGCCGGATACCGACCCGGCCGGCGAATTCACTATCAACCGACACTTCCCCGGTCCGACTCCCCTGCCAGGCGCCATCGATAACTTCTTCGCTTGAAAGCAGATCCGTCCGATAGGTCAGATTGAATTCCCGTCCCAGTTCGCGATCTTCACCAGTCGTATCGTCGCGGAGCCGCTCCTGGATCCGGCGTTCATCGATGCGCTGTATCCGGGCGCGGATATTCGGGAAAAGCGTCGCCTCCGGCACGATACGGTTTACGGTCGGAAGCTGATCTTTCTGAACATCGATGATATAGGCGCTCGGAATCGTGGTTCCGATACCCGTTTCAAAGAACGTCTCGAGACTGCGTTCCAGAAGCGAAAGTGAAAAAATACTCGCAAGGGCGAGAGCGAGCGAGGTAGCCGCCACCGTCCCAAAAATGCCGTCGGAATATTTCTCGGCAATGATGGTCCGGAAGAAGAACGCCATCCGTCCGCGCTCCCGATACAGGAAACGAAGGATGAACGTGATGAGCGCAGCAAGAAGAATGAAAACGACCAGCGTCCCACCGATCGAGAGCGCCGCCCGATCGAGACGGCCAAGGAGGGCTACAGCGAGAACGAAAAGCGGTAGGAAGGAAACAAGCGACATGCTGCCGATAATCCAACCGGACCGGATAGCACTCTCCGTTTGATTCCCGGAAAGCAGGAATTTCGGCTGAAGCGAAAGCAGATCACGAAGAGCTGGGAAAGCTGCCGCGATACTGGTCGCGAGCGTCCCGAGTACGACGAGCCCGAACGCAAGCGGTGCAGCGCTCACAGAAAGCTCGATACCCGTCTCTCTCTTCACCCAAGCATAGAGCCACGAAACAAGAGCCAGTCCGATGAGGCCACCGAGGAAGGAGGCGAGAAGAGTGATGGCCGCGATGATTCCCAGCACCAGTGACAGAATTGACCGCTTCGTCGCTCCGATGACGAGAAAGATCGCGAAACTCCGCCGGAGCCGAGTGACGAGCGAGAGTGTATTCGCATAGACATTCACTGAAGAAAGAACGGCGCCGATAAGGACGGTAATGAGGAAAAAGCGTTCGACATTGGCCAGGCGACGCAGAAATCCGGACTTCCCATCTCCAGCGATGCGGGTTTCAAAACCCGCTTTTTCTGCCTTCTCCACCACGGATCGAAGTACTGTTTCCGGTACCGGCTGGTCGAAGCGGTAACGGTACTCGTACTCGCTCCGACTCTCGGCGAGGACAATATTGGCCCGAGCAAGTCCAGCCTCCGAGAGAATCATTCGCGGAGCAAACCGGAATCCCTGGACGAGCGCATCCGGCTCCCGCAAGATGACACCTCGCACACGGTAGCTGACTGAACCGATGAAAAGCTCGGATCCGACGGCCAATTCCAATCGATCGAGAATAGCACGTTCGACATAGACCTCATGAGCGGCAGGAAACTCGTACGGCATACTTTCGACTTCGAGTGTTCCGTAGAGTGGAAAGGACTCGGTCACAGCGCGGGCCGAGACACCGGTCACTCCCGAAACGCTCCGAACCGCGAGATTCAGTTCCGTTTCACGGTCAGCGGCGACAATAGAACCCTCGAGCGGCGCAATAAAAGGACCGGGGTCAGAGGGCGTTCCTGATTCGAGCGTCAGATCGCCGCCGACGAATTCACGGGATCGGCTTTCGAGATAGCCTCGCGCGCCGTCGACTCCGATGAGTACCACGGTAAAAGTCACGCTCGTCACGAAAAGCGAAAGGAAAGCCAAGCTGTACTTCGGCCACTCGCGCCGAAGCAGACGTGCGCCGAATGTGAGGATGTACTTATGGGAGGACATGGAGCTTTCGGTCACGGAGTTCGAAAACCCGGTCCATTTTCTCGGCGACGCTGAGATCATGGGTGATGATGACGAGCGTGGCGCCGGTCTTTTCCGTCTCGGCGATGAGGAGATCGATGATCTTAGCGCCCGTCACCCGGTCGAGGCTTCCGGTCGGCTCATCGGCAAGAACGACTGCGGGATGCATCACGAGCGCCCGAGCGATTGCTGCACGCTGTTTTTCTCCGCCCGAGAGCGTTCCGGGTAGCGCCGAGCGGCGATGCTCAAGACCGACTGATTGCAGCCATTCATCCGCCTGCTGACCGTCGTTCTTTCCCGCGATATCGAGCGGCGCTCGGACATTTTCGATCGCCGTGAACGGAGCGACGAGCTCGAAGGACTGGAAGACGATACCAATCGTAGCATTGCGAAACCGCGCCATCGCCGGCTCGTCGAGCGAAGACAAGGCCGTCTCTGCCACGGTCACCGTCCCTTCGTCCGGGATATCAAGCCCGGCTATAAGGGAAAGCAGTGTTGTCTTGCCCGATCCAGAAGGACCGACAATCGCGACCTTTTCGCCCTTCTTCAGATCGAGATCAACCCGTTCGAGGATGCTGATCTGTTCGCCATTCGAGAGAAAACTTTTTGAAACCCCTTTCAATTCGATCATATGGTATATATGTGCGGAAATATGGCTTGTATCCTCCTCATCCTACCATGCGCGACTCAGAGCCGGTTCCAGAGCGATTCGGCGAGGTTGGCAAATCGACCAGTGTTTCCGGCAAGCAGGAAAAGAATGGCCCCGTAGAGAAAAACATCGATCGAGGTATCGTCCGAGACGAGCTTCAAAGCGCTCCCGAGCGACTTGTTCGGAATGAAGGGCGTGCCGTGGAAGTTCACCGCCGCGTAGAGTTCATCAAGCACCAGATGGCCAAGATAGCCAAAAAGCATTGCGATACCGAGAACAAAGGCTTCGCCATCAGAATAGGAGAGATGCGCCGCGAAGAAGAAGGCGCAGAGCCCAGCCAAGAACGCTGCTGGGAGAGAATGAGCCATCCCGCGATGCCGAGTGAAGCGCTTGAAGAGTGTACCCAGGAAGGGATAGACGAAGCCGAAGCCGAGAGTAGCAAAAAGGACGATGCGAAGATACTCTGTGGGCGTTTCTTCATAAGCCGATAATCCAAGCAACACAGCCGCAACAACTGCGAAAGAACCAAACGAGACATGAAACGGAATACCCGAATCGCTATCCATATCCGGCAAGACCGAGCCGAGGACAGCCGCAACAAAAACGGTCATGAGGAAGCTCGGGGCATCGAGAAAGGCAATCGAGACGAGCGCGCTGGCACCGAGAATGCCGGAGGCGATACCAAGCGAGATATGAGAGCGGAAACTTGCCATAGAAAATCAGGAAGGTTCAGTGATAAGTGCAAGCTTTTCGACCCGCGTCAACTGCTTGATGCGAGCCTCCTCCCTCGCTGCTGCCGATCGGGAACGGAAACGCTGGGAATAAACAAGCACGACCGGCCGTCGCGGCCGGGTATACTTTGCCCCGCTCAGTCGACCGTTATGTTCAACCAGCCGCCGTTCGAGATCGGTTGTAATCCCGGTATAGAGCGTGTCGTCGGCGCAGCGGAGGATATAGAGGTGGTACATCGTTATGAAAATAGAGGGGGATTTTGAACTATCCATGAGCTAGTATACCAGGGCTCCTTCCTCCCGACATGGGAGAAATTTGCTATACTGAGGCTGAAAATAAAAACTATGATTATTGCTCCCCGCATCCTCCGTGCCCTGTTTTTCATAGCCACTCTTTCTGTTTTGACTGGAGTTCGTCTCCCAAGCGCTTTCGCTGAAGACACGTTGCCCACTCCGCCAGCTGGATCGTCACCGGAAACCGCTCCGACGGGACCAACGACTGAGCCAGTTATTCCACCAGTTCTGCCGGCGGCCGAACCGGCGACGCTTCCCCTACCGATAGAAACGCCTACGGAACCAGAGATTGTGCCGACAGTTGAGCCAGTCGCACTACCCGTGACTGACCCCGTACCACCCATCGCCGAACCAGCTGATCCGACACCGACACCAGAGGTACCGATAGAAACACCGGTCGTCGAAGAGAGAGTCGCTCCGGCCGAGAAGGAAACGGAGACTTATGCGGCTGACTATGAGCTCTACAAAAAATATCTACTCTATCAAAAATATGAAAACCGTGCGCTCTATCAGAAATACCAGCACTACGCCAAAATCGCCTGGCGTAAAGGATACTTCGAGAATCGCAAGACCGAGAAGAAATACCTGAAGACTCTGACCAAAAACTACAAGAAATACATCAAGAAGCCACGCCGGTACCCACAGCTTACCGGTGTTGTTCAGGAATTCTCCTCATACCAGGCTGAAAAGAGCGAATACTTCAGACTGAAACCGTTCGCAAACTACGGGTACCTGGAACGCTTCAATCGCGATGAGTATGCCGGATACGAAGTCTACGGCGGCACCGAATACAGAGCCGGCTATGAACGCTACCTCGTCCTTCTCAAAGAGGGCAAGGTGGCCGACCAGGGTGATGCCACCCTCGAAGCCGATGCCCTCGGTCCTGAGATCACCGTCGGCATTTTCAACTATGTTCCGAAGGATCTGAAAGATTCGGCTTTCAAGATCAAAGCTGACAAGCCGTTCACTCTCGTGCACCGCGATGGTACGAAGGTAGCCAGCATCCCCGCCGGGAAAAGCATCCGGGCGAAATATCTCGGGGACAAGCGATTCCGCGTCTACGATCCCGACACCGACACAACGTACACCGAAACATCGAAAGAGGTCCGCTTCGAGGCTGACGATGTAAGCGCTATCTTCGATGTCAGCCGGCCGAACTCGTCATTCGACCGCTACCGGGGCGATATCAAGCTGCGATTCTACGATTCGCCCGAAACCGATGGTGACCGTATCTGGGTCATCAATACCCTGCCGCTCGAGCACTATGTCTACGGCATGGGCGAGATCACCGGGACCGGTCCGGATGAGTATGACAAGGTTATGACGACCATTTTCCGCACCTATGGCTATTGGAAGCTGAAATGGAGCACGAAGTATGCCGACCAAGGATTCAAAGTCGATGCCACGTCCGGCAATCAGATTTACTACGGCTACGACTGGGAAGCAACCCATGGTGATATCCCGAAAGCCGCCGATGCGACCCGCGGTACGCTCGTCATGTACGACCGCGAAGTCGCGCTCACTCCGTACAGTTCCTGGACCGATGGAAAGACCCGCCGCTTCGAAGACGGTCATTGGGGCCGGGTCTGCAAGACGGAGATAAGGAAGAAGTCCGAGCTCTACCCCTGGCTTTCTGCTGTTTCAGATGAGGATGGAAAGCATACGACCGAATCCACCTGCACCCTCGCCTCGAAAGGCAATCACATGGTTGGTCTCTCCGCGAATGGCGCCGTCCGGAAGGCGAAGAATTCCGGCGGCGTATGGGACGCCATTCTCGAACACTACTACCCCGGAGTCGATCTTATTCGAGCATACTAGCCGTCTTGTACTCGCTACCGTATGAACCGTTTCCGATTCCTTCTCATCGTTCTCGTCATTATCTCTCTCGGCGGAGCAATCATCTTCTTGCTCTCAGGCGAAAAAACAGTCACGCTCGATTCGTCTGCATGGACCGATAGCGAGGCATCGCTGGAAGACCCTGTTTCCCGCTCGGAATCCTTCCCCCCAGCCGCCGAAACAGAGGCTGAAGGTGTTTTCCTCGAGATTCTTCCAGTCGACTGCGAGAATGAATGCGCACTGTTCTTGTCAGAAAAAGATAAGGAGCGCTACTGCCGAAATGTCTGCGGACTCACGGCCGAAAACAACGATACGGCTTCAGCTGCCCCTTACCAAGAATCAGTTGAACGTAAAAACGCGGCTATCAAGAATAAGGATCTGGGCGCATGTTCGGATATCACCGATGCTAATCTCCGCAAAAGCTGCGAAGTGCGCGTGACCGAAGACCTGCTCGAATAAGCTAGATGATATTCCGGATCTGGCTCCGCCGCTTGGCATAATCCGGCATCGCCTGCGCCATAAGCTTCCAGAAGCGGTCCGAGTGATCAAAGGCCTTCAGGTGACAGAGCTCGTGAAGGATCACGTAGTCGGCGAGCTCCGGCGGCAGGAGCGCGATCCGGTAATTGAACGAGAGATTGCTCCGCTTAGAACAGCTTCCCCAGCGGGTTTTCTGGTTTCGGATGCTGATCCGGCCGTAGGAAAATCGATAGAACTGGTTCCAATATTCTAGCCGCAAGATCGCAAGCGAGCGGGCCGTTTCCTTATACTTCAGGTACTCACGCCTCCCGCCACGCTGCATGAGCCGTTTCGGTCGCGACTCGAAGAGCCGGAGTTTTGCTTCGATCCAATCGGCACGATCGCGGAGGAAACGTTCGATAAATCCAATCGTCACGAAAAAAGGCGCCGAGACGGACAGGGCGCCATCGGCTGAAATGACGAGACGTAAGCGACTCGAACGAAGGCTCCGCCGGAGTTTATAAGGATAATCAGTCCCATCCAAACTGATCAGCCGGGCTGTCAATTTACTTTTCGCCATAAGCAAAGACCTTATTCTTTCTTGTCTCGCCAGCAATCAGTCGCAGACTTGGACGCGGTACGCCAAGCGCCCGGGCCAAAAGCCGACGAACAGCATCATTAGCCTTCCCCTCGATCGGCGAGGCTTTCACAGACACGGTGAAATGAACCGGATCAATCGCCTCGATCCGATCCTCTCGAGCCCGGGTTTTAACGGTCACAAAATAGCGCATAGCAAAAGGTATTTTACCACCCCCGGAAAGGGCGGTGTATAATAGAGGCGTAATCGTAACGTCTAGACTATGCCGAATCCTTTGGAGCTACCGAAAATGCCCACCACCCAGCCACTTCTTTTCGACGAAGCCGAACTCCCGATTCCGGACCGTAGAACAGACGTCTCTCTCTCAAAGGAGGCTCCTGTTGCCAAAGAAATCGACGTCGAGACGGCGAGCCATTCTGAGCTCGTCGCTCGTCTTCCAGACCTCAAAAAGCCACAGCTCGTCTTAGGTTACAAGAAATGGGTCGACAAAGACCCAATTGCCCGCAGTCTCTCCGAAGAAGAAATGCGGCGAGGAATTCAGGATCCAAGTGCCGAATTGGACAGACTAGCCGCCATTGACCGCGCTCAGGACGAAGAAGATCGGAACGCTCCTCATTATCTGGGCCGCAGATGATTTTTTTTTCATTCAGAATCCAGGAAGGCATTGAAAAATAAAATCCCGCTCTGAGAGCGGGATTTTTTCTAAGCTGCACGGATGATGATTACATGGTCGGCTCGACTACTTCGGCCATCGGGCTGAAGTAGACCATACCCGCATCGCCCTTCATCATGAGGACGAGCGTTCCATTTTCCAGCTTGTATGATTCCGATCCAAGAACCGCCTTGGTGAAATCTTCTTCTTGAGATCCCTCACAGAACTTCTTGGTTCCCATCATTTCACCGAACATGAGCTTGTCGCCCATAAGCGCATAACTCCCCGAGAAGCTGTTGCAGTCCGTCATAGCTGAAACATTCCCATCGGCACCGAACATGACTTTAAAGGCACCTGCCTGCTTCGGCTTCGTCATTTCCTCATCTTCTCCGACAGTACTAGTCCAGACCCAGGTCGTACCAAAAAGCTTCGGAGCGGCCATCATATTATTATTGGCTGGCATCATTGCCATGCCGTTCTTCTTCATCTCCTCCATCATCATCGCCTTCTCTTGGAAGAATTGATTGCGATACACGGCCTTCGACTTCACGATCACCATCGCGAGCACCAACAGAAAAAACACAACCACGCTGAGCACAATCTTCTTTCCCATATTGCTGGAACAATTATTAATATCTATTTTTTTGTCTACCCCTCCATTGTAAAGGCATCTTTGTAAAAAGACAATGATTTTTTTCTCCGCTCGTCAAGTGAAGACTGTATTGCCAGCGCATTTTTACGTCCATGGTTCGAGCCACTCCAAAGCGGCACGAACGAATACCGCATTCTGCAACGCCACAAACGGAATACCAATGAGGAAATACCAGATCCGCGTCTTGTGCCGGAAGGCAAACATCCCGAAAAAGATACCAAGACCGCCGAAAAAAATCGCCAGGAAAAACAACACCCCTTCCGGTGTGCGCTCAGCCCCACCTTCACGGGAGCGTGACTTGTCCCACCACATGAGTACGAAGGCGAAGAGATTGATCGCCGCATAGAGAAAAAGCGCAGCTGTTTGAATAAGACTCATATGCTTCCAGGATTCGTCCGGCGGACGCCGCGACCGACGGCTTCGGCGATATTCCGGTAACCATCACGCTTCAGTCGCTTGGCGAGGCCGGCATTGATCGCACCAATCGCCTGGGGGCCCTCATAGATCATGCCGGTGATGAGCTGAACGAGCGACGCACCCGCAAGGATCTTCCGATAGGCATCTTCCGCCGTAAACACACCGCCGACCCCGATCAAAATGAAGCGCTCACCCGCGAGGAGATAAGCCGTCTCGAGGAGGTTGTTTGATTTTCGCTCCGTCGGTTTACCGCTGAAATTCCCCTGCGCTGCGCTGCGGATTTCTTCGTAATCAAACGCCGGATTGCTCCGGTCTTTGGCGAGATTAGCGCAGATGAGACCAGTCACAAACGCAAACGGGCGAGCCGTATCGATGAGCTCACCGAGCTCAGTCTCGGTTCGTTCGAGCGGCAGCTTGATGAAGACCAGTCGTTTCAGTTCGAGCGGCGCAAGCGCCTGAAGCATCTCTTCGAGTCCGGCCGGTGAGGCGAGCGTCCGTTCGAGATTCTTCACATTGAGCAGATTGGGGCAGCTCACGTTGAGCTCGTAATAATCGAAATGTGGCACGGTCTCGGCGTGACGGAAGGCAACGACTACCTCCTCGATCATCGCAGCGAAGTCCGGATACGCGTGATTGGTCGCACCGATGCTCACGCCCCGGATGCCGCCCAATGGCGGAAACGCCTGGAAACGACCGAGAACAGTCGCCACTCCTTCGTTTTTAAAACCCTTGTTCACGAGGAGCGCCCGCGACTTTGGCAACCGACCCAGCATCGGCCGCGGATTCCCAGCATAGGCGCCGAGGGTGAGAGTCCCGATCGAAGCGAAGCCGAAACCGATTGCCGGTGTCAGTTCCGCCAGATCGGCCCGATAATCGAAGCCGGCCGAAAGCCCGACCGGATTCCGAAAATGGAGTCCACCCAGCGTCTGCTCGAGCGACGGATCATCGAAACGCCACAACCAGGCGAGCAAACGACGGAAAAAAATGGAACGACCGAGACGACGGCCGAAGGAAAGGAAGAGCTCATGAACATGATCAGCCGGAAAAAGAAACAGTACCGGCTTGATCAGATAGCGGTATTTCCATTGGAAAATCGTACGCAAGATTTTTTTCATAGACACACCTTTTAGTAGGGCTCAGGCGCTGATGGGCTGACTTTTTCAGTGTACGTCACCCCTTCCATGTGGCAGCGGCGCGGATAGCTCTCCATCACTGGATTGCCGGCTTGGACGCAGCGTTCAAAACCCTCCGCTGATGGAGCCGTATCCCCTCCCACGCACGGAGCGAACTCGCAGTTTGGCCCGCTCCTTCCCACCGCCGAACCATCAGGACAAAGCTTCACTTCCATCGTACACATCACCCCGTCTTCTCCTGGGACCGGTGTTACAACTGATGGTTCATTCTTTGTTGACAGACTAGGCCGAGGAAGCCGAGGGATGGCGAACAAAGTAGCGACCAGCACGCTCACGACTATAAACCCGACAATGATTTTTTTCGCTTGTTCTGTCATAAGATATTTATTTCTCTTTCAGTATACCCCACTGTCGCAGTGTGCATGGTTGTCTCAAAAAATAATGAAAACCCCCGGCCTGCCTGGTTCGGCATGTCGGGGGCGAGGATCCACGGCTCGGTGGAAGATGCGCTAGGCGCGCTGGCGTTCGGTTTTCGAATCGCTCATCGCCGGTGCCGAAGCAGCTAGAGCGAGTTCCATCGTCACGGCTTCATGAAAATAGTGACCGTACGTGGCAGAGCTTTTCTGATCAGCGAGGAGTGTGGTCCGGCCCGGATCGATGCCGAGCAGCTTGTTCAGCGTGAGGAGAACGTAGGCAAGTTCGGCCAGCTCCGGATCTCGAGCATGCTCCCCGGCCATCGTCCGCATGACGCGGATCTTTTTCCGGATCACTGCGTGCCGA
>JBPOIB010000009.1:0-67659 GCA_052034935.1 Candidatus Moraniibacteriota bacterium
GTTTTGTTTTAGATAAAACAAAAACAGCCCAATATAAGGCTGTTTCTGCGACTCTGAGCGGGTAACGGGAGTCGAACCCGTATCTTGACCTTGGCAAGGTCACATAATAGCCGCTATACGATACCCGCTGATTTTCCTCACGAGAACTACTTTCGCACAAAACCCCGAAATCGACAACCTGTGGGACTGGATGGATTCGAACCATCGACCAAGCGGTTATGAGCCGCCTGCTCTAACCGCTGAGCTACAGTCCCGAGGGGCAGTAGGGGGGAAACCCTGTGCCGGAGGGCAGAATTGAACTGCCGACGCAAGGATTTTCAGTCCTTCGCTCTACCACTGAGCTACTCCGGCGAAACATATCCTATTATCCTGGAACCACCGAAAAAAGCAACCGTCTGAAGCTCTCAATCACTGCGGTATACTCGTTCTCCTTAGGCCAAGCAGTTGGCCTGTTCTGTAGTGAATAACATTCACTGTGGGCAGTAGAGGACTCGAACCTCTGACCCCCTCGGTGTAAACGAGGTGCTCTAACCAACTGAGCTAACTGCCCCGACCGCACCCATCAATCGTACCGAGGCTTTGCCAAAAAAGAAAGCTGGTAGATCAAGTACCAGCTTCTTCCTTTGTGCCCAAGAGAGGACTCGAACCTCCAATCCCTTGCGGGAACTAGCACCTCAAGCTAGCGCGTATACCAATTCCGCCACCTGGGCATGGCTCGGAAAAATTATTCCGACTTCGCTTCTTCCGGGCTGAGATCTTCAGCAACGGCTTTCGCAGCAGCCTTCACTTCTTTCACAACGTCTTTCACATCCTTACCAGCCTTCCCGATTTCGAACGGCACTTCCTTCAGCTTCTTGCCGATGACACGAGCGCTCTTGGTCCGGACAAAGTACAGTTTACCACGCCGGGCTTTGGTCCGCTTCATGAGCTCAATGGATTCCACCTGAGAAGAAAGGAGGGGAAGAACAAGTTCCACGCCAATACCCGAGGAAACCTTGCGAATCGTCACAGTTGGGCTCGAGCTTTGGCCGCCCTTGATGGCGATAACCATGCCCTGGAACATCTGGATCCGAGTCTTCTCGCCTTCCTTGATTTTGCGGCGCACTTTCACCACGTCTCCAGCCTGGAGTTCGGGCAAGTCGGTACGAGCCGCGCGGAGATTTTTGTTGAATTCGACAATCTTCTGGTTCATAGGATTCGTGGCTCCGGAAAAGGCTTTCCGGTAGAGATATAGTAATAAAAAATAAGCCTTCAATCAAGCACGGCAAAGGCTTACTCAAGCGCTCCAATCATAGCCCCTTCCCGCTTCCGCGTCAAGCATTTTTAGGGTATCGCGAAAGTAGTCGGGCAGCGGTGCTTCATAGCGGTAGCTCTTGCCAGAAAATGAGAAGCGGAGAACGGCGGCATGGAGGAGTTGAAAAGGGGGTTTGAGCGGACTTTGGCGGTGTTCTTTGAAGCGATAGAGCTTGTCACCGACGACTGGGTGGCCAAGAGCGGATAAGTGAACCCTGATTTGATGAGTTCGTCCTGTTTTTGGCTTAACAGAGAGGAAATCATACCCTGTATAACGTGTGTCTAAGCGGTATTCCGTACTCGCTTCCCGGAGCTCTCCGGCAAACTGACGTTTTCCGACCGGGACAGCACGCTTTTCCCCGCCCTTAACCCGTCCAATCGGAAAATTGACCGTTCCGGTCGCCTCAGAAAGATTACCGTAGACGAGCGTCTGATAGGTCTTTTCTATCATTCTTTCCTGAAAAAGCTTCTTCAAAGCCTTGAATGCCCGATTTGTCTTGGCGATAATCACCAGTCCCGAAGTGTCTTTGTCGAGCCGATGTACCATACCGGGTCGACTCTCGTCCTCGCCTATCCCCAAAATCTGTGGATAAGTCGTGGATATCCACTCGGTTACCGTCGGATAGCGCGATCGGCCGACTGGATGCATCGCTATCCCAGCTGGTTTATTGATGATAAGGAAAGCGGCCGTATCAGCGACCACCTTTGGAGCAACCGACTTCGAGGCAGTCCTTCTCTCCGTCGCTTTAGCTATAAGTGGCATCTCCGTCGAGAGCCGGATGGCCATGCCGGGCTTTACTCGCATACCCGGACGAATTGTCTTCTCCGTTTCAATCGTCACTTTACCCGCCTGAATCAATGACTGACTTTCCGGGCGCGTCAGACTGGCGACCGTCTCCACGAGAAACTGATCAAGCCGGAGCCCGTTATGCTTTTCTTTGACCCAGAAAGTAGTACTTTTTTGTGACGACATAGGTGATTATCAGTTGGAATACGCTTTGTGCTGGAGCAACTCACGAAAAACACAAAACGTATACAAAAACATGCTTTCGTTGTCTCTTTCTGTAGCTTACTCGCTCCTTTCGAATCCGTCCTCTGGCTTGTCCACGAGTTATACTGCAAAAGGAAGTCTCAGCATGTCATCTCCGCCTTATCCTGTCAATGCACATTGTGGTTAAGGATTCACTATAAATACTATAGGTAGTATATGAGCCTATTTTTTATCGTTCACTGACCCTGTTTACTGCTTATTTCCGCATTCAGTTGACACGTATTTTTGAGCTCTCTATCATAGTGAAGCGTCACTCAATTTCGAGGTCGCCAAACACAATTTTTTACCCATTTTTACCAACACTATGTACCAACAAGAAGGGTGCTGCGGGGGCGGATGCTGCGAACAGGAAGAAGTGACAAAGGCACCGGCATTCTTTCCGGTCATCGGCGAGACTGTGCCAAATCTCGAGTTCGATTATTACCACAAAGAATCGTTTCATAAGTCGCACTTTTCTGACTATCGTGGAAAGTGGGTTGTCGTGTTCTTCTACCCGGCCGACTTCACCTTCGTCTGCCCGACCGAGCTCGAGGAGATGCAGAAGAATTACGCGAAGTTTCAAGAGATGGGCGCTGAAGTGCTCTCCGTTTCAACCGACACCAAATTCACGCACAAGGCCTGGCATGATCATTCACCCGCCATCAAGACGCTCGAGTATCCGATGATTGCTGATCCGTCCGGTGAGATTTCTGATGCGTTCGGTGTACTCATCCATGAAGGTGACGATAAGGGTTTGGCACTCCGCGGTTCCTTCATCATCGATCCAGACGGCATCCTCCAGGCGTATGAGGTTCATGCCAACAATGTCGGCCGAAGCGCCGATGAACTCCTCCGGAAGCTCGAGGCAGCAATCTTCGTCCGTGAGCACCACGGCGAAGTCTGTCCGGCCAACTGGAAGAAGGGCAGCAAAACGCTGAAGCCCGGTATCGATCTCGTCGGGAAAATCTAAAACAAACACCTATGCCGTACGGTGCAAAAAACTACTCGCATCTTCTCGGACTGGCCGGTTTTTCGGAGGCACTCCTCACCAACCACTTCACCCTCTACGAAGGCTACGTAAAGAACACGAACGCTCTTTCCGATAAGCTGAAAGCGCTTGCTGAAAAAGGTGAGTTCTCGACGCCTGAGTTCGCCGAGTTGAAACGGCGGTTCGGTTGGGAATGGAACGGGATGCGCATGCATGAGCTCTACTTCGGCAATATGACGAAGGAGTCAACTATGCTCTCCAACGGCGCGCTCAAAGAGAAGCTTGTTCTCGGTTATGGCAGCGTCGAGAATTGGGAAAAGAATTTCGTCGGCACTGGCTCGATGCGCGGCATCGGCTGGGTCGTTCTCGCTGAAGATAGCGAGTCCGGCAAGCTCTACAACGTCTGGGTGAGCGAGCACGACGGAGGACACCTCATCGGCACAAAGCCGCTTCTTGTCATGGACGTCTTCGAGCACGCGTTCGTCCTCGACTACGGATTGAAACGGGCGGATTACATCGCGAGCTTCATGAGGGCAATCGATTGGACGACCGTTGAAAAGCGCTTCACCGCCTAACACCACTAACTCCAACTTCCGGAACACAAAAGCTATGACCGTCGAGAAAATCCGCCGCCGCGATGGAGAAATAATCCCGTTCGAGCGCGCCCGCATCGAGCGAGCAATCGAGCTTGCCTGCGATTCTATCGGAATGACCGATAAATCCTTCATCCCAACTGTTACCGACGAGGTCGTGAAAGACCTCGATAACATCTATGGTGAAATCTTTGTCAACCGTGTTCCCACGGTTGAAGATATCCAAGACATCGTCGAGCGGGAGCTCGTCAAGGCAAATTTTTTCGAACTGGCGAAAAGTTATATCATCTACCGCGAAGAGCGGCGGCGAGAGCGAGCCGAACGGCACGAGCGCCTCGTTCGTGAATTTGAAGAACGGACGCTCAAGGTTACCAAGGCGGACGGCACAAAGGAGCGGTTTGATGTGAATAAGCTGCGCGCCGTTTTTGACCGAGCCTCCAAAGGTTTCGAGGAAGAGTGCCGCTTCGAAGACCTCATGGACTCGTTCAAGAAGAATCTCGTCGACGATATCAAAACTTCTGATATTGAGGCGCTCCTCGTCAAGACTTGCATCGACCTGGTAACCGTCGAGAATATCGCGTGGCAGAATATCGCCGCCCGCATCCTCCTCGGCGGGCTCTACAAGAAAGCGATCAAGAATCGCGGCATCAATCAGAAGGATATCTATTCGCCCGAAGCATACAAAGCACACTTCGACGATTATATCGAGAAAGGCCTCTACTATAAGGACTTTTACCAGTACTATTCCGAAGCGGATATCGTTGAGGTCGGCCGACATCTTTCCAAGGAGACAGATGAGAGCTACGAGTACACAACCATCGTCTCCTTCATCAAGCGTTATCTCTTGAACCCGAACAAAGTCGTCCGCGAGCTGCCGCAGGAAATGTACATGTCGGTCGCGCTCTTTCTCGCGATACCGGAGAAGAAGGAGAATCGCGTCGCGCTCGCAATCAAAATCTATGAACATTGCTCAAAGCAGCGCATTTCGCTCCCGACCCCAACACTTCTCAATGCTCGGACGAACTATCATCAACTCTCCAGCTGCTTCAAAATCAACGTCGATGACGATCTCCGCGGCATCTACCATGCCGTCGAGAATATGGCGCAGATCTCAAAGTTCGGCGGCGGTGTCGGCGTCTACCTCGGCAATGTCCGCGCTCGCGGTGGAGCGATCCGCGGGGTGAAGGGGATGAGCGGCGGTGTGAACCCATGGATCAAGGTGATTAATGACACAGCGGTCGCCGTCAACCAGCTCGGTAGCCGGCTCGGTGCCATCTCGGTGACACTCGACATGTGGCACCTCGACATCTATGATTTCCTCGACCTCCAGACGGAGACCGGCGACATCCGTTCCAAGGCCTTTGATATCTTTCCAGCCGTCTCGATTCCCGACCTGTTCATGAAACGCCTCCAGGAGGGGAAGGATTGGACACTCTTTGATCCGAACGAAGTAAAAAATCTCTACGGGAAGGCGCTCCAGGACCACTTCGGGGAAGAATTCGAAGCGTTTTATGAAATACTCGAGAAGGACGAGCGGCTCGAGATGCGAAAGACCGTCAACTCAAAGGAACTCTTCAAGAAATTCCTGAAGACCACTGTCGAGACCGGCATGCCATATGTTTTCTTCCGTGATACCGTGAACCGCCTCAATCCGAACAAGCATGCCGGCAATATCTACTCAACCCAGCTCTGCACCGAAATCTGCCAGAACACTTCAGCATCGAAATTCATCAAGGAATCAATTGAGAATGGAGAAATCGTCCTTCGCTACGAACCGGGTGATCTGGTTGTCTGCAATCTCGCATCAATCAATGTCGCCACCGTCCATGAACCGAAGGTGATCGCCGATGTCTTCCCTGTCCTCATGCGCGTCCTCGACAATGTCATTACGCTCAACTACTACCCAATCCAGGAAGCCAAGCGGACCTCAGAACGCTATCGGTCCGTCGGCGTCGGCTACCTCGGTCTCGCCGAATACCTCGCCACCCGAAAAATCGCCTACGACACCGAAGAGGCGCGGCAGGAAACCGACCGACTCTTCGAACGCTACGCCTATCACACCTATCGCGCTTCAATCGACCTCGCCAAGGAACGCGGTACCTACGAGCTCTACCCAGGGAGTGAATACTCCAAAGGAATTCTCCTCGGCCGTACTCTCGCCTGGTATGAGAAGAATACGCCGTTCGCGAGTGACTGGCGTACCCTTTTCACTGATATGAAGACTCACGGCGTCCGTTTTGCCTATCACACCGCTCCAGCACCGAACACTTCGACCGCTGGTGTCGTCGGTACTACCGCCGCCCTCCTCCCGATCTACAAGCGCTACTTCGTCGAGACGAACCTCTCGGCCCCGACTATCCGTGTCGCCCCGAAGCTCTCCAAGGACAACTTCTGGTTCTACAAAGAGTACACCCACATGGATATGGCCGATGTCATCAGCCTCATCGCTGTCGTCTACAAATGGGTTGATCAGTCAATCAGCTTCGAATGGATGATTGATCCAGCCAAGGTCTCACCAGCCCAGCTCTATGGCTATTACATCCAGGCCTGGGAGAAAGAAATCAAGACCGTTTACTATGTCCGGAGTCTCTCTGGCGAAGTAAAGGATGGTTGTGTCTCTTGCAGCGGCTAGTATAACCGCAGAGAGCTGGAAACTACTAAATTCACCATGTCTATGACCGCTGAAATGCAGAGCAACCGCCTCTTCAACCCTGAAGGAGACGATACCGTCGAACACCGCACTATCATCAAAGGTGCCACAACCGGCCTCTTCAACCTTAATGTGGTCAAATATCCTTGGGCCAAGTCACTCTACCAGGTCATGGTCGGGAACTTCTGGGTCCCAGAGAAGGTCTCCGGCCTCAAAGATGATGCGCGTATGTTCCATGGCGAACTCTCCCCTGAAGAGCAACGCGCCTATAAGGGCATCATCTCTTTCCTCACCTTTCTTGATTCCCTGCAAACAGTGAACCTCCCGCACTTCTCGGACTATGTGACGAGCCCGGAGGTGAACCTCATCCTCTCGATCCAGGCCTACCAAGAAGCAATCCACTCCCAGTCTTACGCAACTATCCTCGAGTCAGTCGTCGATTCGAAGGAGCGCGACGAAATCTACTACTTCTGGCGTACCGATAAGGTCCTCCTTGAGCGCAACAAGTACATCGGACAGATCTATCAGGATTTCGTTGATGCACCGACTGACCGCAATTTCTTCCGCGGCATTGTCGCCAACTTTCTCCTCGAATCAATCTACTTCTACAATGGTTTCGCCTTCTTCGACACACTGGTCGACCGGATGAAAATGCTCGCCACCGGCCGGATGATCGCCTATATCCGCCGAGACGAACTGACCCACGTCACGATCTTTTCGAACTTGATCCGCGAGATCAAACGCGAATTCCCAGATCTCTACGACGAAAAACTCATTGTTGAGATGATGAAAACAGCAGTGGATCAAGAAGTCGAATGGTCCACCCATATCCTGGGCGACCGCATTCCCGGTATCAATGGAGAGACAACAGTCGGCTACACCAGGTGGCTCGCCAATCGCCGGCTCGCCATGCTCAATATCGACCCGCTTTACCCGGAAGCCATCAATAACCCCTACAAGCACCTCGACCGGCTCCAGGATGTGAACGGCGACAAGGGCAATTTCTTCGAGACGACCGTCGTGAACTACACTCAATCGACCAGCATGAACGGTTCCTGGGAGTTCTAGTATTCGACAAGTCGCGAAACAGGTGTCGAGTCCACTCCCGATGACACAAAGAGTCCCTTTTCGAGGGGACTCTTTTGATTTACTGGACGTATCCTGGTTTCTCAGCAGGAGAGAAAGCGGTGTATAATGAAAAAGCAAAAATCAAACTATGAAAATTAAATTGTTCATTATCGCATTTGGGCTCGCGCTCTCCTTAGGAATTTTATCTCCTACGCAGGGTCTTTATGCCGCTTTGCCTGTACCACCTGTGGACAATCCAGCTGACTGCAACGCCCTCGGGGGACAATGCCAGGACGATCCTAACTGCTATCAGTATGCCGGGAATAAGCCACCAGGCAGCGTTGAATTTCTGGGTGTTTGCGATGGAGCTACTCAAAACAAGGCCTGCTGTGGTATCAAACCAATAGCAGCGGCTCCCGGAAGCGATCTCTACTGCACGAATACACTCAAAGGTAACTGCGTACAGAAAACGCAAACTTGTGGCAGTAAAGCGGTCAAGGTTGGCGACTGTACCACCGATACCGCGGGTGTGCAGCGCATCTGCTGCCAGACTCTCCCGGGTGCCCAAATCACCGGCCCCATGGTCGCACCATATAGTCTCCTCGAGAAGATTCCCGGTTCATCCAATACCGTCGGCAGCCTCAATACCTATCTCGAAGATATCTACCGCTTCGCTTTTTGGGCGGTCGGTATCGCAGTTGTCTTCATGCTCACCATCGGCGGTTTCATGTACCTGACTTCGGCGGGCAATACATCACGCCTCGGCACGGCGAAAACGATCATTTTCGACGCCTTCCTTGGCCTCATCCTCGCTCTCGTCGCTTGGCTATTCCTCAACCTCATCAATCCCAATCTGGTTGACTTGGCACTGCCAACCACCTCAGTCATTACCCCACCACCACCTCCGACTGATACCGGTGGAACATCCTCTACCCTCGCAGGAGTACTCAAGACAACACCCGGTGTTACCGTTAGTTCAGCTGGGGACTGCAAACTCGATGCGACCACACCCGTTTCACCCGACCTATCACTTCAGCAATCTGCTGATGGTGTGCCAGTAAACCATTGTCAGAAAGACTGCCCTTCGACTGGTTACTGCCTTGGGCAAACAACTTTGAGTGCAACCATGCTAAGTGCGCTCATCGAGGTCGCCAGCCTTTATCCGTTCACTATAACCAGCTTCACGGGTGGCAACCATAGCGGAAACAGCTCCCACTATTCTGGGCGAGCAGTCGACATCAAGCCTGCTGTTTCAGTTCCAAAGTCGGACTGGCCAAAGATTCAAACCTATCTCAGAAGTCAGGGCACAAATAAGGCGCGGCTTGTTATCTGTGACATCTGGGATGCCGTCCAAAAAAAGAATGTTGGCATTAACTGTGACGACCCTCGCACTGACCATATTCATGCTGAGTGGTAGAGCATCCGCTGGTGCCGTTTCTTGATAGCAATACCTGGCAATGAAAAAACTCTTCATCCTCTCCGGATCCTTCTTTCTCTTGGTCCTCGCCTTTCTCGGGGTCTATAACTTTGCCTTCAAGCATAATACGCTTGATCCGGTCGCTGATCCGAAGAAAAAGGCTGAGGCGGAAGAAAAAAAGCAGGCCGAGATGGTGGAGTCATCGGCACGATCAGTCGCTTTCGAGCAGATTATCGGAGAAGCCGTTTTCCAACCGGTCATTGGGGAGTACAGCATCTTCTACTACTCCAAACGCGATAACGCCCTGAAGGAGGCTGGACTTGACGGAAAAGAGATCAAGGTCCGAGTTCCTCGGATCCCAGGCGAGGTGACCCGTGTCGTCTGGTCGCCGAATCGGATCCAGGCCCTCGTGCTGGCCAAAGTCGATGGTGGCAACCTCTGGCACCTCGCTGATCTCCGTAATCAGACGACGATACCGCTTCGAAACGATATGTCGCGTCTTGCCTGGACCAGCCTCGGCGACCGCATCCTCTACCAGTTTACAGATCCCGGGACCGGGGAACGGACGCTGAATATCGCCACACCGGACGGGTCGAACTGGAAAAAGCTCGCCGATCTCGGCCAGGAAGACCATTTCATCGCTGCTATCCCGCGGTCAAGCCTCATCGCCTTTTGGGAAAAAACTGACGCCGCTCGGGAAAGCGTCCTTGAGACGATTACCGTGAACGGGGAAAATCGCCAAACTGTTATCACCGCCCGAGCAGGGGCGGATTTCATCTGGTCTCCAGACAATCAACATATCCTGGTTCAGAATACGAACACCACCGGAGGTAATGCTGTTGTTCTCGGGCTGACCGATGAGGATGGCGCCGGTTATCGCAATCTCTTCGCTCCCACTTTCATCTCAAAAACAGTCTGGTCAAAGGACAGCGAGACCATTTACTACGCTCTTCCAAGCACATTCCCAGCGGACGCGGTCATTCCGAATGACTACTATGCGAAACCGCTCTACACGAGCGACACTTTTTGGAAAATGAACATTCGTACTGGGAAAAAAGAGCGATTAGTACCGCTTGCCGAAATGACCGAGGGCTATGATGCGAGCGACATCTTTCTCTCACCAAGCGAAACCGACCTCTATTTCGTCGACCGCAAGACCGCGAAGTTCTACCGTATCACCCTCTGATCCGGAGAATTGCCAAGAGTAAGACAATCGAACCCCAGACGGCCAGGACGAGGTCGTTTTTCATATATGGTGTATCCACCAGACCGTAGATAAGGTAGAAAAGAATGAGGGAAATGCCAAGAAGCGGCTCAGAAACAGCAGAATTATCTTGCTTTGACTTTCGCCACCAGCCTAAAAATGAGAACAGTACTGTAACAAGGACGCCAATCCACCCAACAAGAGCGAGGATCCCGCCCTCGAGAAGGAAATGGAGGGGGAGATTATGCGGTGTCGGCACAGCCCATTCGAGATATGGCGTGTATCTCTCTTGGTATTCCAGATACACGGCCTGGAAGCGAGCGGTCCCGATGCCGAAAAAAAGGTGCTCGCGAGCGATATCCACCCCGGTTCGCCAGATCATAATCCGCGAGGCAAACGACGAGCGTTCATGAAGGGAAACAAGTTGTTGCCATTTTTCCGATCCCTGCTCAAAAGAAAAAAAGAGGGAAAAAACAACCACCGGGAGCAGAAAAATAGGGGAAAAGCTTCGAAAATTCCTCTTTTTCGCGAATATAAGGACGCCGGATATCAATACCACGAGCGACACGGCCAGCCAGGCCGCATACGAACGCGTCAGAATGAGCGCACCGAGAGAAAGAAGCAAACCGAGAAGTCCAATGGCCCTCTCTCTTTCTCTACGAGCTGTGGCTATGAAGAATACCGAGAGAAGGACTCCGGGAGCAACCAGAAGCGCAAGGTAGTTAGCAGATTGATAGAGACCGGCCAGGCGGCCGTCGTAAAGGAAAAACCCCTCCAAGCCGGCAATGAGAGCAGCTAGGGCGGCAGCCATTACGCCCCAAAGCCAGTTTTGCATTATCCAACGCCACCCACTCTCAGTTCTCACGCTCATGAATACGAAGAGAGCAAGGAGGAGCGGAACGACATAAAAGCCCTTGAGTCGGCCAAAAGTACTCGTTTCGTGTGGATTCAATAAAGCCGAAAGGACGATCGAAAAAAGGAAAAGTCCGGCGGAAAGAAAAAACCATCGATTTTCTCTGGCAAGTTCGCGAAAATCTCGAAAAAAACCAATTATGGACCTTTCTTTTAAGAAAATAAATATAGCAAGGATGAGGGGGAGCTCACCGAGGTAGAGCGGGAGTCCAAAGACTGAAAGGTGAGCGAGTGGAAAAAGGAGGAAAACACCACCCAAAAAAAGGATAGTGGGGCTCGGAAAAGTCGATTTTTCTTCTTTTTGCTCTTTCGTCAGCATTGCCATGCCGCTATTGTACCAATTCCTGCCGCTTCAGGCTCGGAATGAGCGCTAGAATAAATATGAGAAGGAGACTGATGTGCAGAGAAAACAAAGCGGTCTCGAATACTGAGTGAGCCAGATACGCCGAAAGTCCGGCAAGAATCGCCGGGGAAAGGGGGTGGGATTTCGAACAGACAACAGACTGGATCAAGCCGAAAAGAATCCATCCAAAAAAAAGGATAAGTCCCACCAGTCCGAGTTCGGCAGCGACATCGAGAAAGAGATTATGTGCATAGAACGGGGTCGCTTCCGCAGCAAGCGGATGGTAAAAATTCAGATAATTGCCGATTCCTGTACCGAAAACTGGTTTCTCAGCGATTGCTGATACGGCTCCCTTCCAGAGAGCTATACGCTCCGTGCTGGACGCATCTTTGAGAGTGAAACTCGTAGAAAATCGTGAAAGTACCGGCTGGCTCAGAATGAGAGCGATAAAAAGCACGCCGATGAGCAGCGGCAAGTGGCGCTGAAGTGCCGGCCACGGCCGTCTTCGCACCGCTACACCATACATGGCGGCGCCGACTATGAGACCCATATATCCACCCCGGGAAAAAGTGAGGATATCTGCCAAGAAAAGCGTCGCCGCGACACTCAAAGCGAGATATTTTGATGTTGATTCGAGGCGAGCAGCACCAAGCGCAAGAAATCCTGACAAACCGAAGAAAAAAGCAGCCACATGGGGATCGGGAAATACGGCCGTGGTACGCAGCCAGGTTTCGCCACCAATATTGACGAGAAGGCTTGGGTACTCCGCAACCATGGTAGCAAGCTCTCGCCCTAGAAAGAAGGGGAGGATATTCCCGATAAGGAAGTGGAAAGTCTCGCTTGTCCCGAAAACAAACTGGGAGAAAAAAATAGTAAGGCCAAGCGTCGCGGCAGCTGTAGCGCCCCAAAGAAGCGACCACAGGCCCTGTCTCATCCGTTTCTTTGACCGAAATTGATACTGCCAGATAAAAAATAATGGAAAAAGATTAAAAATGAAGATTATTTTCGGAAAAGCAAGGTCAAATCGGGGCACCCAGAGAAGAGAGGCGGCTACCCAAAACAGGAATGAGGCAAGTAGCCCCATGGATACCGGGGACGAAAAAGTCCACTCCCGCTTCATGAGTCGCTCGAGGGCAAAGACGATAATAATGCTCAGGGCGAGACCCCTCGCAAGCGGCAAGTCGAACCCGCCCGGAAAAGGGAGGGCGAATTGAAGCGGAAGACTCGCGATAAGGGCAAGGCTGAGAAAAAAAGACATAGGCTATCGGTAACCAAGCACCTTCTGAGCCAAAAGCAAAAGTGCTGACTCGTACCAGGGACGCCATTTTATGAAAAAACGAAGCTGGCTCTTATGAAAATGCTTCTTTTGGGCCGGAATCGATCTATGACTCTGGCCGCCGGCATGTAAAAAGCGGAGAAATGGGTAGACGCCGACATAACCACCACGCTCCTTTGCTCGCCGGGCTAAATCAACGTCTTCAAAATAGAGAAAAAAGTGAGGATCAAAACCATCTAAGGAGTGAAAAAAGTCTTTCTGAATGGCCAGTGCCGCACCGGAAACCCAGTCTACCGCTTGGACCGCCTTCGCTTCCCAAGGGAAAGGGTGTGGATAAAGTCCAAAATTAGCGCGGAAAAGCGAAGGGAGTCCTGGGTACGCCCCAGCACTCCACGGTTCACGACTGCCCCCCGGTGTTTCCAGCGCCATTCCATAAATTGCCTTGGGTCGGTAATGGAAGGCGGCGAGAAGGCCGGGGAGACTACCCCCCAGAAAAATCGTATCTGGATTGATAAAAAAAAGGAGATTGCCTGCCGCTATCTGACTACCGAGCATATTCGCTCGGCCAAAACCAATATTTCCCAAAGAATGGACCGTTTTGAGGCGAGGGAAGTCCCGCTTCAACCCTTCAACAAGATCATGCTCAGCACTATCATTATTCACCACGATGTATTCAGCCGAAAGCCTTGTCTGAGCGAGATATCCTTCCAGACTCGTGAGGCAACGTCGGAGCGATGAAGCACTGCGAAAATTCACTGAAATAAAGCTGATATCCATGACTTTTCCCCAATATTTTAGAGAGAAACGTCAGTATACGCCCGTTCTACCTCCCGTGCCAAGGGACTGTTTGAAATTATGAGCCGGAGACGATTTTTCACCCTTCTGAGGAGGTAGTAGCCACGTACCCAGAAGTGCCAGAAGCCGCGGCTCTCCCGAAGGAAAAATTCGGCACTCGAGCGCACCAGCCAGTACAGCTTGGTTGGGCTTTTTTCGCTCTCTTCGCTGTGATAAACCACGGCCGAAGGAACAATGTACCGCCCAATACCGCAGCGCTTCGCGCGAAGTGAATACTCGGCATCTTCAGCATAAAGAAAGTACCGCTCGGCGAGAAGGCCAAGTGACCGGATAATTGATGCTGGAATAAAAAGAGCACAGCCAGTAAGAAAATCGGAAGTGAAGGCATTTTTTCCCGGAAAACTCTGAAAATGCACTGTTTTCATCCGAAAGAAATCGATTTTCCCACCAGAAAACCAAACTGGCCCACCTGGAGAAGAAAGAATGAGGGGGGAGAGAATGCTCTTTTCTACATTTGACTGAGCCGCCAATTTAAGTGAGGCGAGGGCCGTCGGAGCGACGATTGTATCATTATTGAGCAACCAGTAAGCATCACAACTTTTCCCTGTTTCAAAGTAGCGCAGCCCAGCATTCATCCCCCCTGCAAAACCGATATTTTTCGGTAGGCGAAGCGTTTCGATTCTAGGAAATTTCTCCTTCATCTCTTCTAAGATCTCCGTTTCCCCGCCGTTATCCACAACCAGGATGCGATCTCGTGGTTCAAGCGTCTTTACGAGCGAATCAAGGCAGGCGGGCAAAACGTGCTCCCCATGGTAGTTCAAGATAATAACCGCGACACGGTACGGGCGCATAGGCCTTTAGGCGATAGGGAGAGGATTCGTCGGGGTTTCATTCTGAGCTTCTTTTGAAGCAAAGACGCTCATCACTTCTGCTGAGGTGACCGCTTTTGTCAGCCAGAGCAGCAAAAGGTATGACACTGCTGCAAGTACGAGCGCTACGATGAAGGGGAGGGCTGATGATACAGCAAGAACACCTGCCATTGCACCGGCCGAAAGGAAAATTCTCGGTAATCGATCCGGTTTTGGGAAAAAACCAAGCGTTTTATAGGCAATCCAGCCCGAGACGATAACGACCAGCATCTCAGTAAAGGCCGAGGAGACCGCTGCGCCAAAGTAAGAGAATTCTCTGATCAGGAGAGTATTCAGGGTAACGTTGACCACAGCAATAAGTGCAAGCGCCTTGAGGAGCTTCTTTTGAGCGTTACCGACAAGGATGAGCATATTAAAGTAGTGTCCAAAGAAAATTCCGGCCAGAGAGAAGATGAGGACGCGCAAAACTTCAGCCGAGGCATCGAATCCTGAGCCCGTCACGATTGAAATAATACCTGGCGAGAGGAAAAGGGTGCCGACAACGATAGGGAGGACGATAGCAATAAAAACTTTCGCTGTTTTTTCTGCAATTTCCCGGAATTCGCGCTCATCGGTCTGTTTTGCCCGCGAAAGCAGCGGGAGAATAAGCCCAACCAGCATCGCCGGGAAGAAAATAAGATTCTCCATCACTTTATAGGCAACGTTATAGATGCCGACGTCCGCTGCCGGTTGGAGGAGAGAAAGAATGATCGTATCGAGTTTGAAGTATGCGAAAGTGATGATCGCGGTGAGGCCGAGCGGCCACGCATCATGCATGAATATCCGCCAGAAGGCCCGATCAAAGGAGAAGCTGAAGTGAACAAAGGATCGGGAAAGCCAAAGAGAGACAGAAGCATTAAACATCATCGTTAAGAGAACAGCGCTTACTATCGCAATAAATCCGAGATCAAATTTCACCGCGAGGTAGATCAGCGTAAACTGGATGATTTTCCCAACAAATTCAACCATCGCCACCCGATCCATAGCGAGCCGCTTCTGGAAAATCCCGTTCAAAAGCGTACTGAATTGAGCAAAAAGAAGCGCCACCGTAACGAGCACGATCCCACCCTTCACATGGGGGGCATAGTGGAAGAACCCGATGATAAGGGGGGCAATCACGATGATCGCAATACTCGCTATCACCCGAAGCCCCGCGACCTTACCGAAGAACTCCGCCTCGTTCACATCCGGCTTTGCAATCTCGCGAGCCGTAATATTGGCAAGACCGAGATCACCGATTGCACCAAAAAAGGCGAAGAAGGCCAAGACCGTCGCGTATTCACCAAAACCCTCCTGTCCGAGGTAGCCGGTAATAAGCCGGATAGAGAGAAGCGCAATGAAAACGGTCGACGTCACCTTGAGCGCCGAGTTAAACACCACGTTATAGGCTATTTTTCTCGCCAGCGCCATGTGAAAAACCTTAACGGGCTGATTCCTCTTCTTCTGGGCGTTTTTTGATAAGTATCTTCCGCTCCTCACCGTTTCCAATACTTTCGGTCGTTACGGTCGGATGAGCCGCAAAAAGGTGATGGATGAGTTTGCGTTCGAATGAAAGCATGGGGCGAAGGGTGGCCGGGAGTCCTGATTCCTCGACTTCCTTTGCCGCTACGAGAGCCTCACGTTCAAGAAAGACCTTTTTTTCTTGAAAATAGTGATTTACGTCGAGCGAAATTACGCCGTTCTTGGGCATTTCTTTGCGAACAGCTAATTTCACGATATGGAGCAGCGCCCCGACATTGGCACCATGCTGACCAATCAGGAGGTTTTGCCCATCATGAAGGGTTATTTCGCCATGATACTCAATTTTTTCATCCGGTAATGCTACTTCGGACACCTTCACCTCTGCATCAAATCCGATCCGTTGAATCAGATCCTTAATAGTCACGGTGAGTGTTTGACGAAAGGGCTCATCCATAAGTCTTACTTCTGGCTTACCAAGGCGTTTTTCGGTTGTTTTGTAAATATCCACTTCTGTTGCGCCCAGGAAAGGAGCGTCGATACGAACCAATACAGTGAGAGGGCAGCTGGGAACTGAAAGCTGAAGAAGAAAACGAGCGCTGGACCGAGATAGAGCATCTGCTTTCCCATTATAGCAGCCATATCTGGCATTTCGCCGTCTTTCTTTGGGGTAGCTGCTGTTTGGGGCAGTATCATTTTTGTCTGGAAGTACTGGGCGATTGCTGCAAGGGCACCGAGAAGCGGACTTGCCTTCAGCATATCGAGAATCCCGAATGCCATATACTTGATTTCTCCCGGATTTTCGACGAAGCCATAGAGGTCAGCCGCATTGATAATAAGCTTTTTCTCGGAAATATTCATAATCACGTGGTAGAACGTGATGAAAAAAACCAATTGTACGATGAGGGGGAGGCAGCCGGCAAAGGGGTTCACCTTATTCTCCTTATAGCACTCCATAGTGGCTTTCGTCTGCTTTTCCTTATCCCCCTTATAGCGTTCCTGAATTTCCTTGATTTTCGGCTGTATTTCCTGCATCCGCTTCTGTTGTTCAATCTGCATGCGGGACAGGGAGAGGAAGGCTCCCTTGATTACCAGTGTGGTCAGAATAATTGCAATACCGAAGTCTTGAATCGGCAGGTTGGCATAAAAAAATACCACGAGGTTATAGAGTGGCTGATATATGAACGCGTGAAAGACTTCAGTCATAGCTATTTTTTCTCATTTTTAAGTCTCAAAACTAGCCCCCTTAATATCTGAGCTAACCCCTCATATGTCGGCCCCGAAGAGAACGGACGCTGGAAAAGAATAATTACCTCCGCTCCGAATGGGAGTTCGGCGTGCAACTCCCTCATTATCGCACTTCCTTTCCGCTTAAGGAAATGCCGTGAAACCGACCGAGGAAAGGTTTTTTGCTTAAACGCAAATCCGACCCGGGCCGGCCGATTGCCACCAAGTCGAAAAAAAAGAGCTATTTCTGAGCCAAAAATAGCCTTCCTTGATCGAAAAATGGATTCGAAGCTCTCTCTCCCTCCCAGGCGGAGGTTTTTTGGGAGCATACGCCTAAACGGAGAGTTTTTTTCTCCCTTGGCGACGACGGCGAGTAATGACGGCCTGGCCGCCCTTTTCACTCATTCGCTTCAGAAACCCGTGCCGACGGGCTCGACGGCGCTTTTTCGGCTGATAGGTGCGCTTTGTTGCCATAGTTACAGAAAAATATGTGTAGTCCAATTTTATTTGAAACAAGGGAAAAAGTCAATACAGCCACCCTTTTCACCCCTCATCACAAGTCCAGTAACCCAGAAAGATTAAAGTCTACAACTTTCCCACGCTTTTACAGAACCACTTTATACACCGAGTTTCCACATTTTATGCACGTTTTTGTATCGATAGAACGGGGTCTGCGTGATATAATCAGTTTCACTTGTCTTTACTTATGACTGATGAAGAGCTCTGGAAGGCGGCCCTGGGACAGATAGAACTTTCTCTCTCTCGGGCCAATTTCATTACCTGGTTCAAAAATACAACTATTCTCTCTCGGTCTGATGGGCGAGTTGTTATTGGTGTGCCCAATGGGTTTGCAAAAGAGTGGTTAGAGAACAAATACAACCTCTACATCATCAAGGCTCTCAAGAGCCTTGATCCGAGTATTCAGGATATTAAGTGCTCTATCTCTCCCAGTAATCGCCAGGCCGTAGTAGCCACAGCACCAACAAAATCAATGGATGTCGCGCGCCCGGCAAGCCAAAATCAAACTACCCCACCCCCAGTACCAAATGGATTCTCTCGGAAACGGATTTCGGAAACACCCGTCACTAATCCTAATAGTGGAGAACTTTTCGCGAGCAACCTCAATAAACGCTACACCTTCGAGAACTTCATCGTTGCAGAGAACAATGAGCTCGCTCGAGCCGCCTGTTTCGCTATTTCTCAGAACCTCGGACACCTCTACAACCCGCTTTTCATCTATGGCGGCGTCGGACTCGGCAAAACCCATCTCCTCCAAGCTCTCGGAAATGAAATCAATACGAAACATCCCGAAAAAAAGGTAAAATATATCACTTCCGAGCGATTTACAAGCGAACTCGTCGAATCAATCAAGAATCAGACGGTTGACCAGTTCAAAACAGCCTATGAGCACATTGATCTCCTCATCATCGATGACGTGCAGTTCCTTTCCGGACGCGAGAAAACCCAGAATGAATTTTTCCATATTTTCAACGCCCTCTATCAGCTCAATAAGCAGATTGTCATTTCAAGCGACCGAACGCCGAAATCCATCCCTACTCTTGAGGAGCGGCTCCGGTCCCGATTCGAAGGTGGAATGATCGCTGATATCAGCAAACCAAGCCTCGAGACGCGCGTCGCTATTCTTCAGACCAAAGCCCAGGAAAAAAACATACCAATCGATCAGCCATCCATCCAATTCATCGCTGAGCATGTCAAAAATAATGTCCGGGAGCTCGAGGGGGCGCTTTCACGAGTCTTGGCCTATAGCGAATTCCAAAAAGTGCCCATTACCCTCCCACTTGTTCAAAAAGCACTCTCCGATATGATTATTCAGACAAAAAAATCAGTAAAACTTGATGATATTGTCCAAGTAGTCAGTGATTTTTATGGGATTGCTATTGAGGAGATGGTGAAGAAGGGCCGAAAGAAAGAAGTCGCCCACCCTCGCCAGATTGCCATGTATCTTCTCCGGACCGAGCTCGACACCCCCTTCTCAACGATCGGAGATTTTTTCGGTGGACGCGATCACACCACTGTTCTCCATGCTGTGGAAAAAGTCACCAAAACTAAAGAGTCTACTACTCGTGTCCGGGAAGAACTCCACTCGCTTAAGGAAAAACTCCAGGCAGCAGGTGTATAAGGCCTGTATAACTCTGTATTTCCTCGTGCTCGTTTGTGGACAAACACCTTCTTTATGGATAATCCATCAGTTCCACACCTACTCCGTACAATCCACTCCACAAACTTATTTTTATAAAAACCTTTATTAGAGCCTCAACACCGTCATTTCCACATATACAGTACGCTAATAACAATAATTTTAATAAATAACCTTACTTAATTACTTACCAATATGAAACTCTCATGTACTCAGGAAAATCTTCGGATAGCACTCTCATCACTCGAACGTATCGTTGGAAAACAAAGTACTCTGCCGATACTAAGCAATATCCTGCTTGAAACAGAGCGGGGTCAACTTCGGCTTTCTGCGACGAATCTTGAAATCGGGGTTATTACCTCGATTGGTGCAAAAATCGAAGCAGAGGGGAAAATAACCGTACCGGCGAAATTGCTCATAAATTTCATCCAGAATCTGGCTGGTGATCAGATTGTCGGAATTGAACAAATAGGAACGCAGGTTGTGCTCGAAAGCGGAAATTACCGGGTGAAAATTAATGGTCTTGATAGTAAGGATTTTCCCATCATCCCGGAAAAGTCGGGTGGTCATACCTTTACTATTCAGTCGGAACTACTCCGTCAGGGACTCCAGCGAACACTCTTCTGTGTCTCGCTTAATGAAAGCCGTCCTGAATTGACAGGTGTGTTGATGAATATTAAAGAAGGGGATGTTTTTCTGGTCGCGACAGATAGTTTTCGTCTAGCCGAGTGGCATTCCCAAGGGGCGGCTCAGTGGGAAGGTGAGGAAATGACTGAGTTGTCTGTCATTATTCCGAACTATACCCTTCAGGAGGTATTGCGCGTCATGTCTCAGCCGACAGAAGGAGTTCAGGTAACGCTCGAAGAAAATCAGGTCTTCTTCGAATTAGGCAGTACGCGCATTGTTTCTCGTCTCATAAACGGCCGTTTTCCTGAATACCAGGCGATTTTGCCGAAGCAATATACAATGGATGTAACCGTCACTCAGGAAGATCTTCAACGTGCACTCAAAATGGCGACGTCCTTCTCGGTCTATAGTTCCGGCGAAGTCACTTTTCAGCTGAATTCCGAAGAAGGACGACTTGAAATTGCTTCCCAATCCCAGGGTATCGGAGAACAGATAGCCAAAATCCCTTTTACAGGAACCGTAACGGAACCGCTTCAGATCGTATTCAGCCCGAGATATATCCTCGAAGGAGTCTCAGCACAACGGGGTGAAGAAATCATCCTTTCGATGAATTCATCAAGCACACCAGTTCGGATATCATCAGATGCTGAACGGGCAAGCTATCTTTACATCGTGATGCCGATTCGGAAATAAAGGAAAGTATGCGCTCGCTGCGAGATTTTATCGGGAAGAGAGAGGGTAATTTCCATATTTCCCAACTCGATGATAAGACAGTGTTTTTTCTTTTTCGGAAGATTATCCGTGAAGAATACGGGAATCGGGGAGTGAACGAACTGTCACCGGTTATTTTTTCCGAAGGGGTGCTCTCTATTAAAGCGAGTAATCCGCTGTACTCGAACGAGCTCTGGATGCGACGTGAGATGCTTATCGAGCAAATGAACCGGGAGCTCGGTGAAGCGGGGATTCTCGAGATACGGCTTGTCCGTTATGACGGTCAATAGGCGACAGAGACGCTCCCGCTTGCTTCAGCGGTATTCCCGTTTTTATCCTCGACCGTTACTTTGATATCGAGGGTAGAATTGTTCTGGTCTCCAGGGATGCTGTAGTCAATGGTGTAAGGTTTCTCGCTCCTCTCGCCCACGATGTCACCTTCTACTCGGAAAATGACCTTGGCGACCCCGTAAGGGGCATTTACGTTCGTTTTGAGCAAGAGAGTGCTGGAGTTGGATGAACCAGGGAGGTCGAGACTGATTGATGGGCGGTACTTCTTAAAATCGTCTTCGCTACAGTCCTTTTCAGGTGCTTCTTCAGCTACAGTCCCTTTCTGTTTCTTGTACCAATCCTTCACCGCCTTCTCCCAGTTCTTATACTGGCTATCACTTTCCGGCTTCTCTGGTTCATCCCCGCGGGGGTCATCGCGCTTCACATAGTGGAGGATATCGTGCGGTTCGACAAAGTCGCGCTTCTTCACTTCCCCTTCCGGGCAGTATTTGTTCGCGAGGCAGTATTTATCGTCTTCTCCGGGAATCTCACAAACCTTCAAATCCTTCTTATCTTCAAGTTTTCCACCAACCATTGGCTTGTTGATATCCTCCTTTTCATACTTCGGAAAGCGCTCAATTGCATAGTTGGTAAGTGTCTTATCAAGAAAGGCACGCCAGATTGGGGCGGCGACCACAACACCGTCAGCCCCCTCGGCCATGGGACTATTGTCATTGTTGCCCGCCCAAACACCCACCGCGAGCGACGGTGTAAATCCAAGTGTCCACCCATCGCGGAATTCGTTTGTTGTACCAGTCTTCGCTGCGACGTCTCGGTCATCAAAGCGTAAGGGGCTATTTTCCCCGAAGGCAGGGGTGCGATAGCTATTCGTCGACATGATGTGTTCAAGCATTGTTACATACTTTTCTTCGATCACTCGCTCACCCGGTCCGCTCTGGAATTCTTCGAGGATAGTACCTTTAGAATCTTCAATCCGGAGGATGGCAGAAAGGGGTTGTTTTATTCCTCCAGTTGCGAGAGTTGCATAGGCGTGGACATGATCGAGCAGTTTCACTTCGCCGCCGCCGAGAACGAGCGAGAGCCCGAGTCGGTCCGGGTCATTGAGTCCCTGGACACCGAGTCGCTTAGCGGTCTCAATCGAATCTTTCACTCCAGCAAGATAGAGTGTCTTTACTGCTGGAACATTGAGCGACTGGGCAAGTGATTCAGCCATCGAGAGGGGACCGCGGAATTTCCCATCATAGTTCTGAGGCTTGTAGCTTTTTTTTTCATCAGCAGTCTCGAATTCGGTCTCGACATCATACATGAGTGTCTCGGGGGTGTAACCCTTGGTAAAGGCCGTCAGGTAAACATAGGGCTTGAAAGATGATCCTGGCTGCCGGTCACGGATAGTCACGTTCACCTGGCCGTCGATAGCGGTATCAAAATAGTCTTTCGAACCGACCATAGAGAGAATTTGTCCGCTCTTTGGATCGATAGCCACCAGAGCGGCATTCTTCGCTTTTTGACGAATATTCTTTTCAGCTCCGCCCCGAACAGCCTCTTCTGCAATCTGTTGCTTATCCCAATCAAGGGTTGTTATAACACGGTAGCCGCCCTCCTCAACTGCTCGATCACCATATTTCTCCTGGAGATAGTCTTTGATGTACATGACAAAATGGGGTGCAGCAATGATATCTTTCTGTGGAGCGAGCTTGCCGAGCGTATCGGCATTGATCGCTTCCTCAGCCTGTTCATCAGTAATATAGCCGAGCCTTGCCATCTGACGAAGGGCGTAACTTTGGCGGCCAGAAAGGGCTTCCGTATGCGAACCATAGGGAGAATAAAAAGTCGTCGCTTGGGGCAGGGCCGAAAGGAGGGCAGCTTCGTCAAGACCGAGTTCGCGGGCTGATTTTCCGAAGAATGTCTGCGCGGCTGCCTCAATGCCGTAGGCATTCGAGCCATACGGAATCTCATTCAGATACATCTCGAGAATTTCGTCCTTAGAATATTTTGTTTCGAGCTCGATTGCGAGGATAACCTCTTTGATCTTCCGCGAGAGAGCCTTCTCGTTGGTGAGCAGGGTATTCTTGACGAGCTGCTGGGTGATAGTTGACCCGCCCTCGGCCTTTTCGAGGGTGATGATGTCTTTAAATAAGGCCCGCGCAATCGAAGAGAGCTTTATCCCGAAGTGGTTGTAGAAGTCTTGGTCTTCAAGTGAAATAGTGGCATATTTCACCACGTCCGGCATCCCGGAGAGAGGAATGACGGTGCGTTTTTCCTCACCATGGACTTCGTAGAGGAGTTGAGTACCAGAGCGGTCGTAAATTTTTGTCGATTCGGCCACGAACCGATCTCGGACATTGCCGGGCGAGGGGAGATCTTTAGCGATATAGAGGAAGAGCCCAACGATACCGAGAAAACCGATACCACCAAGAATAGCCAGAACTTTTGCCGCTTTCTTCCAAGGAAACCGTTTTTTCGGCCCCTGATTAGCACTCACAATTTCAATCGCCGGCTTGCGCCGGAAACTCGGCCGAGAAAATATTGATTTTTGGCTGAAATAAAGCATAAAGAAGATGGTAATCTGTCTCATGTATACCATGAAAGAGGGCTCTTCTCAAGGCGTCTGCCGTTATGCTGTCGGCAGACCGAAATAGATGCGGAGGATTTCTTCCGCTGCGTCGAATCCAGGGCGGTTCACCGGATTCTGATGGAGGGAAAGGTCTGGTCCGCCGTTGATTTCGATGATGACTCCGCCAGTTTCGACGAGCGGCCGGCCGATATCTTCGGTAATGACATCAATGCCGGCGACGTTGAGGTAAATTGCCTTGGCAGCGTCGAGGAAGACCTTCCGGTTCGCTGGATGGACCTGATCGGTAACATCGATTGCGGCTCCCCCGTGGGAAATCGGTGCGATGAGGTAGAGGGGAACGCGGATTCCGGGTGCCGGCACCATAGAAAGGGTTAGTTCCTGCTCCCCGAGGATAGAAATAAGCTCCGGTTTGATCGGGATAGGGTAGAGCTCGGATTCAGAGGTGAGGGTACGGTTATGGGATTCGATCAGCGTGAGTATGGTGTCGCGGCCATTGCCGACCAGTGTCGGTGGGATATATTCAGCAACTGCGATGATGTGCCCCTCGAAAACGAGAATTCGGTATTCTTTACCGCGGATCTTTTTTTCCGCCAATACGTAAGTGAATTCTTTTTTGATCGCTTCATAGGCGGTGACCGCTGATTCGAGCGAGGGGAGCATCCCGTGAACGCCTTTTCCGACCGTGCTCGCGAGCGGCTTCAAGAGGATATCCCCCTTATGCTTTTCGTAAAAAGCGGCCAGTTCAGTCGAATCGGAGATAAGGAGTTGGTCAGTTGTAGGGAGTTTCTCTTGCCGGAGGATTTCATTGGTACTTGCCTTATCGGCCGCGATCTTCATCCCAATAAAAGAAGTGGAAAGAATCGTTGCCCCGAGGGTAAAGAGCTCTTTTTCTCCGTTGGAAATGCGGAAGACGGAACGGCGTTTTTCAGTACCGCCCTTGATGGAGGCATACGGCGCTACTGTTAGGTCGAGTCGTTTTGCAGCCTGAAAAAACCCAAATTTTGAGGGAGTGTTAGAGTCGGGCATAGGTGTTTTAGTAGAAAAATAAAAAACGCCCAGGAGCGTTTGGAGAGGATCATCTTAAGCAGGCCTTGAGAGCATCCCTAAACGTCTAAAAAATATATCATAAAACAATGAAAATGTAAATAGTTTTAATATGGATGACCAGTATTGTTATTGAGGAAGATGTGACTTTATAACAGATGAGTAAAAATCAATGTACGATTGGGCCATCTGCTCCGCGCTGAATTTTTCTTCGGCATACCGCCGGCAGGCAGGCCGACTGAGCTGGTCCGTATGTTTGGTTGCCTGGATGAGCTCATTCAGATCATCTGAGAGAAAAGAGACGGCTGGATCGCTGAGTACTTCAGGGAGCGGATCTACCCGACTGCCGATAACGGGCGTGCCGCAGGCCAGTGCTTCTGCCGAAACTCGTCCGAATGTTTCTGGGCGGACAATCGGAAAAAGGAGGGCCTCCGAGTGGCGGAGTAAGTCAAGGAGCTCTTGATTGGGGAGATTATCGATAGCCTTGATTTGTGAGCCGTCGATAAAAGGCAGGACCTCTTTCTCGTAGTATGCTTGGCGCTCATCCGAATTCCCCACTCGGCCAATAATAGTCAGTGTTTTCCCCGCTCCTCGAGCAATCGCGATTGCTCGGTGGATGCCCTTCTGCTCAGTGATGCGTCCGACGGTGATCAATCCCTTGCCTGGTGCGTAGGAGGGGGTGATTTTCGATACCGGAATACCTGGGTGAATGAACGCATCTGCACCAGTGATCTCCTGCTGCTGTTTGGTCAACGCGACAACCCGGACTGGAGTCGTTCGAATGAGTCGCATGTCTCTCTCGGCTATCTTGTTGTGGAGCGTCAGTACGGTCGGCACGGAAAGGTGTCGAGAAATGCTGTAGGCATAGCGTTGAGATGAGAGATGGACGATATCAAACTCATTCTGATGAGAAATCACCTCGAGCTGGCTGCCGATAATCAAATTTGCTCGCTCCTGATCGGTCTGCTCCTTGAAGTCAGGCATGGACCAGAGGCTGGTAGGAAGAATGGGATGGATCTTCGCTCGAGTGGGAAAGTTGGCAGGAGCAAACAGTGTGACGTCTACGCCGGCGTCAGTGAGAGCGTCGGCGAGCTGAATCGTCCCGAGCTCTGGCCCACCCGTCTCCCCAAACACCGGTGAAACAATGGCTACTCGCATAAGGTGAGTAATTTTTTAGCATGGTCCAGACGGACTTTTTCTGGAGCGACGAGCCGGAGAAGATCGAACCCCGGAGTTGTGTTCATTTCAATAAAGATAGGCGTGCCCTCTGGAGTGAACATAAAGTCGAGCGAGTAATGGGCCCTTTCAAAATGTCGTAACGGGGCCATGATGGATTCCGCTGCCTCCATGCAAGCCGCGGGAATCTTCTCATGAGGAACGAGCACGGCATTCGCACCCTGATGGAAGTTCGTAAAGAGCGATCCCTTCTTGGCAATTCTTGAGAGCGCGTAGACAAGTCGGTGATTGATGAATACGAGCCGGAGATCGGCCACCTCCTCTTTTTGGGAAAAGCTGGGAACTCCAGCGGTTGGAATAAATTCTTGGACGATAACGGGAAAAGCGAATGTTTCCTTGAGGAGCTCTGATTTTTCACCGATGGCCACCTCTTTTCCGCCTGAGCCATAAAGCAGCTTGACCACCACTTTCGATGACCGTATCTTTTCAACCGCACTCATGAACTGTCCTTGATTCTCGGCTAGAAAGGAGGTCGGCATCCATTCGCGGAAGATCAAGTACTGATGGAACTTATTATCGAAGAGCGTCCGGAACGTCGGGGAATTGATAAAGGGTGTCTGCAAAGACATAACCATTTTCTTTTCAAACAGAGCGTAGTCGTATTTCCCGGCGACCTTGTCGAAGAATGCGTTCGGTCGAGGTGGATGTTCTTTTTTCTCCCAACACCCTGAAGAGAATGTCCAGGCGCGAGAAAACAACCCGGTCGTCTCGTTATACCAGTCGATATGGGCGCGATAGACATCCCATCCTTGGGTCGCTGAAAAGGTATAGAATTCTTCGAACGAGATGCGCGTTTCGGGCGAGCCCTGAAGCGGAACAATGTCGCCCCAGTCGTCTTCGTTATAGAGAATGAAGAGCGCTTTCTGAGCCATAACGAGGAGGTCTTATTTTGTTACATCAACCAGGAAATTTCCGAGGTTCCGGCGGCCGATAATGGCGCGGTACTGGAGACTGGAACGATCGACAACAGTCGGATTTGCTAAAATTTCCTGCCCGTCGATAAGAAGCTTAAGGCCGACCTTCGGCCGCATACTGACGCCGTTTGAGGCATAGACGAACACGATATCCTTGAGATCCGGTATATCTGACCGCAGGTACCTCTTTTTGAGGTCTTCCCGGGCTTTTTCCCCAGCCTCTTGGTTCTCTGGCTGCACTGGCTCGATGGTATCAAAGTATTCGAGTACCGGCGTGAACCCGAGTTCTTCAGCGAGGGCGCGATCAATCGCACTGGAATCCGCACCAGTGTCGATTTTCGCTTCGATCTCGACTTCCTTTCCGTCTTTGCCGACGAGTTTTACCTTCTCGACCGAGCCGATGACATGCTTGCCGGAGAGCCCCTCGATGTTCTCTTCGATTTCTCCGCCGAAGAGATTCATCCCGACGCGCACGCCGTGGTCGACGCTTTTGATCTTCACGCCTTTTACGCGTTCGAGCCGTTCTTTCAGTCCTGCCATGTTGGCGAGCTGAATTGAGAGTCCAGGGCGGGCATTGAGCTCGAGGATGACGGGACCAGCGTCACGGTCGATGGCGATATCGGCACCGAGGAAGCCGAGGCCGGAGACTTCCTGAGCCTTCACAGCCATCGTAAGAATGTCTTTCCAACGAGGAATCTTGATACCAGAGAGGAGAAGCCGGGTCTCGGGAACGTACTCGAGGAGCCGCCCCTTTCCGACGATAGCGGTCGTCGTCGTCCCGTTGGCCATGTCGATCCCGACACCGATCGCTCCCTGGTGGAGGTTCGCTTTACCGCCGGAATCCTTGGTTGGGAGGCGAAGCATCGCCATCACTGGTACGCGATTGAAAGTGATGATGCGGATATCAGGGATACCCTTCCAGGTGTAGGGCTTGAAGAGCTTGAGGAGCTTGAGCCGTTCTTCGAAAAAAGCGACGTCCGGCTTATTGGAAAGGGAGAAGGATCCATCAAGGATGTTCTGGATGTGGCTCTTAATATCAGCAACCGTGATGAGACTACCATCAGCCTTTACCCAGGCATCATCGCGCCCCTTTTTACGCGCGTAGACAACCACAATGCCTTCGCCTCCGAAGCCACGATTTGGTTTCAGGGCGAAACTGTCGGGCAGCGTCTGCCAGTTGAACACTTCAAGTTCTTCAGCTGACTTGATCTTCGCAATGAGCGCGGAGACCGGCAACCCATTCTTTTTCAATACGACTTTACAACGGAGTTTCTGATCTGCCATCCGCCGACCACGGGCATGATTATACCGCCGTACATAATCGAGGTTGCGGGCGTTCATCCCGAGGAGAGTGCGGCTTTGAGCGAGCCAGTCGAAAAAAGACATAGAAAAAGCGAAAAAGGACTAGGACTCCTGTTTCAAGATATGGCGGAAGCGGAAAAGCTCCACGAGCCGCAGTCCCGTCCATTTGCCGAGACCGATGTTGATGACAAAGGTAACGAGAATTGCCCAAGGGTAGTGGAGGAAGAATTCTCGGAGCGCCGGCCAGCCGATGACGAAGTAACCAACGATGGAAATGATGAGTGTTTCACCAGCGAGGATGAGGGCAGTTTTTGACCCCTGCTCGATTTGGGTTGCGATGAATTTCTCGGCGAGGGTAATCATGATGAGGAGCGGAAAGATGTCGACCGCTGCGAGGCCGGTCCGTTTCAGTGAGGCACCGAGTGCGAGGATGCCAAGAATCATGAGCGAGATAATCGAGAGCGTGATGGCGACGCGAGGGAGGTAGAGGAGGCGGAAGGCACGGAGAAGGTAACGCGAGAGAATACCCATGCCGATGACCGCAAAAAATATCGCGATGCCGTACTTCAACCCCTTTTCTCCAAAGGCAAGAAAGGCGAACGTGATGATTGATGGCGTGTAGATGCCGAAAGCCTTGATCCCAACGATTTGCCGAAAGAAGGCGACGAGGGTCGCGATAACTGGCAGCATGAGGAGGAGATAAACCGTTTCGAGCGGCACGCCTTCAGTCACAAAGTAATTGATGATGGGATGATAGTTCATATATCTACATTATACTCGCCGTTTCGCAAAAGAGGCATGGTGGAGATGGCAGAGCGCGATCGCGAGCGCATCGGCGACGTCATCTGGTTTCGGGATTTCTTTCAAGTGGAGAATTTCTTTGGCCATGCGCTGCACCTGCTGCTTGTCAGCCTTGCCGTAACCAGTGAGTGCCTGCTTCACTTCGAGCGGGGTGTAACCAGCTAGGGTAAGCCCAAAATCGGCCAAAGTCAAGAGGAGGGCTCCCCGTGATTGAGCGACTGAGATGGCCGTCTTTTGGTTATTGAAGAAGAAGAGCTCTTCGAGTGCGGCCGCATCGGGTTTGTATTCCTTTACGATTTCTGTCACATCGTCGCGGATTTCTTGAAGGCGTTTCTCGAGGGGCAGGTCTTTGCTCGTCGAGATATGGCCGTAGGCAATCGCGACTGTTGTGCCCTTCACATTTTCGACGACCGCCCAGCCGACGGTCGCGGTGCCTGGATCGATACCGAGGACTTTCATAGTTTGTTTGAGAATGATTGAGTCGGAGCGAGCTGCCACAGTGCCTTGAAAAGCTCACGTTGATTGCGGGCGAGAACAGCGTCGTGGATTTCTACCAGATAGTGTGGGCGAGTTCGCGTTTGGGCCATAAGAATGTAGTCTCCGGCCACCCAATAGCTCGTGTCAAAGGCAACTCCTTTGGGCATAACTTTCATTTTTCGCATGGTGAGGGAGGCATCCATCTCATGCTCAAGGGGGATATCGTTGAAAAATGACCTGATTTCAATCGAGGCAGACCCATTTTTTGCTGCCCACAATAGCCACTCCATGTAGTTGGTAGTAAACGAATCATCTTGATACCCCCACCAAATATTCCCGTAACTTAAGACGCTTTCCTCCCATCGGGGATAGGCTTCGTAAAGGTGGGTTTTAAGATCAGTCTCCTCCACGAATCGGATCCGTGGGACAGAGTAGTGTTTCTCACTAACGAGGCTGCTGAGTTCTTTGGCGAGAGTTTTTGCTACCCTTTTTTTCTCAACTATTTTTTTTTCTTCTCGCTCAAAGAGAGCAACGAGTTTTTCTGGGGGAGTAGCGACGAGATAGGCGACTTTCTGCCCCAGATCCTGAGTCATCAGTCCCATTTTCCCCAATTTTTTGGCCACCGAGTAAACCGTGGTCCGGTTGACGCTGGTAATTTTTGCTACCTCATTCGGAGCAATTTTCCCCGACCTTAAAACGGCGAGGTAGGTCTCTCGCTCGTTTTCATTCAGGCCAAGTTTTCGGAATAGTTCTTCCATAACACCTTTCTTGGCTTATTCTAGCATGTTGTTGATATATAGTCAACAAAATATAAATTATATCAATATATTACTTTAAATAAAACATAAAAACAGTTGACAAACTATAAACAATAGAGTATATTAGGACGTTCCTTAACAACTGAGCTCTCGCTCAACCGTTGCCGGCGGTAACCGGACGAGGAGGCTTTATGTCTTATGGAAGTGGCGGCCCCATTGAAAAGCATGGGCGCAAACTGGGCAACTACTTCGTTTGTCACCAAGAGGGTAATCGTCGTCGAGAGACTCTTTCCATTGTTGCGACAGGCGACGAGAGCATCGGCGCTACGCTGAGCAATATTGGGCTCCTAGAAGTGTGGTGTGGTGGCAGCGCAGCTCACGAATGCGAACAGAAAAGAGCTATTCAGCCCCCTGTGTTCTGCCTGAAAAGCATCGTGGTATCAATTCGTGACAGGCAAACCGAACTCAGGGTATGGATGTGGTGCAATGACCAGTCGTTGCATCAGGAAACCTTCATCTTTGATAGGCTGGTCAGTCCCGTGACAAACAGCCTAGAAATGCCGAAAGACAGTTATACCAAGAGGAGGGTATGATGAGCGTGAAGATCAAGGAAGGAGTTTGCTCTCGATTGGAGCAAGACGTTCGGCCGGCAGTTGCGGTGTTTCCCATCGTGGCACGTGGCGTGTTTGGTCCATCGCCAGGGGAGGTGCTGGAAAATACGAAGGGGAAGGTGGGCCACTTCTACTACCTCTTCATGCTGGTTCAGTACGTCTTCGCCCTGTTTTTCTACTGGCTTGTTCCGGAGAACATGGACCCGCCAATCAGAGACTTCCTCATCACGCATCTCGGATACGACACAGGAAATTGGCTTGCTGGGGCTTTGCTTTTGATGCTATGTGCCGAACTTGTAATTGCAGTCAGTCTTCGTGTGCTCCTGTTCCCGGTTGGTTCGAATGGCAAGGCAGATTGGCGATGGAAGAGGTGAGGTCCGTTAAAAAAGCGTCGTAGGAAATCCTGCGACGCTTCTTCTTTTTGATTTGCGCTTTGCTTAGCCGAGATTGTCCCAGACGCGTTGGACATCTGGGTGATCGTCGAGCGTCTCCATGAGTTTTTCGAGCGCGGGACGATCGATGTCGCTCAGGGTTGCGGTCTGAACGGGAACATAGCCGAGACTTGCATTTTCGGCCGTCAGATTTTTCGAACGGAAGTACTCCTCGACCGCTTGGAGTTTGTCGACGGCGGTGACGACAACGAAAACTTCGTCCGTCGTGAAGAAATCATCGGCACCGGATTCGAGGACTTCAAGCTCAAGCGTCTCGGCCGAATTCCTTTCGAGCGAAAAAGTGATGAGTCCCGCGCGGCGGAACATAAAGCTGACGGATCCAGTGGGGACAAACTTTCCACCACCTTTGGTGAGAATAGACTTCACTTCGCTGACCGTCCGGTTCTTGTTATCGGTCGCCGTCTCGATGAGAAGAGCAACTTGGCCAGGGCCATAGGCTTCGTAGGTGAGTTCCTCGATCTTGTTCTCATCCTTCAGCTCACCGGTGCCGCGCTTGATGGCTCGTTCGATATTATCTTTCGGCATGTTGAGCGCCCGCGCTTCCGAGATAGCAATCTTCAAAAGATAGTTGGCATCGGGATTGCCGCCGCCGCGGTTCGCCGCGAGGATGATGTTACGTCCGGCTTTGGTGAAGATGGCAGCGCGCTTGGCATCGTTGACGCCTTTGGCACGATGGGTGGTAGCCCAGTGGGAGTGTCCGGACATAGAACGGGGGAATAGTGGTTAATGTATAGATGATAGCAAACAGCAGAGGAAAGAAAAAAGCGAGGTTCTGCCTCACTTTCTTATCACATCTCGCAGGAAAAAGGAACTCTAGGTGCTTTCCACTTTTCGGCCGGTACGAGAAGCTTCGACGATGCGGTTGATCTCGTCGTCACGCTCGGTCCGGAGGCGTTCCATGATGACGTCTTTCACGTGGTATGGATCCGGCACACGGCGGAAGAGAAAAAAATCTTCTTCGGAAGCGGTTTGCACCTTTACATCGCCGAAGTTGAGAATGGTCGGGAGCATGCCGCTCACTTCCGAAGTCACATCCTGGATGCGCGAGAATTTCAGCTCGCTGACCGAACGGACGAAAAGCCCCTTCTGTTCGATGTTCACGACGCGCTCATTGGTGATAATCCAGACATCGAAGAAGTAGTCGATCCAGACGAGGAAAGCGTAGAGCCAGAGCATGAGAATGATTGAACTGTTGATGAAAGTGACGAACTGCTCACCTTCTGATCCGAGCCAATCAGGGAACATTATCGGCATGATTGAGAAGCTGCCAAACAAGACAGCGAGGAAGAGGATGATGACAAAGAAATGGGTCGCAATATCGAACCAGTGCCGGTGAACGATGCGCAGCACGACTTCGCTCTCGCGTTGTCCCTGGAAATGGTACCGGCTGAAATCGTGTTTCTGCATACGCTAGAGCTGAATGGGAAGGAGGAGGGAGTCAACAGGGAGGGTAAGGAAAAGCATGCTATTCGAGAAAAGGAGGATCGAAGTCACGACGACGAAGAGGATAGTCATGCCGGTCGCAAGACGGCGATTGATGGCATAGCGCGAGAGATGAAACATGATAAACAGGCTCGCGATGACAATGCCAGCGAAGAAAACGAGATAGGCGACACCAAAAAAAAGCTGCATGCGTTTTTATTTTTGATTGACTTCAGTATATCACTGCAACCGAAGACTAGAGGAGCTTTTCTTCGAGTCCGAATGGTGGCTTTAGCCCAAGATGACGATAGCCTTCGGGTGTGACGATACGACCACGCGGTGTTCTCGCGAGAAATCCGATTTGGATGAGGTAGGGTTCAATCACATCTTCGATGGTGTGCATTTCTTCGCTCGTAATGGCGGCGATTGCCTGGAGTCCGGCCGGTCCGCCCTTGAACTTGTCGATGATAGTTTGGAGCACGACTCGGTCCGCTGGCTCGAGGCCGAGCTTGTCGACTTCGAAAAGCGCGAGCGCCTTGTTCGCGACATCCTGGGTAATAATGCCGTTGTGATGAACTTCAGCATAGTCGCGGACACGCTTCAGGATACGGTTGGCGACACGGGGCGTCCGTCGGCTCGCCCCCGCGATTTCCTGAGCGCCGAGTTCGTCGAGCGTGACACCAAGGATTCCGGCTGAACGTTGAACGATGGTCTGAATTTCGTCAGCGGTATAGAACTCGAGCCGGTGGATAGAGCCGAAGCGATTGCGGAGGGGATTAGTGAGAGCACCGAGCCGCGTCGTCGCGCCAATGAGTGTGAAGCGAGGCAGGTCGAGCTGGATGGTGCGTGCAGCTGGCCCCTTACCGATGATGATATCGAGTTTGTAGTCCTCCATCGCCGGGTAGAGCACTTCCTCAATCGATTTGTTCAAACGGTGGATTTCGTCGATGAAGAGCACATCGCCCGGCTCGAGGTTAGTGAGGATGCTGCCGAGATCACCGACACGTTCGATGGCCGGTCCGCTTGTCACTTTGATACCGGCACCCATCTCGCGCGCGATGATGTGAGCGAGTGTTGTCTTGCCGAGACCGGCTGGTCCATAAAGGAGGACATGGTCGATTGCTTCACCGCGCTGTTTTGCTGCCTGGATGAAGATTTCGAGGTTTCGTTTCGCCTTTTCTTGACCGATGTATTCGGCAAAAGCTTTCGGCCGAAGGGTATTTTCGATGACGACATCTTCCTCGTTGTGTTCGGTAGTGGTGAGCATATTTTGCTTTTGTAGAGCCACGTTGTCTCGCTCTTATGCGTGTATTTTAACACGCTTCTTGCATCAAATATAGGTAGTTTTTTTAGTCATTTCATGTCCTTTGATGAGCTCAAAAGGTAGATGCTAGTAAAAAAGCTTTAGATAAGCCATTATAGAGAGTTGACAATGATTTCTCGTTGTGCTATCCTATTTCTTCGAAACAAATAGCAAAAAACCAGTTTCGGCCCAGCGAGTGCCGATTTTATTTCTCCTGAAGTTCCTTCGAAAATTCCTCACATGTAGACAATCTCGAGAGTCCTATCTTTTCTCTTGAGACTCGGAGAGGTCTATGCTTCGGCATAAAGTCAAGATCGGGTAGGGTGGTTCCGGCTGCGCTATACCTCGACACTTCTCCATTCCCTGGGCTCCCATGCCTAGGGCCTTGTCTACAGGTGAGGGATTTTTTGTATCTTTTACAACCAACGCGCACATGCGCAGAAAGTGAGTGAATCATGAATGGACAACCAGTTACCCTTTTGGCGTGGTACCGAAACCATGCCCTGCCGCAAGGCGAGGATCTCTGCTTCTCCCTTGAGTTGGCGGGAGATCCGAAGGTGGTGGCAGCCCAGATTGCCGATATGCATGCGAGCGGTACGACACTGAGCAGCGATGTTTCGGTGGTACTTCTCGGTCAGGTCTTCCTGCCGAAAGAAGTTGCGCTCATGAACCAGCTCATCGCCCTCGGCGACATGGTTCTTGACGAGCAGGACCGCTCCATCAACCCCATCCGCGACCTCTTCCAGACTTTGATGGAGAGGGGCGCCGAAATTGCGCTCCGCCATCAGGCCGCCGGCCGCTGAATTCTCATCAATCCACCAAAAGGTGGCCGATCTTCCCCGGTAGCGGAAGGAGGAGAACTTTCAATGAAACGGAAGAGAAAGAAACCTGAAACCAGGAAGGCTCGGCTCCGGCGTCTCGGCCCCCGCTACTACTCACGACTCACCGTGAAGTGCTGGGGCTTCTGTGTCCTCTGGTGAATGGAGGTTCCCCGCAAAAGAAAGCCCGGATGGTCTCGCAACCATCCGGGCTCAAATTTTTTATACGAATTGTTTCCCTCCTATGCACGAGGTGGTTCGGCCGGGCCGTCAGTGGTTTCTTCCTGAACGGTTGCCTCTCCGACACCGCCTGCATTTTCATCATCAAGCTCCTTGTCGTCGAAGGTCGCGTAGAGCTCGGCGAGACTATCTTCTTTGCCCGATGCACTCCAGACCTCATCCATCGTCGTGTAGCCCTCGAGCACTTTGATGAGTCCATCCTGAGCCATGGTAAGCATACCCTCTTTGACCGCACAGTCGAAGATTTCTTTCTCAGTCGCCATCTCACCAATCAGATCACGCACGGTTTGAGTCATTGTGAGGACTTCGAAGATACCCTTGCGTCCATGATAGCCGCTGAAGTTGCACTCGATGCAGCCTTTCGGCCGATAGAGAACCTCGATTTTCGGAAACCTCTTCGCTTTTGCTGCTTCCGGAATCATAGCGAGCAATTTCTGGATGGCTACGACTGTGCTCTCAGCCGGGAGGTATGGTTCTTTGCAGTGTTCACAGAGGATACGTACCAGACGCTGCGCGATGATGGTGTTCATCGCTGAAGCGATGAGTGATGGTTTCACACCGAGCTCGAGGAGCCGCGAGACCGTTGCGACGGCGTTATTCGTGTGCAGGGTTGAGAGGACAAGATGGCCGGTCAGCGATGCGGATACGGCGACATCCGCCGTCTCATCATCGCGGATTTCGCCGACGAGGACGACATCGGGATCTTGCCGAACAATAGCCCGTAAGGCGGCCGCGAAAGTGTAGTTACGGTCTTTGGAGACTTCAGTCTGGACGATGCCCGCGAGATTGTATTCGATTGGATCTTCGACCGTAATAACTTTGATTGATGGATTGTTAATTTTGTTGATGAGGCTGTAGAGCGTCGTCGTTTTTCCGGATCCGGTCGGACCGGTGTTCAGGATCATGCCGTTCGGACGCTCAATCGCTTTCTGAACTTCTTCAAAAGCTTTTCCGTAGATGCCGAGATTCGTCATATCGACATTGACGTCCTCGCTATTCAGGAGACGCATGTTGATGTTCTCGCCGTGGTTTCCGGGAATGAGCGAAATACGGATATCGATGCGGCTGTCGCCGTTCTCTATTGAGAAATGCCCATCCTGCGCTCGATCGCGGACATTGATGCGCATACCACCGAGCATCTTGATACGTGAGAGAGCGAGCTGATACATATGCTGCGGCAAGTCTCCGATGTCCTGGAGTAGTCCGTCGATGCGGTAACGAAGTCTCGCGGTTTTCTCACCCGGCTCGATATGCACATCACTCCCGCGCATCTTTGACGCACCGGCAAGAATGATCTCGATGATTTGTGAGGTAGAGACGGTGTTGTCGTCTTTGCCAAGGGCCAAGAGATCGCCGAAATTCTTTTCGAAGTGTTCGAGATCGTCGCCTTTGAGCGAGACGCGGAGAATATCGAGACTTTCGAGGAGCGGCTTGTTTGAGTAACTCGCCCAGACCTTCTCGAGGGACTGGCGTGACACGACCGAAAGTGTCATCCGCCAGGCGTTCTTATTCGAGAGCTTCTGAAGGTAGTCGAGCGCTTCAGGATCCTCTGGATTCTCGAGGCCGACGTAGACGTGGGCGCCGTTCTTTCGGAAGAGCGCGCAGTGAAACCGCTCAGCATCTTCTTTCGGCAGCAGTGCGACATCTTTCGGATCAGCTGGAAAGAGATGGAGATCGAGGTAGGGGAGTCCGAGCTTCTCGCCGAGAGCATGGGCGCGGTCTTCCATGGACTGTTCGCGGAGCTTCTTCAACGTATCTTCGGCTCGCTGGGTTTTTTCGTTGACGGCCGTCGGGATGATGCGCCTGCTGACTTTGGGCATAGGAAAAATAAGAAAAGTTCACCCTCATTCTAGCATCACTGCACCATCTCTGTAGACACTCGGTTTGTTTCTCTAAAAATAAAAAACCGCAGCCGTCGCTGCGGGGTATTTGCCATTGGGAGCGGTCGTTCTCTTTTATGCTGGCAGGCTTGCAAGCCAGTTTCGGACGATTCGTTCAGCGGTATCGAGGTCGCTGGCCGAGAGACTGCCTTCCAGCATGTCGCCCGTAATTCGGCCGTTGGTAAAGACAGCGAGGAGCTGCTCGAGGTGTTCGTCCTGCTGGGCCTTCAGAAAAAGTCGGACAGAACCAGCGCTTTCTTTGAAGAAAAGGGCGAAGACGGTGGCGCCGGCATAGTTGCTACGGATCTTGTCGAGTACGGTCGGGAGATCTTCAGTCTTCGAATGCGATTCAACGAGGTCTTCGATCGTGACCGGCGCCCACATGAACTTGAGCGTATCATCAGAGCGGATATTGCCCATGACGCGACCCCACAGCTTTAGAATATGGAGCGGTTGGGTCTTGTAGAGATTCTTCACGATTTTCTGCTGGTCGGCACCGTGTCCCATGAGAGCGGAGGCGAGCTGGAGCGTCCTTGGGGTAGTGTTCTTCTTCTGGAACGATTCAGTCGCGGACATGATGCCTGCCAGGAGCGCCTCGGCAATGGTGGTGTCGATGAATTCTTTACCAGTGGTTTCGATGAAGTGAGCAATGATCTCGGCCGATGATGAGGCGGTGACATCGATGAGATTGAGCTGGCCGTACTGTTCATTGTTCGAGTGGTGGTCGATATTAATGATCGGCACCTCGTAAAAAATATCCGGATTAACTTCGTACAGCTTACCGAGGCTTTCCTTATCTGGCGCATCGATTGCAAGCACACAGTCAAACTTGTATTTGGCGAGGATAAAAGAAAAATCACGCGGATCAATCGTCCCATGTTCTGGTGTGAGATGGATGCGAAGCTCGTTGTTGAGCCGCTCGGTCCGGACATCGAGAATATGGTTGTGCTCGGTATTGAATGAGAGAACAAAGTCCCGCGCACCGGAAATAGCCGAAACGACAGCGATGGTTTCGGGTTGAGGAAGGAATGGAAGCTCTCCAAGGCGTTCTTCGATCCGATCAGCAGCCAATGTTGGTTTTTTCCCGAGGGCAACCAAGAAATGTGCGAGCGCTAAGCCCGCGGCGAGTGTATCGCGACCGGGGAGCGGCGGCAGGAGGATGAGCGGATGTTCGGCGGGCTTTAGAAGCTCGAGGAATTGCGCTTCTTTTGTGAGCGACATAAGGGAGGAGACAACTGAAAAGAGAGTAGAGATAAGGAATGTCGGAAACCAGGATGTCTTCGAGAGGAAGAGAGGATAGACTAACAGAGCCAAGAGAGGGCGTCAAACCATGTTACAGATGAAAAATACATGAAAGAAACCCTTCCTATCTGTAGTCTCGAAGGCCTTGTTTTATACTAAGTGCCCTCGTTTGGAGCCGGTTTGTAACATGATCAAACCCTGCTTCTCAATCGAGAGAAAGGTGATTGGAACCGTTCTCTTGGTAAGTTCCCGCCCAGTACGACCTCTCCTCAAAGGGGTTTATTTCCGCTAAAATAAAGGAAACTTTCGTATGACTACCATAATTACTCACTCCAAAGAAGCGACTCAAGAATGGGGAAAAATCCTGGCGAAAAAGCTTCGGCCGGGCGTGGCTCTTACCCTTAAGGGGGACCTTGGAGCGGGGAAGACGACTCTCGTTCAGGGTCTACTCGAGGGTCTTGGTGCTACGGCACCCTACCCATCTCCGACATTTGTTCTCATGAATCAATATGATTTGCCGCAGCCGACAACGGCCGGTATCTGGCGCGTATATCATGCTGATGCCTACCGTGTCGGCCGGGATGATTTCGAAAAACTGGGTTTTCTCGAGTGGTGTGCTGATCCAGCGGGCCTCGTGATTCTTGAGTGGCCGGAACGGCTCGGCGATCTCGTGCCGGAAAAACGCATCGAAATCAGTATCCGTTCGCTTTCAGAAACTGAACGCGAACTCACCGCGACCGAACATTAATCCAGCAATATTATGTCACCGAAGAAAAAGCTCCTTGTCCTCCTCGATGGCAATGCAATTATTCATCGGTCATACCATGCTTTGCCACCAATGGCGACGAAGACGGGGGAATCGGTGCATGCTGTCTATGGTTTCGCGATGACCTTGTTTTCAGTGATTGAGAAATTCAAGCCGGACTATATCGCGGCGTCATTTGATCTGCCGGGCGGAACCTTTCGTGACGAACTCTATGCGGACTACAAGGCGACCCGGACCGCCGCTCCAGATGATTTGTATGCGCAGATTCCGAAAGTGAAGGAACTCGTCCAAGCGATGAATATCCCGATTTATGAACTACCCGGATTTGAGGCTGATGATTGTGTCGGAACGCTTGCCCGGCAAGGAGAAGCATCCGGTGTCGATGTCGTGATCGTGACCGGGGACGCAGACACGCTTCAGCTGGTGACCGATCACGTGAAAGTGTATGCGCTCCGAAAGGGAATGAAGGATTTGGTACTGTATGGCATTCCGGAAGTAACTGAGAAGTACGGTTTCCCACCGGAGCGACTCGTTGACTACAAGGGACTCCGCGGTGATTCATCCGACAATATTCCCGGGGTGAAGGGGATTGGCGAAAAAGGCGCGACGGACCTCATTCAGGAATTTGGTTCGCTGGAAGACATCTATGCGGCGCTCGAAAAAGTGAAACCAAAAGTGCGTGAGAAACTTGAAGCCGATCGCGAGATGGCGTTCCTTTCGAAGAAGCTCGGCACGATTGATACTACGGCACCCGTCATGCTCATGCTCGCCGATGCCGTGACACGTGATTTTGATCAGCTGAAGATTGAGCAGTTTCTCCGAGCACTTGATTTCTACAGTCTGATCAATCGTATCCCGGGAAGCGGTGAAAAGAAAAATGGTGTCGAAAAATCGCTTGAAAGGACAAAAAAACAGGCCAAAAAAACGAAACGGATCGAGACGGAGGCTGATACGAAGGAGTGTCTCGAACGCTTCAGCAGCGAGTCCGTAGCCGTTGTTGTGAACGAGAAAGAGGCATCGCTTTTCGGCAGTGCCGGCATTGAGTCAGTCGGTCTCGCGGGTGTGAGTGAGGCAGTGGAGATCATTTGGAACGGTGTGACTGAGAAACAGCTCGCCGCATTTCTTTCTGATGCGAACCGAAAAAAAATCGCGGTCGACAGTAAAGCGATCATGCATGCACTTCTTCCACTCGGGGTTTCGTTTGCTGGCGTCGTCGAAGATATTTTGCTCGCCGTCTATATCCTTCACGCTGGCCGCCGGTCGGATATCGAATCACTCATCATGGAACATGAGGGCACCGTCTGGACCGAGCTTTCTGCTCGTGAAAAGGCAATGGCCGTCCGGAAACTAGCACTCGCGCTCCGTGCCGATCTCGAGGCGCTTGCGAAAGAACAGGGGGGCGAGGAGACGGTCGTGACGCTCTTGGATCGGATCGAACTTCCACTCGTGTCTGTCTTGTTCAATATGGAAAAGGCCGGCATCCTTCTCGATCCGAAGATTTTTCAGACACTTTCAAAAGAGATTGACGCTTCAGTGCAGTCGCTCGAAAAAGAAATTCATAAATTGGCTGGCAAAGAGTTTAATCTGAATTCACCAAAACAACTCGCTGATATACTATTTGTTGATCTCGCTATTCCGACGGCGGGGATTAAGAAAAACAAAACTGGCTATTCGACCGCCTCGCCAGAGCTCGAGAAACTGCGCGCTGATTTCCCAATCGTGAAATTCATCGAAGATTATCGGGAGCTCTTCAAATTGAAGACGACGTATATCGATGTGCTGCCTGGTCTCGTGAAGCCCGATGGACGACTCCATACGACCTTCCGCCAAGACATCGCTTCTACCGGTCGGTTGTCTTCGGCTGACCCGAACTTGCAGAACATTCCGATCCGGACCGAGTGGGGTGCGCGGATCCGTGATGGCTTCGTGGCGGCTCCTGGAAAAAAGCTTGTCGGTGCTGACTACTCACAGATCGAGCTTCGCATCGCCGCCCATCTCTCAGGCGATGAAAATATGACGATGGCCTTCATCGAGGGCGAGGACATCCATCGGGCGACGGCTGCACTCGTCCATGGGCTGAAGCCCGAAGAAGTGAGCGATAGTCTCCGGCGCGAGGCGAAGGCGCTCAATTTCGGTATCATCTACGGGATGGGGGCGTTCGGGCTTGCGCAGGCGACCGATATGGACCAGAAAAAAGCGGCTCAGTTTATCAAGGACTATCTGGCGAAGTTTTCGGGCGTGGCCAAGTATATGGACGAGATGCGGAAGCAGGCTCACGAAAAAGGCTATGTCGAGACAGCACTCGGCCGAAGGCGGACATTGCCGGAAATCCAATCGACCAACCAGGCCTTGGTGCGTGGAGCGGAGCGGATGGCCATCAATATGCCGATTCAGGGCTTGGCGGCAGACATCATGAAGCTCGCGATGCTCGCGGCCGAGGAACTGGTCAAAACAAAATACGCTGGTTCTGCAAAACTCCTTCTCCAAATCCATGACGAACTCATCGCTGAAGTGGATGAAAGCGTTGCTGAAGCCTTCGCGAAAGACCTGAAACAATCGATGGAGGGCGTCTATACGCTCTCCGTACCACTCGCAGTATCAGTTGAAATTGGTGATAATTGGGGAGAAATCTAACTTAGCTGCCATCAGAATAAAACTAAAACCGGCCCTTCGGCCGGTTTTTTCTATTTCCCCTTAGTTCTGGCCTTTTTGAATCAGGCCATCAAGTCGGGCGCGGACCCGAGCGAGTGCTGTAAGAGTATCAGCATCTCCCGGCTTCTGCTGGAGCCGACCTTCCATTCGATCAACGGCATCTTCGAGTTCGCTCATTTCAGCACCCTCGATTGCAGTATCTCGGACTACCTGCTCAAACGCAGAGTCTTCGCCTACCTTCTTCGGATCGAGATGGAAATCAGCAGTCGGCCTCTTCCACTCTTCTGTTGGCAGTTCTAGCGACATATTTTTTTGTTGCTACGGGTTAATTAAATAAAAAAGACCGGTCACCCGGTTCTTTTACCTTCACAGTATAGCAGAAAAAAAGGCCAGAGTCAATCATTTTTTGGCGCTCGCAGTGAATGAGAAAAGCGATTACAATGGCTGTACAAAACTTTCCTTTATGCCCGAACTTCCCGAGGTCCAAACCGTGGTCAGTCAGCTGGCGAAGAAAATCATTGGCAAGACCGTGGCTAGTTTTTGGTCGGATTGGGAGAAACAAGTGAAGCCGGGACTCCGGAAGCTTTCAAAAATGGCAATCGGCGGGACGGTGCTCGGGACACGGCGAATCGGGAAGCACATTATCATTGATCTCGATAATGAAGTCTCGCTCGTTGTCCATTTGAAAATGTCAGGGCATCTCCTCTATAAGGAGCCGGCCAACAAGGATGCGGCGGAGTGGTTGGATCCGATGAACCGCTTCGTCCATCACCGGATTGATTTCACCGATGGGTCCTGGGTAGATTTCTCCGATCTCCGGAAGTTCGGCTGGATCGATGGTGTCGCGACCGCTGAGGTCGAAACGATGAAATCAATTGCTTTCCTCGGCTGCGACGCACTGGCCGGCGAGTGTGATTTCGATTTCTTTGATGCTCTGCTCAAGAAAAGCGTACGAAAAAAGATCGCGACGCTTCTTCTGGAACAGGACAAGATCGCCGGTATCGGCAATATCTATCGGAGCGAAATGCTCTATCGAGCCGGCATCCGTCCGCTTCGGCTTGTGGGGAAAATCACCAAGGCCGAACGGGCGAAACTATTCCAATCGATGAAAGATGTTCTGCGCGAGGCGGTGCGACTGCGCGGGACAACCGATGGAGATTTCCGTGATACGGCTGGCTTGCCGGGCGGCTTTCAAAAGACACTCTTCGTCTATGGCCGGGAAGGGCTTCCCTGCAAGCACTGTGATACAATAGTGGTGCGAAAAAAACTTGGTAGCCGGAGCATCTTTTACTGTCCGGCCTGTCAAAAATAATTCTGAAACATCACTATGCAAACGCGGCAGAAAGTCGTCATTGTCGTCATCTTGCTCCTTCTCGGGGGCGCTGGGTATGTGTATTTCTTCGGCGGAGACTCGAAGAAGTCCGAGAAGCAAATCGATATCAATAATACGCCGAAAGCCGGGACGGCCGCCGATGCGAAGCCGAGGAACCCGGAGAATATGAGCTCCATCGCTGGTCTCGGCTGCGCGGATTGGAAGCGCCGGCCGGTCGCGGTCATGCAGCCAGCCGATGCGACGGCTCGCCCGGCGGCCGGGTTCTCGGAAGCCGACATGGTCTTCGAGATGCCGGTTATCACTGCGACCATCAATCGTCTCATGGGTGTCTACCAGTGCAATCAGCCGAAAGAAGTCGGCGCGGTTCGCTCCTCTCGGCATGACTTCCTCCCGATCGCCAAAAGCCTCGGCGCGATTTATGTCCATTGGGGTGGATCACACTTTGCACTCGATAAGATTAAGGAAGGAATTCTCGACAATATCGATTGCACCGGTGCAGCGGGTAATGGTGCTGGAACGGAAGTCTGCTACCGAGCGGAACGGGTTGGCACGATGAAGCTTGAAGATTCGAGTCGGGTGAATGTCCAGACTGCTTTCGAACGCGCGAAGGCATTGGGCTACGGTCTCGAGGATACGTTCGCTGGTTATCCGCATCAGGACGAAGCGCCGCTGGAAGCCCGTCCGACGGGCAGTCATATCCGTATCGGCTATCCGGGAACAGGGGAAGTGGAGTACTACTATGACAAGGAAACGAATACCTGGAAGCGACTCTGGGGAAATGCCGCCGATACCGATCGAAACAACGGTACCCGTATCGCTCCGAAGAATGTCGCCGTCGTCTACTCACGTTCCGAACAGATCGAGGGGCAGTACAATAATATGCAGCTCGGTGATCCCTGGTATGACCAGACGGACTCTGGCGAGGCTTCGTACTACATGAATGGCAAAGAGACGAAGGGCTCGTGGAAAAAGGATAAGAGTAATCTCGGGAGCAAGTTCATGTTCCTCGATCAGGCGGGAAATGAAATCAAGTTCGTCCCGGGCCAAATCTGGGTAAATGTTGTGGAGCCAGGCACCGCGTTTGTCTGGGAGCCGGGTACATAAGAGAAACATTTCGCTATGAAAAACCCGCTCTGGAAGCGGGTTTTTGCTATACTAGTGGATATGCTGATGTATCTTTTCGGGAGCGACCATTTTCGTCTGCGGCTTCGCGAACGCGCGCTTGTGGCGGAGTTTCAGGGTACGCACTCTGCTTCTGAGGAGCGGATTTTCGACGGCCGCGATACTGATGACCACATTCTTTCGAGTTTACAAGAGAGCTTCTCGGGCGGATTGTTTGCGAATCCGAGAGTTGTCCTCATTCGACATGTCGAGCTCTTCGATGAGAAGCTGTGCGGCGCCATCATCGACCTGTTGGCGCGTGAAATCTCTGAAGAGGTTTGTGTTATCATGAGCGCCGAACCAGTGGGTCGAGCGAAGAAGGGGAATTCGCTCCAGCTTTGGGTCATCAAAAATGCTCAAGCAGAAGAAGTGAATGTACTGACGGGACGACAACTCTCTCAATTGATTACGAGCTTGCTCTGTGACATCGATCCGAAATCGACTATCGAGCTGCGAGCAATTGAACTACTCGCTTTTCGGACAGCCGGAGCGACGGGCCATATCTATCACGATCTCTTGAAACTCGTCCTCGCGACCGAGGGGCGAACTATCACCGAATCAGATGTCCGCAATCTTGTCGATGAACCGGCCGGAGAAAGCGTCTCCTTCGTGCTCCTCGAACAGATTGTGCGAGGAAACCGGGAGCAGGCGGTTTCACTTCTCCGTCAGGAGGAATCGAACGAGGACGCAGTCTTCAAACTCCTGGGACTTTTCGCCTGGCAAGTGAGGCAGGCGCTCATGGTCCGGGATGAATATGACCGTGGCATGACTTCTCCCGAAAGTATTGCTGCTGCAATTGGTGCCAAGCCGTTTTCTGTGCGAAAGCTTTTGCCGCTCATCTCGAGACTGTCTCTCGCTCGTTTGAAGCGCTCGCTCGCGTACCTCGCCGACCTCGACCGTGAAATAAAGACCGGTCAGACTCGCCCAGGCGTCGCCCTCGACCTTTTCATCTGGAAGTTCTAGTAACAAAAAACTCCCCGCAAGGGGAGTTTTTATTTCACTTGGAAGCAAGTTACTTTGTTGTGAGTTTCTTCACAGCAGCATTGAGGCGAGACTTGCGGCGGGCGGCATTGTTCTTCTTGATGACGTTCTTCTCAGCGGCCTTGTCGAGCGCCTTCTGTGCTTTCAGGAACCACTCCTTCGCACCGGCGGCATCGGCCTTGGCGATAGCCTCGCGCGTCCCTTTGACTGTGCTCTTGATCACACCTTTGATGGAGCGATTGCGGAGCGTGTTCTTGGCGGTGACGCGCATGTACTTCTTGGCGGACTCTTTGATCGGCATATTCTTTACTCAAAACTAAAATCGGATGAAAAAACACACAAAAGCGACAGAACAGAGAAACCTGAGACGTCTCCATTTTTAGCACAACTTCGCCGTTTAGGCAAGCCATTTCCCTGCATGGTAAAATAGGGGCACTTCTATGATTCGAGCTCTCAAAGGAACGGTTGGTTCCATCCATCCTCAATATGCCATCATCTTTGTTGGCGGCATTGGCTACCAGGTCTATGTCTCGGCGTATACCTCAGGCAAGCTCGCTGGCATGAGTGGTGTGGAACTTCATATCCATACCCATGTCAGGGAGGATCAATTTAATCTCTTCGGTTTCATCACCGAGGATGAGCTTTCGATGTTTGAGCTCCTCATCTCCGTCTCAGGTGTGGGGCCGAAGGCCGCGCTCGGCATCTTGGCCATCGCGGAACCGAAGACGATTCGAACCGCCATCGTGAACAAGGATCCGTCAATCCTCACTCGAGTCTCGGGTGTCGGGAAGAAAACGGCAGAAAAAGTCATTGTCGAACTGCAGAATAAGGTTTCAGCCGCTGACGTGACGGATCAAGCCGGTGCTTTGGCCGAACAGGAATCGATTGAGGCGCTGACCGCTCTCGGCTACACGGTTTCTGAAGCGCGCGATGCGCTCAAGAGTGTCCCGATCGATATCACGAGTGTCGGGGAGCGGCTCAAGCAGGCGCTCAAAAGCCTCGGCAAGAAATAACCTTGTGGCCTCACCATCCTTCCTCACCACTCATGCGCCAGACGGTGGCCTCCTCCAATCGGAGGAATGGGCGAAGCTTCAGACTGCTTCGGGTCGCGAGGCGATACCTTTTCAGGGGACTGGTTTCGAAGGAGTTGCCTTTCGACAGGTGTCGCACTTCTTTGGTCGCTACCTTTTTATTCCGCGAGGACCGGTTACTGACAGTGTGAATCTCGATGCTGAGGTCTTGAAGAAAGAGCTCATGCGTATCGCTCTGGAACGTCGGACACACTGGTTGCGGGTCGAGCCTCAAACGGAGGCCTGTCTTCAGTTGCTCCGGCAGGTCTTTGGTGAAGACAAAATCGTTCCAGCACCGCGCGATATCAATCCACGCGAGATATTTTTCGTCTCGCTCGAGGGCGAGGTATTGATGTGGTTCGAACGAATGAAGCCAAAGACGCGGTACAATGTCCGACTGGCCGAGAAGCACGGTGTGGCCATTCGTTTCTCGCGAACGACGGAAGATATTGAGGTATTCATCGACCTCATCTATGCCACTACGAATCGCAAAGCCATCGCGCCGCATCCGAAGAAATACTACCGAAGATTTTTTACGACAATGCCAGAAGAAATGTGTACGATTGCACTGGCCGAACATGAAGGCCAGGTAATCGCCGCAAGTCTACTCGTTTTCTTTGGCGGCACAGCGTACTATCTCCATGGTGGATCGGCGGGGATGAAACGAGAACTGATGGCGCCGTTTCTTCTCCACTTCAAAAGCATGGAAGAAGCAAAGTGCCGTGGCTGTTCGCGTTATGACTTTGGTGGTGTTCGAATTCTTTCCAAGAAGGGACCAGCCGATTCAGATTGGGACGGCATTACCCGTTTCAAACAAGGCTTCGATCCGAAAGCCGAGACACTCCTTTTTCCGGGCACTTATGATATTATCCTGTCGCCATTCCGCTATGCGCTCTATCGACACTTGCGGCGAGCTACCGGTGTACGACGGATTATGAGGAGCTGGTTCAAATAGTAGTTATCTATACCTATGAAAGAGATAAGGCGCTTTGTCTCACAACTCTTGCCCCAGGTCGTAAAGAACTACGCCTATCACTGGCCGCTCGCGATCACCGCTAACCTCGCTTTCGGTTTTCCGTCGCGCGGCATGACCGTTATCGGTGTGACGGGGACAAACGGGAAGACCACCACCACCAAGCTCATCGCGGTGATTCTCACCGAGAGTGGGAAGAAAACTGCCTATGCCTCGACCATCGAATATGGTATCGGCGACAAACATTGGGTGAATGCGTCTAAATTCACTACTTCTTCCGCTTGGCAGCTTCAGAAATTCCTGAGTGAGGCGAAGCAGGCGGGCTGTACCCATGTCGTCCTCGAGACCTCATCGCACGCCCTCGACCAGCTTCGAGTCTGGGGCATATCGTACACCGTCGCTGTCATGACGAATGTCACGCGTGAGCACCTTGATTATCATGTGACCATGGAGGCGTATCGGCGAGCCAAGCGAAAGCTTTTCGACGGTGTGAAGTATGCGGTCGTGAATACTGACATGGAACATCCAGAAGAATATTTTATTCCCGAACCAGGTGAGACTATCACCTATAGCACGAAAAATCCGGACGCTAGTATCACGGCCAGCGAGATTGAACTTGACCTTTCCGGGACGCGTTTTCTGGCACTGGGAACATCGTTCCGTCTCCGGCTCCCGGGACTCTTCAATGTCGAAAACGCGCTTGCAGCCATTGCGACCGGCAGGACACTCGGTATCGATACCGAGACGATGAAACGAGCGCTCGGAAATATCACCGGCATACCAGGTCGGATGGAAATGGTCGCCAACGACCGGCAGATCGATATCCTCATCGACTATGCGGTGACGCCAGACTCTTTCGAAAAGCTCTACCACGTAGTGACACCGATGCGGATTCCGGGAACGAAAATCATCCACGTATTTGGTGCGTGCGGTGAGCGCGACCGGGGGAAACGGCCAGTGATGGGAAAGATTGCTTCTGAAAACGCTGATGTCGTTATCCTAACGAATGAGGATCCCTACCACGAGGACCCGGAGCGGATTATCGATGAAATCGCAGCGGGTGTGGATCGGAAGAACAGCGAGCGGTATTTTCGGATTTTCGATCGGCGTGAAGCAATCGCCAAGGCGATTTCATTGGCGGAGGCCGGGGATATTATCCTCACTACCGGTAAGGGTGCCGAAGAAACGATGGCCTTGGGCGATAAACGGGTCCCGTGGAAGGAGCAGAAAGTGATTCAGGAAATTCTCCAAGAAAAAAGCAGTGAATAAGCTAAAGAGCGAGGCACGAGGGCCCCGCTCTTTATTATGTGGCGACTCCTAGCCGAATATCCGGATGAGTATAGTCGAGAGGAAGAAACCGATAAAGCCACCAACGATAACTTCACTCGTGCGGTGACCAACACGCTCCTTGAGGCGGGGGAACTCGCTCGAAGAGAGCTTCAGGGTTTGGATAAGCGTATTCAGATAACGCCCCTGATCGCCGAGGTACATGCGAAGCCGGACCGCGTCGTCGATGATGAGAAAGGCAATGGCGACCGCGACCGCGAAAGCACCGGATCCGATACCCTCGTAGTAACCGATCGAGGTGAGGAGAGAGATTGCGAAGGCAGTGTGGGCGCTCGGCATGTGGCCGTGGGTGGCGATGTATTCGAGTTTCCAGCCGTGCTTCATGCTGTACATGACGAACTTCATGATTTGCGTGATGACACTCACGATAATCGGGATGAGGAAGACGGCGTGTTCTTGAAAAAATTGGTTGGGTATCATGTCGCCAGTATATCACCAGGGTCGGTAATCGGACGAGTGCAGGCGGCTTTTCGGTGCTCAGGATTCTGTTATAATCAAGCTACAGAAATCCTCTAATTTTATCCCTATGCTGAGTCTCCCGCTCATTCTCATCGGTGCTGCTGTAGTCGTGCTGCTTTACGGCGTTGCTCTCTATAATGGTTTTGTGAAGCTCGCGACCCGGGTCGAAGAAGCCTGGAGCGATATCGATGTCCAGTTGAAGCGCCGCTACGATCTCATCCCGAACCTCATCAATACGGTGAAGGGTTATGCGGCTCATGAGAGCGGGCTCCTCCAGAAGGTGACTGAGGCCCGGAGTCAGGCGATGCAGGCCGGGTCGGTCGCAGATCACGGAGCAGCAGAAAATATGCTGACCGGTGCTCTGAAGAGCCTGTTTGCGGTCGCCGAGAACTACCCAGACTTGAAAGCGAATACGAATTTCCTCGAGTTGCAGCGCGAACTGTCCGACACGGAGAATAAGATTCAGGCTTCGCGCCGATTCTATAACGGTACGGTGATGGAACTCAATACGAAAGTCGATATGTTCCCGTCGAATATCGTCGCTAATATGTTCAAGTTTGCGAAACGCGAATTCTTCGAGATCGAAGAAGGAGAGAAAGAGCCGGTGAAAGTCGAGTTCTAACCGTCGTATGATGTTCAATCGGAACAGGTGGGCGTTCGCGCTTACCTGTTTTCTTTTGTTAGCCTTTCCCCCCATTCTCGCATTGGCACAGGCCCCGGCGGATATGGGCGCAACCGAGCTGATCGAACAGTTTGATGTGGAGATTGTCATCGGGAAGAGTGGGGATATCGATGTGACGGAAACCATTCGCTATCGCTTCGGTCCTAGTGAAAAACACGGCATCTACCGCGATATCCCGGAAGACTATGTCACTCCTCTCGGCACGCGCGAATCGATTTCGCTCTCGATAGAGAGTATCAAAGACGGCGAGGGGAAAAGTGTGTCCTATGAAGAAAGTCATTCAGGAGGAAATCTCCGCATCAAGATCGGCGATCCAGATCGGCTCGTCTCAGGTGTGAAGACCTATGTTATCCGGTATCGAGCTATTGGGGCCGTCACATTCTTCGAAGACTTCGACGAGTTATATTGGGATGCAATCGGCACTGATTGGATTGTCCCGATTCAGTCATCTTCAGTCATCGTGCGGACGCTCGAATCGACGACGGATGCACGCTTTGTCTGCTATGTTGGATCGTACGGAAGTGGAGAACGCTGCGATGTGGGAATTCCACAGCCGCTCGATACGAAGCGCGGGATACGGGCGGCCTGGAATGAACCGCTTCCTGCTGGTTCCGGTCTTACAGTAGCGCTCGGATTTGCCAAAGGCTTCGTGGTTGAGCCGATGATATTCGTGCGATTAATCCATTTTTTGTCGAACAATCCACTCATTCTTCTGCCGTTTGTGGTTTTTGTCTTCATGTTCCGTCGCTGGCGGCGGGAAGGTCGAGATCCCGAGGGTCGCGGCACTATCATGCCGGAGTATGATGTTCCGTCCGGTCTCACCCCGCTCCATATGGCTGCTCTCCAGGATGGTCGGGTGACCGGGAAAGCGATTCCTTCAGCCATTATTGATCTCGCGGTCAAGGGGTATCTCCGCATCGAGCGGATTGCCAAGGATGGTTTCATTTTCGACGCAACGGATTACCGGTTTACTGAAAGTGAGCGGCGACCAGCGACCGGAACGATTGAGGCTGAACTCATCGAAGCGCTTTTCGGCACGGCCAATCAGAATGTAACCAGTATCAAACAGGTGCTTTCTTCCTCACTAGTGAAATTTCTCCCGAGCACGCTGAAACAATCAATGGAGGTAATGCTCCTGAAAGAAAATAACAACAGAAAAGAAGACGCTCGGACCGTTGCTGTCGCCGAGCTGAAGAATAAGTTCTATGCAAAGATACCTGGCCTCCAGAAGCGAGCTATCGCCGACCTGGTCGCACAGAAACTCTATGAAGCCAGCCCGCAGGATGTCTGGGGGAAATACACACTTGCGGGAGCGGTTATCTTTTTTGGTGCTTTCTTTCTCATTCCCATCCTCAATCTTCAGGGTGCGAGTATCGTAGCCCTCTTCGCCACGATCCCGATCTACGCTGTCTTTGTCTATCTGATGCCGCGCGTGACTCGTGCTGGCGCGCTGGTGAAGGAGCAGTTGCTCGGACTGAAAGACTATCTCCAGATTGCTGAGAAGAATCGGCTTGAATTCCACAATGCGCCAGAAAAGACCCCTGAGCTTTTTGAGCGGCTTCTCCCGGCCGCCCTCCTCCTTGGTGTCTCTGACATCTGGGCCAAAGAATTCGCTGATATCTCGCTCTCGGAACCGGAGTGGTACCGGAGTGGGAATGGAGCATCATTCTCAGCTGCATCTTTTGCGACTGATCTTGGTGGCTTCAATGCCGCTGCGGAATCCTCCCTGGCGTCAGCACCATCGGGCAGCGGCTCGGGTGGCGGTGGATTTTCTGGTGGCGGTGGCGGTGGTGGGGGTGGTGGAAGCTGGTAAACAACCCTCGACAGAGGAGAAAACCTGGATTATAATGGGCGGGCACCTCCGGTGCGTGCCTATTCTTTTCTTATCACTTCATATCAAAAACATATGGCAACCGCCTATTCGCATAGTACAAAAAACATCGAGCTCACCTGGCTCTACCTCAGCATTTTTTTTATCGGTGTCATCGGAATCGGCTACCTCTTCGCTCAAATCTACGGCAATAGCGGTATCCTTTATATTGCCGTCGGCTTCTCGGTCATCACCAGCTTCGTTTCGTACTGGTGGAGCGACCGGATCGTCCTTTCCATGGCGCACGCGACTCCGGTTGATCGCGAGAGTAATCGGGAAATCTACAATCTCGTCGAGAATCTCTGTATCGCTGCTGGTCTCCCAGTCCCGAAAATCTACATCACCGAGGATGCCGCTCTGAATGCATTCGCGACTGGTCGCAATCCGGAGCATGGCGTCATTTGCCTCACAACGGGGCTCTTGGCCCGTCTCGATAAGGCGGAACTCGAAGGAGTCATCGCTCATGAGCTCTCGCATATAAAGAACCGTGATACGCTCGTCTCAACCATTGTCGTCATCCTCGCCGGCTTCATCTCCATTCTCGCTGACATGTTCCAGCACTCGCTCATTTTCCGCGGCCGGGATAATGATAATCGCGGCGGCGGGGCGATGATTATTGTCGGACTTCTGCTTTCCATCCTCGCGCCGCTTGCAGCAGTGCTTATCCGGATGGCGATTTCAAGGAAGCGCGAGTTCCTTGCCGACGCCTCAGGAGCACTCCTCACTCGTTATCCGGAGGGCCTCGCTTCAGCACTCGAAAAGATCTCTGGTGATCCACGTCCGGTCGCAACGGCGAGCGGCGCGACGGCCCATCTCTATATCTCCAATCCATTCAAGTCGGGGAGTGTCATGAAGCTTTTCATGACCCATCCTCCGGTCGAAGAGCGGCTCGCCGCACTCCGCAACATGAATCTATCGAGATAACCGTCTCCGCACTCTTTAGAATCCTTTCTTGTCCTGATTCGCTCCCCTTCGCATCCTATGGCCTGGTCAACATTTGGACAGAAGAAAAAGCCGACCACACTCAAAGCGGGGAAAAGCGGTCGTTATCAGTTCACGCTCCATTCCGAGTACAAGATGCGCGAGTATCATCTGTCCCGCCAGCGAGTGATCCGTATCATCCGCGCGCCGCATCGGACTGAAGTGGGTATCGTCGAGAACACGGTCGCGGTCATGCAGCCGGCTTCGACGAAACGCGTCGCCGACAAAGAAACCTGGTCTCAGGAGCTTTGGGTCATGTACAAAGTCATGGGCCAAGGAAAGCTGACAAAGTCAAAACTCGAGAAGGCACTCAATCAGTCCGAACTCAAGATCATCTCGGCCTGGCGGTACCCGGGTGTTTCACCGGAGCGTGACCCCATCCCGGCCGAGATTTTGCAGGAGATAGAGGCCCGAGGTGAAGAAGAAAGAGAGTAGTTTTGTCATGTAGATTAGTCGGGTTTACGAACTGGCGCACGGATGGTATATTCGGGATGCCTCAACCGTTGGGACACGCCTGTCTCTTTGGGTAAACCGAGGCAATTTGGGCACAAAGTGCCTGGGAGAAAGTACCATGGGTTGGTTCTCTACCCCCACCAACGCCGACCATCACAACGATGGCCAGCGTGACGCATCGGATGGCAAGCCGTCCACGCCGCCGAACAGCGGTTTGGCCGGTGCGGCTGTGCGTTTCGTCCTCGGATCGAGCGATACGGTCCGCGAGATGAACGCCGAAGACCGTGCCTACGAGAAGGGCTACAACAATGCCGAGGGCCAGAAGTAGGCGTCCTGACGCCCCTTCGAAAGACTGAACCCTACGGCAGCACAGAGAAGTGCTAGGAGGAATCGAATGAAAACAACCAAGGAAGAGATTTTCCGAGAGTGGCCCAATGGCGCCCTCGGCTTTTATTTTTCGGCGTTGCTGGAGTTTGTGGCTTGTTAGAGCCAATAAATGAATATTGTATTAAGAAAAGGCTGCGATAAGCCTTTTCTTTTGGCTTGAATGAGCCATAAACAGCATACTTTATCATTGACGGATATGCTGTTTTGGTGTATACTGTACTTTCAGTTCCTTAAACGTTTCTTTCACCACCACCCACGAAAGGGGTCTCTCGTGACTGTGCAAATCACCCTCGCGATCATGTGCTTCGTCTTCGGCGCCGTGATCGGCCTCGGCTTCCTCGACCGTTACAGCAACCTCCAACTTCGCAAGATGCCGGGGTCGGTGAAGCAGAAGTGGGCGGCGACCATTCTGGTCGAAATCATCTTCTTGTTTCCCTATCTGGGACTGCTCTGGATGATGTATGACCCGAAGACCCCACCCCTTGGCAATGTCGGTATGACAGGTTCCTTCATCGCCATGGTGATGCTCGCCATGTTCTGCCAGACTGGCGCATGCATGGGCATCTACGCCTTCCTTCACCGGTGGACGTACCAAGAAAACCGCCCAACCTCGGCCGTCTAGGCCACTTGGCGGTTGGGGGATGAATGTCACTGACAAACATCTCCCCTCAACTGGATTTCGAATGAAGCAATTTATTCGAAATCCTGAGAGTTACCAGTAGCACCTTCCAACCAGTCGGGCCTATCGCCCATCTACACCCACGAAAGGGGAAAAACATGCCGGCCTATTACAAACTGGCGAACCAGCGCTACTTCCGGATCGGCGCTCTCGTAGTTGCCATACTTACCAGCATCCTCCTTCTCTGGTTCCTCATCCATCTTTCGAACAAGTGGGCGATGGAGCAGGGAATGACCCGTGATGCCGCGCTTCGCGAAATCGGATGCATTTCGGAGGAGTTGCACACGTATCACTCGGTGATGCTCGGCCAGGCGGCAGCAACCATCTGGCGCTGTGACGGCAAACTGGTCTATGACCAATTCGCCAATGTACTGGTCCGAGCAAACGAAGATGGCGATCCCACCTACTGGCAGAAGCTTCAGGCCAAGAAGTAGCGTCATCGGGAGATGCAATTACAAAGATAACAACATCTCCCCTCAACTGGATTTCGAATGAAGCGATTTATTCGAAATCCTGAGAGTCTCAGTAGTAAACTTTACAACCCAATCCTCTCTTCTTTGGCTGGAGACCATCATCATGAACGTGTTCATTCGCACCTCCATCGTTCTTGTTGCCATTGGCCTGTCGGCCTGTGGTAGTATCCCGCCCGACCCCTACGGCTATGGTGGCTATCACCGTCCAGTCGTGGTCCCTGACCGCCTGGGCTATCAGGTGGAAACCATGCCAGGCGGCCGCTCCTACGTGGCGGTGCTGAATCCTGATCGCACCTGGACCGTCGATACTGACCGTCCGCTTGCCCCGGGTGTCGCTGCGCCCACCGGCTTCCTGACCGCCTACCGGGGTCGTGACCAACAATGGCGCATCAACGGCAATGCGGTCCCTGACCGCCTAGTGGTGATGAATCGAGTCCCACAAGGGTTCGATGGTGTCTACCAGCCCCAGGCTGGTCTGCAGTCGGGCGTTGGTGTCTCGTCTGTCGCTGGCATCAGCGCAGAATCAGCCGCCATGTTGCTCCGTGAGCTCGAAACCGGCGGCAATCCGTGCACGGCCAAGAGCCACAACTCGCGCTTGACGGTTGGCAGCGTCATTGGCGGTCTCGTCGGTGTGGTGCTGACGGGCGATCTCCGCGGCCTTGCCTTTGGTGCCCTCATCGGCGCTTCGGGCGGCTCCAGCGAAGCCAAGTGGAACTGCATGTCGTACACGAGGACCCGCATGGCGCTGCTGTCGGTCATCGACGCCGCTAAAGCCCGTTGTGAGAGCACGCTCTCGCAACGCGAAGTCAATGGTGTGCTCAGCACTACGAAGACGAAGGAGTGCAAGGCCATCGAGGCCATGGACTTCGAACGTATCGGCCAAGGCCAAGCGCAGGCAACGGCGGCCGCTCCGACTCCCGCACCGGCCGCGCCGGTACCGCGTCGCGTTGCCCCAGCTGCCGCTCGCTCCTGGGATGGGACCGGCACGCCCCCGAGCTGGGTGAAGTGATCCGCTGATCACACCACCGGCCCAATCAACGGCGATTATCAGTACCCCTGACAATCGTCGTTTTCTTTTTCTCAATTCTTGCAAGAAGAACTTTGTTATACTGAGGGTATTCACTGCATTCGCAATCATACACATGAAACATACAAAAATTGTCGCGACGCTCGGACCGGTATCGGGAAACGCAGAAATGATACTTGCCCTCGCTACGGCCGGAGTGAATGTTTTTCGGCTCAATTTTTCGCATGGCGATACGGCTTGGCGTCTCGCTGCGATCAAAGCAATCCGCGAGACTTCCAGCCGACTCGAACGGCCGATTGCGATCCTCGCCGACCTTCAGGGTCCGCGCATCCGAACCGAAGTAACCTTTCCGACTGATATCAAAAAAGGCTTTTCCCTCAGGGTCTGTGATCTAGCTGAGCGGCATCGATTTTCGTCCGAGGAGCCAGTCGTTGCACTCGATACACCAGGAATTCTTGAACGGGTCGCGGTCGGCCATCGAATCCTCATCGAAGACGGACTCATTGGCCTCTCAGTGACGAAAATCGATGGAACAATCATCGAGGCACAGGCGGAGAATGATGGCACGATTAAGAATCGCAAAGGGGTTATCCTCCCTGATACGCCGCTTGAACTCCCGGTTCTTTCAGCGAAAGACAAAGAGGATCTCGCGTTCATTGTCGAACAGGGGATAGAGTATCTCGGTCTTTCTTTTGTCGGTTCGGTAGCCGATATCGAGAGCGTGAAAAAAGAGATGGAAACACTTGTCGGCCCGGATATGAAGAAGCCCCTCATTTGTTCAAAGATTGAGCGCAAGGTCGCGCTCGAGCATCTCAGCGACATTATTCGAGCAAGCGACTCAGTCATGGTGGCGCGTGGCGATCTCGGCATCGAGATGCCGGAAAGCGAAATCGCGATTTTGCAGAAACAGATCATCGCCGAGAGTCTTCGTGAGATGCGCCCGGTCATTGTCGCGACGCAGATGATGCAAAGTATGGTGAATAACCCGCGCCCGACCCGCGCCGAGGTATCCGATGTCTCGAACGCAGTCATCGATCATGCTGATGCGGTGATGCTGTCGGAGGAGACGGCAGCTGGGAAGTACCCGGTTGAGACAGTGGCAACCATGCGGGAAATCATTGAGAAGACCGAAGAGTCGCCCTTCGATGACCTCTACCAGGCGCTCGCGCTCAATCATCAGTCCGAATACGCGGTGATGGTTCGGAGTGTGTACGAGCTCTCGCAGAGCTTCAAAGTAAAGGCCGTGCTTGTGCTTTCGGTGAGTGGCTTCACGGCGCGTCTCCTTTCACATTTCCGGCCGGATGCGCGGCTCTTGGTGGCGACGAGTTCGGTCGAGACGTGGCGTGAGCTCGCTCTGGTTTGGGGAGTAGAATCGTATCTTTTTGAAGGTGATCAGAATTTCGATACATTGATTGAGCGTTTTATCGAGCACCTCAAGAAAAAAGAAGTCCTGACTACCGATGATCAAGTGGCGATTTTCTACGGCCGGACACCGGCGCAGGCGACCATGAAACTTGTCGGTATCCGGACTATCCACTGATTGTTACTGGATCCCCCCACGTTCTTTACCGTGATGGAATGCCTCGCGTTTACGAGTGCGATTTATCTCTCTTTTCTCCCTCGCAAAGTACGCTCGTGGACATCATTTTTTCGGGTGTATACTGGTAGCAGGTAATTAGTAGGCTTTTTAAAGAGTTATTCTCTATGGAAGAAAATGCATCAGCGGGCGCACCTCAGTCAGAAAATCCGGGTGCTCCGAAGCAAGAAGAAGTGAAGGCGCAAGTCCTCGGTTTCGTCGAAAAGTTTGAGGCGTGGCTCGACGAATACATGGTGGTGAAGGCCCCGTTCCAGATTCCGATGGGCGGCAAAGAATTCCTGGCGACCATCGCGCCGTATCTCATCATCATCGGCATTGTCCTCTTTGTCCTTTCTCTCCCGGTACTTCTTGGTTTTGGTGCTATGACCGCTGGTATGGGAATGATGGCAGGGAGCAGCTGGGGATATGTCGCCCTCATCTCGCTTGTTTCGGGTGCGATCGCGGTCGTACTAGAAGCAAAGGCCGTACCCGGACTCTTCAAGCGGACGCGTGCCTCTTGGCGCCTCGTGTTTTACGCGACCCTGGTTACTTGTGCCGGGAGCATTCTCTCATTCAACTTCATCGGGGCGGTTATCGGCGGCATCATCGGCTGGTATATCCTTTTCCAGATGAAAGAGCTCTACAAAAACTAGTTCGCCTTCCGTCGGTGAAACCCCCCGCTTCTGAAGCGGGGGTTTTCTTTTCTCCGAAAGTCGGCTAGAATGCTTCCGTTTTCACTCATCACAAATGGAAAGGTGGCCGAGTGGTTGAAGGCACCGCTCTCGAAAAGCGGCATACCCGAAAGGGTATCGAGAGTTCGAATCTCTCCCTTTCCGCAGTGAAAGAAGCAGTCGAAGAAAAGGAGAGGATACCTGACAGCCCTTTCGTGAGGTGCTTATAGGTAGCCCTAGGGAAATTTTCAAAACAGGGTATCCGAAATGGCTTGCTCGTCCGGGTACGGCTCGAAAAAAGTGCATTAGCTATGAATAGAAAAAAGCTCGCATTGCTCGTAGTCGCCGGGTTAGCGGTGATTTTTGCTTTTTTGGTCGACCAAAAAAAACTGTCGGAGCCTCAGTTGTCGACTGCGTTTACAAACGAACAGATCGTGGCCATTATCGGGTATGCGGGCGACGCCATGGAGCCTTCGATTTCAAGGGATGGACAGTATTTATTCTGGAATAGCCTGAACGACGCCATCAGTACGGGTGTTTATTATGCTAAGCGAATCGATGATGCGAACTTCCAGTTTGTTGGGGAGGTTGCCAATGTAAACGGAGTTCCGCCTCGCCTTGACGCCGTAGCAAGTATGGATAGTGATGGAAATTTCTACTGGGTTTCGCTACGAAACTACCCGGATATATTTGAGAATTACCAGCGCGGAAAATTCAGCGATGGTACGGTGACAGACATCGCTCCTGTGAAGGGGGACTTCTACAAAAGAAGTCCCGGGTGGCTTATCATGGATGCCGAAGTAAGTTCCGATGGTGAACTTCTTTTTTTTGTGAATGCGAAATTTGAAGGAGGAGTATTGCCTGTGGAGTCGATCATCGGCTTTGCACGCCGGGTTAATGGGGAATTTATCCGAGATGCAAACTCTGACCAGCTATTGCGGAATATTAATACCGAAAAGCATCTCGAGTACGCGCCCTCGCTTTCGGCCGATGGAATGGAACTGTTTTTTACCCGAGCCCGAGGAACCGGGATATTCATGAAAACCCATATCTATAGTTCTCGTCGGAACAGCCTTACTGAAGCATTTGGAAAACCGGAGCCTATCGACATCCGTGGCAATGGTATCGAGGGTCCATCGATTAGTTCTGATGGGCGAACATTGTACTACCACAAGAAAGACGGACAGCATTTCAGAATTTTCAAAATGACGAGGGATCGGTAGTTTTTCCAGGTTTCCTTATCGGAAAACAGAGACCTGTCGTTTTAGAGAAATCGAATGGTGTAAAATAGAAATCATAATCGACTAAATGAAAGCATAGTATGGCTGGATTCATGGAGTTTATCAGGAATCAGGGAGTCGTCGGTCTCGCGGTCGGATTCATTCTCGGCGGTGCGGTTTCGAAAGTAGTAACAGCACTCGTGACCGATATCATCAACCCAATTCTCGGTGTTGCGCTCGGTGCCGTCGACGGATTGAAGTCGGCCAAGTTCTCAATTGGTTCGGCCGATATTCTGATCGGAGATTTTCTCAGCGTAACGATCGACTTTCTTGTCATTGCCGCGGTCGTCTACTACGGTGTCAAAGGCCTCGGTCTCGATCGGCTCGACAAGAAAAAAGAAAACTAATGTGAACCAAAAAAGCGCCGCTGGGCGCTTTTTTCTATGCTAAAATAAAGAAGATTTCGATAATTTCAAATCACTTACACATATGGAAACGCCTCTCGAAACGACTCCCGCCATGAAAAACTCTTCGCCCGTAGTTGTAAAGTGGTCATTTGTTTTCGGTATCATGCTTTTAGCGAATCTCTTCGTTGCTTATCTCGTTCAGGCTTTGTATCCGACGCCCGAATACGAAAACTTTTGCTCAATGGATCTTTCTGCCAAGTTGATAGAGTCTGAAAGCGTCTGTCGGGAGATCCGTGGCCAGTGGAATGCTGATCAGAGCGGAATGAATCCGAAAGGCGGCTACTGTGATGCGACCGTCGAGTGCCGAGGAAAATACGAAGCTGCGACGGCACTACATGACAGGAATGTCTTTGTCGTCTTTGTCGTCTTCGGTGCCCTGCTTCTTGCAGCGAGCGCCTATCTCGGAGTGGCTGAAGTGATCGCGCTCGGACTTTCCTTCGCTGGAGTGCTCGCACTGGTCATCGGATCGTTCTGGCACTGGTCTACCATGCAGGAGTGGCTGCGCGTCATCGTCCTGGGAGTCGCACTCCTGGCGGTAATCGCGATCGCGGCCAGAAAATTTAAAGCTTAGACGACCGAATATGTCTGAAAAAAATAAAGAGATACCAGAAACAGTCGTCGGCGATGAGAAAGAGAAAAATGCTAATCGTCCTGCTATCGCCCCTGAGACCATTAAGGAGGCTGCTGAGCCGAACGAGGCATTTTTCGGAACGGTTCTCATTGGTTGTCTCGCACTCTCGCTCATCGCCGCCGTGGGCTACTTCGGATTCTCTGGTTATCGCTACTTCAAGGCAGTGAAGAACGAGAAGGCAGTTCCGTCGATCGCTGCACTACCCGTCCTAGAAAAAAAAGACGAATCATCAGAATCGGCCGAGAGGGGAGAGGGGGAGAAGGAGACCGAAAAGCTTGCCGCTGAAGTGGCTGCGGTGGATAAGAAAACGCTTGAAGTGAAAGTGCTGAATGGTGGTGCAGCGAAAGGTGTGGCCGGGACGTATGCAGAAAAGCTCAAGAAAGAAGGTTTCGTGAAAACCACTGTCGGCAATACGTTCGGAAGCTACACCGGAGCAGTCATCTACTATGCTCAGGGGCAAGAGGCAGGACTGGCTGCCTTGAAAGAAGTGGTGCTCAAGGATTATCCCAAGCTTACAGCTAAAGAAGCAGAATCAGGGAATAAGGACACGACGGCCGCCGCTCTGACTCTTATCCTGGGCCGATAGCCAACGTCAGCAATGTTTCCTTTCGTGATGCGTTTTAGTAGACTCCTTCATCGTTTAGCAGTTTTGCCGTTCGGGGCATCCGTGCTCTTCGCGTTTCCGGCGAGCACGAATTTTCAGCTGAAGGACTACGGCTACGGTGGGGGCGGAGTAGCGAATGGCACATCGTCGAGTTACGCGATCGAGGGGATTGCTGGAGAACAGAATGCGCCGCGGCTCGACGGTACGACGTATGATCTTGGGCCGGGACTCCAATTTACTAATCAAGCCAACGTTCCGTCAGCCCCAGCGTTTACGAATCCGGCGAATTACTACAATAAGCTCGAACTGGTGATTAGTACTGGCTCCAATCCGAGCGATACGCTTTTTGCGATCGCTATCAGTACGGATGATTTTGTTACGACGAATTATGTTCAGAGTGATTCTACAGTCGGCCCAGTACTCGGACTGGAAGATTATCAGACTTATGCAGCTTGGGGTGGCGCGAGTGGCTTCAATATTATTGGCCTTCTCCCGAGCACAATCTATAAAGTGAAGGTAAAATCCTGGCAGGGGAAATTTACCGAAACCGGATACGGGCCAGAAAGCTCGGCTGCGACCGTCGGCGCGACGCTTACCTTTGACATCGATGTCTCGGCATCCGACACGGATACGAATGCTCCGTATGCGACGAATATCGGCGATCTTCTCGCTGGTACGGTTACGAGCAGTCCAGAGAAAATCTGGGTCGATTTCGATACCAATGGCGAAAGTGGCGGCCGCGTGTATATCGTCGCCAGTAACGCCGGACTCCAGAGTAGTCGGGCGAGCTATACAATTAGCTCGGTCACGGGTAATTTGACTGCTCTTCCTGAGGGCTTCGGCGCTCAAGGGTCGACAGCGACCCAGTCATCGGGCGGGCCGTTCACCGTTGCGGCGGCCTATGCGCTTGCCTCGGACAATGTAGCGATCACTGATACGACAATCCGCGAAATTTTTGCGACGAGTGGTCCAGTGACGAGTGGTCGTGGTTCATTTCTTCTCAAGGCAAAGAGTTCGGCAGTGACTCCAGCAGCCGGAGACTATGCCGAGACTCTAACCGTCATCGCCTCGGCCAGTTTTTGAAGAGAGCGAGTCTTGACGGAGGGATTTTTTCACATCTGGACTCATGTTAGAATAAGAAGGTAAAAGAATTCCCTTGACCAAGCCGTTTTTTTCGTGTATACTGGATGCATGAAGCTGAAGAACGGGTGGCCCGGTGGGTGCCCGTTTCTTTTTTTGGGAAAATAAAAGTATGTCCGTGAAAGTAATCCGTCCAATCAGTCTCCTTAATCTCGCTGCGCTTATCGCAGTGGGAATCTTGCCGGTTGTTTTCATTACTCTGACAGCACAGGCTGGAAATCTTGAACAAGTCTATATCAGACTTGATCGGCTTAAGGCTTCGACAACCACCGGCGGCACGGTCTGTGCTCAAGCGGATACCGTCGCGACGGAAGCGGATGTACAGGTGGTCTTCCCGACCGGCTTCACAGTCAACAGTACGCCCGCCAACTGGACCGTCACAACGACCAATCTGCCTAGTGGTGCAACTGCCTGGCCAGGAATCAACACTGCGACAGCTGTGTCCGGACAGACGGTCACTTTTCCCTCAGGTGATCTGACGGTGAGTACGCTCTACTGCTTCAATTTCTCCGGGACGAGTACGCTGACCAATGCGACGGCCGGCAATGATAAGACCGGGACGGTCACGACACGGGCCAGTGGTCCGACCACTATCGATTCCTCCGGATACGCGCTTGCTATCGTCTCCGATGATCAGATTGTCGTGACGGCGACGGTTCCAGCAACCTTTTCTTTTGCTCTTTCAGGGAATACCGATACCTTCACCGGCAACCTTTCGACTACGACGGTTTCGACATCTGGGCGGACAGTGACCATTGCGACGAATGCCGCTTCTGGTTGGGTCGCGTGGGTGAAAAGTGCTAACGCCGCCCTGAACTCGGCCTCCACCGGTGCTTCAATCGCGACCGCCGGATCAGTTGACAACTCGCCGACCGATCTCGCCTCGGCCACGGGCTATGTCCTCGATGTGAATGTTACGACCGACTCGGCCACGGGTACGGGTACGGTTTCTCAGGCTTCAAACTACGGCGCCGAATATAATGGTACGAACGTGACATCGGGCGGTACGCTTTCGACAGCATTCCAACCAATTGCCGCCTCAGATGGTACGACCGACGGCGACGTGCTGACACTTATTGAACGCGCAAAAATCACGGCCGTTCAGGCGGCAGCGACTGATTACACGGATACGTTGACGGTGGTCGCAGCCGGGCGCTTCTAACAGCCCCGCTAAATCAGAGAAATAGTCCCTGAAAAGGGATTTTTTCTTGGTTGGGACTTTTGCATCGCTTTCGGATATACTGGGGGAAGCTCTCGGCTTGCCTGTCTCATACTATATATGAAACTCCTCTTTTTCCTGGTTATTCTCCTCGCTCTCCCGTCGGCAGCTTTTGCTCAGGATGGATCGTTGCGTCTTGTTACCTCGCCCCTCCCGATTTCCCTTATCGCTGAGCCTGGGACGAGTGTGACCGCCGAGCTTAAGGTGAAGAACGCGGGCACGGAAGCAGAAAACCTGAAAATTGAGATTCTCAAATTCAAGGCTTATGAAGATACGGGAAAGCCGGCACTCCAGGATATCGAACCGACCGACGAATTTGTGAAATGGGTCAGCTTTTCTGAACCGACAGTCACTGTTCTCCCGGAGGAATGGAAGACGGTTACGGCTACCTTCAATGTGCCGAAAGAGGCCTCTTTTGGCTATTACTACGCTTTTGTCTTCAGTCGTGTGAAAGACAAAGAGGATCTCGCGCCTCAGGAGACGGCAGTTGTTGGTGGCACCGCCACGCTGGTGCTCCTTGAAGCTCGCGTCCCGGATGCTAAGCGGACGATTGAGGTTACGGAGTTCTCGACGGATAAGACCGTCTATGAGTTCCTTCCGGTCCGCTTCACGGTCTCTCTCAGGAATACGGGCAATGTCCATGTCGCACCGCGCGGTAATCTTTTCCTCAGCCAGGGTGACGATAAGGATATTGCTCTTTTGGAGATCAATCCCGGCAAGGGGAGTATTCTCCCAGAATCGACCCGGATCTTTGATTCCGAATGGAAGGATGGCTTCCCGGTTTATGAAGAGACGGTCGAAGACGGTAAAGTCGTCCTTGATGAGCTGGGACAACAGACCCATCACCTCACTTGGAATTTTGAGAACACTTCGCATCTTCGGATGGGCAAGTACACCGCCAAGATGCTGCTTGTCTACGACGATGGAACACGCGATATCCCGATTGAGGGGGTGGTATCCTTCTGGGTGATGCCGTGGAGATTACTCGCAGCAGCAGTCTTTATCGTAATCTTCTTTTTGATTGGTATGAAATCAAGTGTGATGAGAGTATGGCGTGTCCTGCGCTCCGAAAAAAACGAAGCTCGTCCAGCATGAGGGCTTTTTGGATAGTTCTTGGACTCATGCTCATTCCCCGGGCAGTGTTCGGTGCTGGTTTTAGTATCACGCCCATGCTTCAAGAGGTTTCGCTCGATGGAAACTCGGGCGCTGAATCCAGTGTAGCAATCCGCAACGAGACTACAGTAAGCGCAACATTCGAGATTTCGACAATCGATTTCAAGGGGCTTGATCAGTCCGGTGGCATCGCCTTTCTCGGGGCGAGTGACATTGCTAATACCTATTCGCTGGCGCCCTGGCTCGTCCCAGAGGTGTCACAAGTGACGCTTTCACCCCTGGAAACCCGTGAGATTCGAGTGAAGCTTAACAATGATGAAACGCTTTCGCCGGGAGGTCATTATGGTGCGCTTGTCTTCAGACAAGTAAGTCTATCTGGTCCAGTAGACGTTCCGAAAGTCGCGCTGCAACAGCTCTTTACCTCACTTTTTTTCGTTAAAAAGATCAGCGGAGCGAAATATGGTATGGAGCTCGAGTCTTGGGGGGCAAAACGACATATGTTCCAGCCTTTCTCTGCTCAAAAAGTGACATTCCGTGCCACTGGCAATGTCCATATCGTGCCAAGGGGGGAAATCAGCGTTTCAGACCCATTTGGGAGACTTATCGCCAAAGCGAGTCTGAATGAGTCCTCAGCTATCGTTCTTCCGGGAATGATTCGCGAGTTTCCCATAGTGCTTCACTCTGTCCTGATAGCCTGGATTCCTGGGAAATACCGGCTCACACTCCAATACCGATCAGACGATATCTCGGTACCGCAGATCAGTGAACGTGATGAGATTTTTATCCCGTTCCGTTTCCTTCTCTCCCTGGCTGTTTTCCCACTCCTCTTTTTTACCTTTAGGCTATTTTTTCGCTTCCGTACTGCTCGAAGCACTTCACCAAGCAAATCTCTATGAATTCTGTGGTAGAAGGTGTGAAAATAGAAGGGCAAAGAGTAAAAATCAAGAAACGAGTTCTTTGGATCGGGGCAGTGTCGCTGATTGTTTCAATCGTTATATTTCTTAACTGGCTTTTCGGACAGAAATCGTATGGAAACATCGCGTCTTTGGATCCGGTGACCGAAACCAAGGCCAAAGAACTGGTTGGCCAGTCTGTTTATGACGGAAAATATATCACTTTCACCTACCCGTCGGATTTCAAGCGCCAAGTCGAGAGTGAATCTGTCAAATATCCCTTGCTTGAGCGCGCATATTTCACCCAGGGTGATATTGCCGGGAGAAAGATTGCTGTGACTATCCAGGATAATACGGGCTATAGTCTCGAAGAATATTCGAGTTATCGTATCCGGACAGCTGAACCGAACACGTATCAGCAGAAAACTTTTGAGGAAGCCAGCCTTAGAGCGACTGTTTTCGTGAAAGAAACGAATGGACCAGAAGTAGCACTCTTTTTCGAAGAAAAGAACCGGGTTGCGAGCATTGTCCTATCGTCGTTGACGACTCCTGAGGGGCTCGAAGGGGAGGCGCGTACACTTCTCCGGTCATTTCGTTGGAAGAATGAATAGAGACTCCCGTTTTCCCTTGACGCCTATCGGACTTTTTCTTTTGTTAGAGCCATCGCTTTGATATACTGATAACGTGCCATAATTCTTGCTTCGACGGGTGAACCGAAGCAGGTAGTTTCTCTTTGTCCGATAAAAAAATCGGGCTTGTGTATATGTCGTCACCCCGAAAACACAATCTAACATCAAAATACAGGTTATTTCTGTCCCGGCGATCCGTCATCGGATTTTTCAGTTTTTCTCTCTGTATTCTTTCAGTTTTTTCTCTCGGTAGCCCGGCTGATGCGGCGACTGGTATCAATGAGCAGATTAGTTTCCAGGGAAAGGTAGTCAATACCGACGGAACCAATGTCGCCAATGGGAGTTATAATTTTCTTTTTTGTCTCTACACCACTGCTAGTCCGGCGACACCTTGTACTGGAGTTGCGGACAATGACGCTGTTTGGCGCGAATCAAAGAGTGTGACGGTGACTGATGGTATTTTCCAGTCGAATCTCGGCGATACCACTACCCTCCCAGGATCGGTGGATTTCAATACCGACAATATTTACCTTGGCATCAATTTTAATAGTGATGGTCAGATGACACCATTAGTACGATTCACTGCGGCGCCGTATGCCCTGAATGCCGCCAAGGTGGGTGGACTCACCGTGACTGACACGACCGGTACGCTGACGATTCCGAATAGCGAAACGATTTCTTTTGGCGGATCATTTTCGACCACAGCCTCTAACGATATTGCTTTGACGACCTCGGGCGCGACGACACTGACATTACCCACGACCGGTACGCTCGCTACCTTAGCTGGGACAGAGGTGTTGACGAATAAAACCATTGGCTCGACGGGGCTGGTATTTTCTGGCGCAACGACCGACATTACCACCACTTCGGGTGAATCCCTCGTGGTGACAGCAGCCGGTGCCGGCACGATTGATCTACAGGATGCGGTCACGGTCGATAGTCTTACGCTTGATACAGCAGGCCTAACCTTTCAAAATGCCGAGACTATCGACAATGCTACGGACGATATCATTGCGCTCGCGGGCGCTGGCGGCACTGACAATACCGATCTTTTCATCGATCTTGATGGAACGTCGCCTGTACTCTATTCGAACACAGACGCCCGTATTTCTGTCGATGATTTCCTCAATGTCCAGGTCTCTGGCGTTTCAGGAGCGGCAGCAGGGGATATCTGGTATGACAGTGCGGCGAACAAGTTTAAAGTGAATGAGAATGGATCAACGAAAATTCTTTGTAATACGACTGATCTTGGTTGTGGCTCAGGAGGAGTGACTGCTGATTCACTCGATTTTATTGACTTTGAAGACCAGCTCGACCTCGACGTGTCAACAGATATCAATGCTCCCTCTGGCCAAGCCTATGTCCTCTCCATTACCAATGAAGGTACCGGAAACTCTTTCCTCGTGAATGATGTTGCTGGTGATACGAGCCCGTTCTTCATTGACAATGCTGGCAACACAGCGATAGGTGCTGCTGTTAACAATGGTGCCCGATTGCTTGTCAGCGGTGATGCGAGCAACAATAGCCTCAAACTTATCTCAGCTTCTTTTAATACCTCGACCGCCCGCACCGCTGGTACTACGGGTGTCCACGTCGATATCAGTTCTAATGTCACCGGTGCCAACGATACGACCAATGCTGGGGTGAGTGTCACGCTTCCTAACACCACTAACAGCAATACCGCAACTGCCTATGGTCTGCGAGTTGTGACGGGCGGTGCTATCTCTCAAAGCAACAGTGGCAAGAGTGCTGATTTCTACGGAGTAAATGTTGCTAACCCAAGTATCACGGGTACCGGAGTAGATACGAGCATTACTGCGACCGGCCTCTACGTCACCACCGGATCCATCACTACCGCTGGTATTCAATCGGGTGTGAGAGTCATTGCGGCAGGTGTCGGAGCCGGCACTCTTTATGGAGTCAACATCGGAGCCATCACCGCTGGAGCTGGATCAGAAACGGCTCTTGAGATTGGTTCTGGCTGGGATACCATCCTCAACACAGCATCACTCGATATCACCGGAGCAGGAGCCATCACCGGCGCCACCGGTATCACCAGTTCCGGCACCATCACCTTCTCTGGACTCTCCACCGCGGGTATTGTGACCAATACCTCGGGTGGCGTCCTCGGTACCGTCACCTCAGTCCCGATTGCCAATGGCGGCACCAATGCGACGA
>JBPOIB010000005.1:0-113442 GCA_052034935.1 Candidatus Moraniibacteriota bacterium
ATCACCAGTTCCGGCACCATCACCTTCTCTGGACTCTCCACCGCGGGTATTGTGACCAATACCTCGGGTGGCGTCCTCGGTACCGTCACCTCAGTCCCGATTGCCAATGGCGGCACCAATGCGACGACCATCGGTTCGGCTGGCTCTATCGCCTATTCAACCGGTACCGCCTATGCCTTCTCCGGAGTGGGTACGACTGGCCAAGCGATCGTCTCGGGTGGTACGGGTGCGCCGACTTTCTTCGCTCCCACCGCTGGTTCCATCGTCTTCGCCGGTACCGGCGGTATCCTCGAACAGGACAATGCCAACTTCTTCTATGACAATGCGACGAATCGGTTGGGATTGGGGACGACCGCTCCTTCAGCTCAACTCGATATCCTCGGTGCCTCTAATGCCCTCCGTCTCTCCTATGATGTCAGTAACTATGCTCAGCTCTCGACCGCTTCTGACGGCACCCTCTCTCTCACGAGCTCCAATGTTTCCGAATCGCAGTTCGTCATCGGTACCGGCGCTGCGGTTGATGATTCCATTGCCTTTGATGGTGCTTCTCAGGACTACTACGCCGGACTTGACCACACCACGGCTCTCTTCACTATCGGCACCGGCTTCACAGTTGGCTCGAGCACACTCCTCGCGATCGACTCAACCGGCAATGTCGGCATCGGTACGGGGGTGACGGCACCAGGCGCGAGACTCGACCTGGCCCTCACCTCGACGAATGCTACGGCTGGTACGGAATATGGCCAGCGCAGTGTGATCAGCGATACGGGAGTGGTGACGACAGGCACCGATACGACGTATGGTTCCTCCGTCAGTGTTACGAGAACTGGTGCGACCGGCGGGACTATTAACAGCTACGGCCAGTACATCAGCGTGACTGGTGATAATGCAGGGGCTGGAACGAGTACGGCCTATGGTATCTACAGCACGGTGTCAGGTGCGGATACCAACTATGCTGGTATCTTTATGGGAGGGAATGTGGGCGTTGGCGACACTACACCCGACAGTCCTCTGGAAATTGTTTCGACCTCCCAGCAACTTCGCCTCTCCCACACCGATGGTTCGGTCGATGGCACTATCTTTGTTGATAGTAATGAGTACCTGACTATCCAGGCTGGAACAACGAGCGAGATCAACCGCGTTCAGATCGGCGCCGGCGGAGCGGGCAATACGACGCCTGATTTATTGGGTCTTGATGTCAAATCCGACACGGGTGATCCAGCCGGTGGCTTCGAAGGCGCGATCTACTACAATACTTTCGATAACGTGTTCCGCTGTTACCAGGGTGCTGGCTGGACGAACTGTATCGGCTCTGGCGGGTCGAGTGATTTGCAAACGACATACGGCAATGACGCTGATGGGAGTAATGCGACCATCTCTCTGACCGCCGACGACGACGGACTTGTCTTTACCAATCCATCATCTGGCGGAAACAACCTCTCCTCTTTCGTGCTCCAAGTCTCGCAAGAGAATACGACGGCAGCCATCGCTGTTCTCGATCTCGTTCAGAGTTCAAACGCAGCGAATGGCGTCAATGTGACGGCCAATTCAATCGACAGCGAAACGGGTCTCGCCATCACTACGAATGGACTCACCTCGGGGAGTGCTCTCTCGGTCGCTTCGAGTTCGACGGCCTTCACGGGATCGCTCGCCGGCATCACGCTTTCCGGCTCGAATGCGGCCAACACGGGTAATGTCTTTGCCGTGTCGAATACCGGAGCCGCCAATGCCAATACTTCGCTTCTCGTCCAGCATAATGCCACGGGGACGAATAATCTGGCAGTCCGGGTGAATGATGAGGCGAGTGATGCTACTCCGTTCGTGATCGACGGTGCTGGCAACGTCGGTGTCGGCACGACGGCCCCGAGCCGGGCTATGGATATCTTCCAGGCAGCGAGCGCTCCGCAACTCCGGCTCTCGAAAGACCTCACTAATTACAGTGAGTTTACCGTTGATGCGGTCGGTGATCTGCAGGTCTCTGCTTTCGGTAGCGATGTTCGTATGCTCTCGGAAAACCTTTGGGTTTGCGACAACGACGCGTGCCCGGCGCTGACACTGACTGGTGACGGCAATATCTTCGTCGAAAATGTCCTGAAGTTTGGGAACGGCGTCTATATGAAGAATGACTCGGCGACCGAGCTCGGCGTTTACGATAATGACGACCAGGCAATGCTCATTTTCGACGAGCAGTAAGTTTTCCCGATATGGAACCTCTCGTGCAGGAATTGAAATCTCTTCGGGCGAGTCTCGTCCGTTTTGTCATTGTTTTCTCTGGACTGGTGATTCTTTTGTTGGGGACGACAAGCGGGGAGTGTGAGATCTTCGGGCGAACTGTTCCTTGTCCAGTGCTCGGCACTCCGTCAATCGCGACCGAGCTTTTCCTCGAGGCCCAGGCGCTGCTTGTTCCGACGGGTGTCCCGGTGGTCGCGCTCGGACCGGTCTCAGCTTTTTTCGCCCCGCTCTGTTTCGCACTCCTGGCGGCGGCGCTCCTGACATTTCCATACGCGCTTTATCTCTTGGGGTCATACCTCTGGCCAGCGCTCCATCCTTTGGAACGGCGGATTCTCATCCTGACCATCCTCCCAGCGCTCACCCTTTTCTATATCGGTGCGGCGCTCGCCTATTTCGTCATCATCCCCAAGACGTACACCATCCTCTATTCGTTCGCGCTCCCGATGGGCGTTACCCCGATGTTTGCCCTCGATGATTTCCTCGCTTCGACGACACTGCTGACACTCTTGACTGGGTTCGCTTTTCTCCTCCCGGTCGGCATGGTGCTGCTTTCGCGGATTGGCCTCATCCCGGCTACTTTCTGGCGCTCCCATTGGCGAGGAGCACTCCTCGTAACGCTCATCTTTTCGGCCATTGTCACCCCCGATGGGAGCGGAGTGACGATGGTTTTTCTCGCGCTCCCGCTCATGATACTTTACGGCTCTGGCGTAATCGCTGCTTCTCGGGCAACTGGTATAATCAGAGCATCCTAGGCCTATGCGTTCCCTCATCGATTTCCTCAAATACCATAATGCGGTGCCGGTCATTATCGCCGTACTTGTCCTCGGGACGGGAGTAGTATTTGCGGCGAATCCGGCCGTCCGTGAGACGTTCTTTCCGACGGATTCTGGCCCGATTGGTCCAGCTCCAGCTCCAGAAAACCAGATTCTCCAAATGACTGATATCGGTGATTTTGATATGGCATTTCGGGTGGATATGGTCAGTGAACGGGCAGAGGCATATCAAGTAGTCTATTCGTATCGGACGCTCGAGGTAATCGATCGAGCCTGGCAGGTGGTCCCTAAGGCAAAGATCATGGATATCCCCAAAGCACTTCTCGGGAAACGTGATTTGGGGCTGTACGCTGCCGAGCAGATCGGCCAGGTAATGGACCGGGAGATCAGCTATCTCAGCGAGGTCCAAGCGCGTCTTACTGAGGCCTCTCCCGCCGGTGACGATGCTGGGCGCTATAACCGGCTCGCTGGCAAGACACTCGACCCAAAAGACCGAGAATTCAATGGCTATAAGCCTGTCGTGAAGGGCGAAGAGGAGGAAAAACCGACACCCTCAGTCACAGTGGTCAACCTTCCAGGGCAAGAGTCGCCCGTACAGACCACCCTCTCCAAAGAAGAAGTCCGGCAGATTATCATCGATTCCATCGCCAATTTTCTCTCAATCGACGCTGTCCCGGCCGTCCCAGTACCGGCAGAACCAGCAACCGTTCCTATTGAAGTAAATCCGGCCGAAACGGTGGTCCCAGCTGAAGAGTTGAATGATGAAGTGGATGAGGCTGCTGAAGCAGCCTCCGAGGAGTCGGAAACGACTGTTTTGGAGGGGGAAAACCCTTCTGAAGAGGGCTAAAAGGCCTATTCCGTCACTGTCGGCGCTTTGGTATACTGGCTTCAGTATCGAAAGCCATTAATGTAAACGTCTATGTTCGGACTTGGAATGCCGGAAATTGTCGTCATCGCGCTCGTTGTCGCCGTGCTTTTCTTCGGCAGCGGAAAAATCGTGGAATTCGCCCGGTCACTTGGCCGCGTGACTGGTGAGTTCAAGAAAGGGAAGCAGGAAGTGGAAGAGGAACTCAAGGATATCGCCAAGAAAGACGGGGAGTAGCACCTTCGCTCGCTCGTTTGAAATAAAAAAGAAAAGACTGATGCGTGACTGGAAAGCGTTTCTACAGAAAGTGAGGATTTCGGCTTCCCGAAAATGGCGACGCCTTTCTTTCGCGTTCGCTGCCGCATCCGGCCTCGCGGTCGACCGGCTTTCGGCAAATCGTTTCGGCGCTCGAATATTCTCCATTCTTGGGCTTTCGACCAAATCACGGACCGTGCGTGGTGAGAGCGTTGCTGTGGTCGCGCTCGATGAACGTCGCCGGGCCTTCTTGAAGTATGCTGCTTTCGGCGGCGCGGTGCTCCTCGCAGGGAAGTATGTGACACCGCTCGTCAATACTCTTCGGGGCGATGCGGTGCTCTCCGAGAAGACGTTTGATAATTTCAAGGTGACGGAAACGGGGAAGCAGCTCAAAGTGACGGACGATGACGGTGCGGAACTGCTCATTATCGACAAGGAAAGCTTCTGAAGTATTGGAGATTGAAGATTGTAAAATGCAGATTGTCAGCAGGAGACTATGAATGGAGACGAATTGAAAGAGCGAACAAAGAAGTTTGCATTAAGGATTATCAAACTCGTTGAGTCGCTTCCGAAGACAGTGACAGGAAAAATACTAGGAAATCAACTCATCCGTTCTGGGACTTCAGTAGCAGCTAATTATCGGGCGGCCTGCCGTGCTCGCACCAAGGCGGAGTTTGTTTCAAAGATCGGTATCGTGATTGAGGAAGCAGATGAGAGTGTCTTTTGGCTCGAGCTTATCGTAGAATCGAAATTACTCAAAAAGGAATTCGTACAATCTTTACTGAACGAGGCGAGCGAGATAACAGCGATTATGGTAGCCTCAAGTAACACAGCTAAGAGAGGAAAGTCCTAGTCTTCATTTTGCGATTATCATTCTGCAATCTGCATTGAGAATATGGCCATCCGTATTTCCAAAAACCGTGTCGCGCTCGAATCCATCCCGCTCAATATGGCGGCCTCAGTCGATGTCGCATCCGCTGGCACGACCAATATCGGCGCCGCTCTTTCCAATAATATCCGGATTACGGGGACGACGACTATCACCGCCTTTGATACGGTCGCGGCCGGTATCCGGCGGAATGTCCGCTTCGCGGCGGCGCTGACCCTCACGCACAATGGTACGTCGCTCATCCTCCCTGGTGGGGTGACGATCACGACCGTGGCTGATGACACGGCGGAGTTCCTCTCGCTTGGGAGTGGTAACTGGATCTGTCTCTCGTACAAATTCGCACGGAAAGCCGCGAAGCGCGTCACGTCCGAAGCGTCGAACGCGACCCCGACACCCAATGCCGACACCACGGATGTTCACATCATTACGGCCCTCGCGGTCGGAGCAGTCTTTGCCGCGCCAACCGGGACGCCGACCCAGGGTCAGCAACTCATTATCCGCATCAAGGATGATGGTACGGCGCGGAGTCTTGGTTGGAATGCTGTCTACCGGGCGTCGACCGATCTGGCACTCCCGACCACTACCATTTTAGGAAAGACCATTTATCTTGGGTTTATATACAATTTCACCGATACGAAGTGGGATCTCATCGCCAAACTCGACAACTTCTAGGCTATGGCACTCCGCACCAAGACAATTGAATTTGCCACGAGCACTATCATCACCACGCTCGCTGCTGCGACGAGTCGTGATACGACACTGACGGCGTATATTCCGGAGTCAAGCATTACCTTTAAGAGTGTGACGCTTCAGTGTTGGGTGCGAGATGATACGACAACTTCGGCAACAATGACGAGTCCAGTGCTCGGTATAGCCCCGTCACTTGGTGGTACCTACAGTGAGGTGACACTCTCGAACCCGCCCGCAAACACGGGTGAGGGTCAGACGTACTTCTTTCAGCGCGATGTGACGTCGTGGATGACCACCAACTGGACGGGGACGAGCATGGCGCTGGGGGTGCGTTTCCGCGGGACAGCGCTCATCACCGCTGACCACTCGTTCCGACTCGTCGTTACCTACCAATACGATGACACGAGTGCGACCCATATCAAGACGGTCCGCATTCCTATCGAATCGACAAGGCAGTATGCGACGACCACCTGGCAGACACTTGGTGGCGCCACAGCTATTCCAGCATTCACTGGTGGGTATCTTCCGGAAAACGCCGTTACCGTGAGGCAGGCGTTTGTAGACCTGTGGGGCAATGAAAGTCCAGCTACGGCTGCGACCGACATCACGCTCTCGCTTCGGGTTAATGGAGGAACACAGCGTGACGTCTATCGTGCTGAACAGGGTTATACAGGAAGCGGTCTTCATTTCCGGGCGCTTTATGACATCACTGCTGAAACGACCTATGGCTCGGCGCGGTCACTCGAAATTCTGGCGACCGGTGTGACGAACCGTTTTGCCCGGACCGGCGGGATGCTTGTCATCACCTACGAATTTACGGTGTCCGGCACTTCAACTGTCTTCAATAGTCTCCTGTATGGTGGTGTGGATACGATTGGCCAGATTCCTGGAACGACCTCTGGTGACGCTGAATCTTGGGCGCGGACAATTTTTGTTCAAGAACCAACGACGATTACTTTAAAGGAAAGTGCTGTTTGTCTTTTTGCTCAGACAGCTGCTCCGGCAGGTGGAACACTCAATGTCGCCGTGGGTGATCAGGGCACCTACACGGCCTATACCATGTCACAGACCAACTCTTTCGAGCTTGGTCCTCACTCGCTTGTTCATCGGATAGACTCTGGCGGGCAGAATGGGACAGCGTTTGAATCGCTTGCTCGAGGATTGAATCAGTACGAACTTCGTATCTATGCGAGCGCGGCGAATGTCTGGTGGAATCTCTCCGGCTTTATGATACTTAACTATACTTCGAGTGTCGCTTCAGCTGGGGTTGGTGCTCATGCTCAATCACGCTACGCACTTATCGTAGGCAATACCTCGACAGCGAGTCAGGGACGAACAGCTGCTGCTGCTGGACTCCTTCTTGGAACAGGTGAATCGGATCATTGGTTGGGAGCCGTATTGGTTGAGACGAACCTCGATCATGGCAGTAACGTTGCCGGGTACTCGTATGCCCTTCAGGCCGAGCGAGCAGCTGGCGAGGGCGAGGGCGAGGGCTGGGAACCAGTATACGTTGGTATGACGGCTTCGGATGTGGAACGCAACTGCACTATTCGTGCTTATTCTGCCGCGCGCTCCTCATTTCGTCGTTGGCCACTTGATACAGATACACAACGATTGAACCTTGCGACTTCTCGCACCTGGCGGCTTGATGCGCCATCGACTATTTATTCTGCTTGGGGTATTTGGACAACTTTTCATTGTATTACCTATGCCCTCTCCGGGACCGTCTCTGGCTATACGGGAGACGGGTCTGGCATTACCGTTGAGGCACACCGTTCTGATACCGATGAGCTCATTGGTACGACGACAACTGCGACTGGTGGAACGTACTCAATTACTTGGTATGACAATACTATTGATTGTTATGCTCATGCACGACAAGATGCGACACATGTCGGCCGAAGCGACAACGGTACCGCAGCATAATCGCTTAGAATTTTGTATTTCTCACTTCTATGGCCTTTCCTGATATTGAACTGAGAGACAATGGATCAAATACGTTCGACATCGCTCTTTCCGGCGGTGGCGGTGGTCCGACGGGGAACAGCAACTTCTTTCTGTTTTTCGACGAGCCATTTCTCCTTGTCGTGATACTGGTGACATCGGTTATCGCGCTCGTCTGATATTTCGGCTGGCGAAACACTTTGATATCCGATAGACTGAGGGAAGAAACGCAATCGCTTTTTTATCGGCGCAAAAAATATGCCTCGTGTAGCCAAGAAAAAAACAACGACCAATCTCGTCACTGACTTCGAACCGATCCTTTATGACGCGCCAGCCGCTCCGGCTCCGGGGCGGGGAGCAACGGCCTCGTCATCGGCGCGGAAGCCGACTTGGAAACACGGCTTGTTTCTCAGTCAGGCACTGCTCCTTTGCCTCATGACTGGTGTCGCTTTGTATTTCTACTATCAGTACCGAGAAACGCCAGAGGTTGCGAGTAAGCGCGAAATTACTTCGCTCGTGAAAAAAGTCGGAGCGATGATCGAGCTACCAAACGACGAGGAACCGACTTTGGCGACCGTGACGAACAAAGAGCGGCTCGATGACCAGCCATTCTTCCGTCGGGCTGAAAATGGCGACAAGATTCTCATCTATCAGGCGAGCGGCCGGGCTATCCTCTATCGGCCGAGCGCCAAAAAAATCATCGATGTGACGACGGTGAATATCGAGAAAGAATCCGCGCCGGCTGCCGTAGAAGACGCCCCGCTTGCTGTCGAGTCAATCGAATCACCTGCGAGTAATCCGGAAAATCCAACCAGTCCGGAAGACGAGTCTTCAGTGCCAGAAGAAGGTGAGGTCTCTTCGTCCACGGTCCTATCAGGTACGCGTATCGCTCTCTATAACGGCTCGACGAAGGTGGGAGTAACGAATACGGTTGAGACATCGCTCCAAGAGCAGTTTCCTGAGGCTGAAATTGTCCTGAAGGAAAAAGCGGCCAAAAATGACTATGCTGGCTATACGGTCGTCGGGCTTGGCGATGCGGGGACTGGTGTGGCCCAGGCACTGGCTGACGCACTCGGCGGTACGCTCGCCGAGCTCCCGGTTGGCGAAGCGACACCGGCTGATGCCGATGTCCTCATTATCATCGGGAGCGGTGTGTGAGCGAGAGGGTATCCTCTGGTAGTCATTCCTTCTCCTTCGCCCATAGATTTGCCTATTTTTTGGCTTGAGGAAAAACCGAAAGCGAACCCAAGGCCTAACTTTTACTTGTAACCGGTACCGTCTTTTCCAATAAGTCTCGTCGCGTGTTCATGATAAAATAGGTGGCATGTACCCGAAAACAGTCGTATTTCCCCTCATATTTGCTGGCGTGGGCCTCATTGCTGGCTATTTTTTGCATGGCTTTTTCCCTTCTGAACAACCGGCGGAAGAGCAGGGTGTGAACGCTGAGACCGGGGTGAAACAGGTGCGGCAAATGAATCAGTATACGTATATCAATCCGCTTCTCGAATGTGAAGTGTCAGATGGTTCGCTCGATGCTCGTAAGGAGAATTTCCGTGATGATCTCGATGCTCGTATCGATGAGCTGAAGCAGGAAAAAAAGCTTACTGAAGTAGCGGTATATTTCCGTGATCTGAATAATGGGCCGGCTTTCGGCATCGATGAGATGGGCGAATTTTTCCCGGCATCCCTCCTGAAGGTACCGGTGATGATGGCCTACTATCATCTGGCCGAACAGAACCCATCGATTCTGGAGCGGGAAATTCTCTTCGAGAAGCCGAAGGATTTCGGTATTACGCCGACGATTAAGCCGCGGGAGGAATTACGTCTTGGACAGGCGTATACTGTAGACGATCTCATTCGGCGGATGATTGTCTATTCTGATAATCAATCCCTCGTCCTCCTCGTCGAACGTCTGCCGCCGGTGATACTTCAGGACCTCTTCGCTATGCTTGGCGTCGGGAGCGATGTCTTGGTCAATCCTAATTCAAAGCTGTCAGTGAAGGAATACGCTGGGTTTTTCCGTATCCTCTTCAATAGCTCGTATCTCTCTCGTGAATCGTCAGAACGAGCGCTCGCGCTCCTAGCATCAACTGACTATAATGACGGCTTGCCAGCGGGTGTCCCCGATAGCGTCATAGTGGCACATAAATTCGGGGAAGCCGGAACAGGAGATATGGAACGGCAACTCCATGACTGCGGTATCGTGTATTTTCCCGGTCACCCCTATCTCGCTTGCGTCATGACACGCGGCACTGATTCGGAACAGTTGAAAGAGACAATCGTCACGCTCTCTGAATTTATCTATACAAAAGTTAGGGAACAGTACTAAGGCGTCCCCATTTGGTGGACGTACTCCTCGGAGAAACAACGATCCTGATTTTTCTCGGAACAGTGAGAGAAAATTTACCCTCTGGTTTAGACGGTCCCAGCTGTATCTAGAAATAGTGTCTGCCTCTTTCGACTGGAGATGAAGCAACGATCTTGGCGGCATTGTCTCGAACCGTCTTTCGGAGTAGGATATCGAGACGCATATATTCTATGAGCACCACGACCGAAGACATCAAGGCCCGCCTCAGCATCGTCGATGTGGTCGGGCAATACGTGAAACTCCAGAAGGCCGGGAGCGCCTGGAAGGCCAACTGCCCTTTTCATCAGGAGAAGACGCCATCCTTCAATGTGAACGAGGAGCGGAATATGTGGCATTGCTTCGGTTGTGGCAAGGGTGGCGATGTTTTCGCGTTTGTCATGGAAATCGAGGGACTCGAGTTTCGGGAGGCGCTGAAGCTTTTGGCTGAGAAAGCAGGGGTGGAACTGCCGGAATACCGAAGCGATGGTCGGATGACCGCTGAGACCAAGGACCGGGGACTCGAGATCCTTGAGCTCGCGACGAAATTCTATGAGAAACAACTCTGGGAAAGTGCGCCAGGAAAAAAGATCCTCGACTATCTCCATAACCGAGGACTCTCCGACGAATCGATCCGGACGTATCGGCTCGGCTATGCCCCAGACGGCTGGGAGCACATCTCAAAGTTTCTCATCAGTCGCGGTTTTCGGAGCGAAGAGCTCGAGAGTTGCGGTCTGTCGCTCAAGGGTAAGGAAGGCCGAGGATACTATGACCGTTTCCGGGACCGCATCATGTTTCCGATCGGGGATATCCTCGGTCGAACGATCGGCTACTCGGCCCGGGTCGCCCCCGGTGGCGATGAGAGCCAGGCGAAATACGTGAATACGCCCGAGACAAATCTCTATCATAAGGGTCGGGCGCTGTACGGTCTCGCGATCGCCAAGCAATCGATCAAAGAAACCGGTCGGACGATACTTGTCGAGGGTAATGTCGATGTCATCGCCCTCCATCAGGCCGGCCTCCCGAATGTGGTGGCAGTCTCGGGGACGGCCCTGACCGCGGAACAGCTCGCTATCCTGAAACGCTATGGAAAGAAGCTTGCGCTGTTCTTTGATATGGACAAGGCCGGCCAGGCGGCCGCTTGGAAGAGCCTCATCGCTGCCCTCAGTCTCGATTTCAGTGTCGAATCGATCGGGCTCTCGAGCGGCAAGGACGCGGCCGATATGAACCGCGAGAACCCGGAGCTCCTGCGGGCAGCTGTCGCGGAGGCCAAGCCTGCTATGCAGTATTTTCTCGAGTCTCTGAAAACGAGTCATGACACCGAGACCCAGGAGGGGAAACGACAAATCGTTGAACGTTATGCCGAGCTCTTGGCAGCGACTCAGAATGATCTCGACCGCGCTCACTGGACGAAAGAACTCGCGGCGGTGATCAGTGCCGAGGCGAAGGTGGTTCAGGCAGCGGTCGAAAAGATCTTCCGTTCGACACAGAAAAACGAGCGTTTCGTTGAGGCCCGGCCAACCGGGACTTTTCTCCCGAAGACTTTCGGCCGCCGTTCGGAAGTGCTCCGCGATGGGATTATCGGACTCGCGCTTGCGAGCCCTCGGTCTTGGGAAAAAGTGGAGGGTGAGAGCGACGGAATGGTGCGGGAGTTTCTCTCAATGCATCCGATTGCTTTCTTCATCCGTAATAATCCGACTGATCCAGTGGCAGCCATCGAGGACCAAGCGCTCCAGGCGATGGCGAGTGATATTCTCTTCCGGACACTCGAGCTGCCGCGTTTCCAAGCCGAAGGGGCCGACCGAGAGCTCATTGCGACCGAGACAATCACTGACTATCTCTCGCAACTTCGGAGTGAACTGCACGAAAAGGATGAGCGACTCGACCTCGGTCGAGCAATCGAGGCGGCACGGAAATCAGGGGATAAGGAAGAGGAAAAACGATTACTCGAATCCTTCGCTCGCCTGACCCGGGGGTGATGCTTCCCAGAATAGATGAAATTTGCTAGGCTGAGCCTACGAAATGGGTAATTTTTTTCCTTTGCTATGGCCAAGAAACCGTTGAAAAAGAAGAAGTCACAGCCGAAAAAGGCGGCTCCCAAGAAGAAACCAGCCAAAAAGCCAGCGGTGAAAAAGCCGGCCAAGAAGAAATCTGCCCCGAAAAAGGCGAAACAGCCGGTCCGGAAAGGCGCGGCCAAACCAGTCAAGCCGAAAAAAGTCAGCAAAGAAAAGAAGTCGGAATCATCGAAGAAGTCCTCGAAGGAAGAGGTGAAACGTGGTGCCTTCGATGAGCTTCTCGCTCGCGGCAAGCAGCGCGGTTTCGTCACGGAGGACGAGATTATCCACATCCTGCCTGATATCGAACAGGACCTTGACGGCCTCGAAAGTCTCTATGAACAGTTGGAAACTTCGGGCATCCGTGTTGTCGGCTCCGAAGAGATGCTGAAAGTCGATGGTGAAAAGGAGGAAGTGCCGGAAAAGGGAGTGAAGAAGAAGGATAAGATGATGGACCTCGGCGAGAGCGATGATGCTTCCGACTTGGTTCAGATGTACTTGAAAGAAATCGGCCGCGTCCAGCTCCTCACCGGCGATGAAGAAGTGAAGCTCGCGAAGGCGATTGAAAAAGGCGATCTCGTCGCGAAGCAGCGTTTGACTGAGGCGAACCTCCGTCTCGTCGTTTCGATCGCGAAGAAGTATGTCGGCCGCTCCCATAACCTCTCACTCCTTGACCTTATCCAGGAGGGGAATATTGGTCTTTTCCGGGCGGTTGAGAAATTCGATTACCGCAAGGGTTTCAAATTCTCGACCTACGCGACCTGGTGGATCCGCCAGGCGATTACCCGTGCCCTGGCTGATCAGTCCCGCACCATCCGTATCCCGGTGCACATGGTGGAGACAATCAATAAATATGCTCAAGTCACTCGTCGTCTCGTCCAAGAGCTCGGCCGTGAGCCCCTTGCCGAAGAAATTGCAGCGGAAATGAACATGGAAGTGGACAAAATCCGTCATATCCAGAAGATTTCCCAGGAAACCGTTTCGCTCGAGACGAGCGTGGGTGACAATGACGATGATTCGGTCCTGGGTGACTTCATCGAGGATACCGAAACCGTCATGCCTCATCAGATGGCGGCGCGCAAACTCCTCAAGTCCCATATCGGCGCGATTCTTGATGAACTCACACCGCGTGAGCAGAAGATTCTTCGCATCCGCTTCGGCCTCGAGGACGGCGTGACGCACACGCTCGAAGAAGTCGGTCAGGAGTTTGGCGTGACTCGCGAGCGCATCCGTCAGATCGAGGCGAAGGCTCTCGAGAAGATCCGCGAGCATGAGAGCCTGAAGAAGCTCCGCGATTACTAAGAAGCCGCAGCACCCCGGTAAAACGGGGTGTTTTGTATCGAGTGCTCGAAAAGCGGAATACGTGATACTTTCATTCCGAACAAGTAGCCGATACCGCCGATGAATATTGCCTGAAAAAACTGCTCTATGCGCCGACAGGATCGAATCGACGAATACTTAGAGAAAAATCCTCATGCCACAGAACGTCAGTTGATGCGGAAGTTCGGCCTGAGTTGGGATGAAGCGCAGCGCTTACGGCAGCCCTACCAGCGGAGCGCCAATCCGGCGGTCGGCTGGGTGTCTTCGGTCATCCGATGGCTGCGGGCGGCATCGGTAAGCGACCACAAGGTACTCTGGTCGCTGGTTGCTTTGGCAGCGACCGTCCGGATCGTATATGCGTTCTTTCTCTGGCGTGACCCTGCTCTGACGACGCCGATCCTCGATGCGGAATACTATGTGAAGTGGGCGGAAGAAATCGTAAAGAATGGTTGGCTTGGGGACCGGATTTTCTTTACGGAGCCGTTCTACGCGTATTTTCTCGCCGCGCTTATCACGGTATTCGGCGCATTCGGAACAGAGCTAGCGCTCATAGTGCAGTTCTCGCTCGGCGTCGTTGTTCCGGTGGTTCTGTATTTCGTCGGTCAGCGGCTTTTTGATCGTGTGACCGGCATCGTCGCCGGGGTAATCGCTGCGTTGTACGGACCGTTTATTTTTTATGAAGGCTTGCTCCTGAAGACGAGCTTTGAGATATTTTTCCTGTCCCTGTTTCTCCTGGTCATTCTCCGCGCGTTCGAAGAGAAGAGTTGGCAGCGCTTCTTCTTTGCTGGAGCGCTGCTCGGCTTTACGGCACTCGTCAAAGGAAACAACCTCGTCTTCGTGCCGATCATCGTCAGCCTCCTCTTCTTCTCACGCTCCCTTGATCGACGAATGAAGTGGCGGTTGGCTGCCGTGTTTTCTTTCGGTGTGGCGTTCTGTATCCTTCCAGTGACGCTGCGGAACTATGCTGTTGGCCATGATTTCGTCCCGACGAACTTTTCCATAGGCCTGGTCATGTACCAGGGGAGCTGGTGGGGGAGTGACGGCTCGACAGCGAAAGTCCCGCCCTTTCTTCGGCCGCATCCGAAATACGAAGAAATGGACGCAGTCGGGATGGCCGAGGCCTATGCGGGGGAAGATCTCCAGCCATCGGAGGTCTCACGGTTCTGGATGCAGAAATCGTGGGAAGAAATGCGTGCTACCCCCGGCCACTATTTCGCAACCCTTGCCAACAAACTCTTTCTCATCGTTCATCCGATCGAGTTCAGTGATAACTACAGCTATAGCTTTTACCGGTCGTCCATTCCGGTCCTCTGGATTCTTATTCCGTTCTGGTTGATCCTTCCATTTTTTTGTCTAGGCGCCTTTTTCCTCATTCGTCGGCAGCGGGCCGCCCGAGGTGACGACCGGATGGCTCCTACCCTGGCTCTCCTCATGCTTGCTGCGTACATCGGCATTCTTCTCTTAACCACGATCAATTCGCGCTACCGGGTGCCGCTCATGCCGTTCGGCATACTACTGAGCGCCAGCGCGGTCGTGATACTCTGGCGATTTTTTCAGCGCCGGGAAATAACCCGTCTCTTGTGGTCAGCGAGTTTTGTGAGCGTTTTCCTGGTCTTTCTTCTTGCGGGGCTGCTGTCTCCTCGGTACGCGCTGATTGAGGCCAACGCCTATCATGCGATCGGCTATGCCGCTCTGGAACGCGGTGAGTATGACGAGGCCAAGACGTGGCTCGAGAGGACCATCGCCCTCGATCCGCGCTATGGCTGGGCCTATGGCAATCTCATGTTGGTCGCCTTGTTCGATGGTGATCTTCCCCAGGCGAGGGAGTACTTGAAAACGCTCATCGTACTGCGTTCAGACGACCTATCGAATTACGATCGGTTGCACTTGCTGCGATCGCTCGAACAAGCGACACCGGCCGAGATGCGCGAGCGAGCGAAGGCCTACCTGACGGAGTCGGTAGCGCCGGATTATGATGCGGATTTCTACGAGTCTCAGCGCCTTCTTGCACTGAAAGATACGGCCGGAGCGGAAGCAGCACTCAATCGCTCAATCGCTCGCGATGAGGATAATGAAGCGGCACTCATCGCTCTGGCGGGACTCAAAAAGAGGAGTGGAGAGCCGATGAAGGCAGTGGAATACCTTCGGCGCGCAGTGGCAGCGAATCCCGACAACTTCATCGCCCGATACAATCTCGCCAATGCCTACATCGAGACCCAGAACTTCAGCCAAGTCGCCTCGCTGCTCAAAGATATTTATGACTTCACGCCCGAGTTGGGGGACACCTGGTACAACTATGCAGTCGCTCTCGCCAAGCTCGGAAAATTCGATGAGGCGGTGCCGATTACTCAGGCTTATGTGGAGCGCTATCAAAGTGATCCGTCGAAACAGGAAAAGGTAGCTGTGTTTGAAAAAGCGTTGGAAGCTTCCAAAAAGAACGGCCTTGAGGGATTATTGAAGAAGGGAGACTAGTAGGCATGGGATGAAAAGACCGTATTCGGCGCGACGGTTCATTCCTCGGAATCGGTCTTTCGTCTGAAATTTCCCTTCGCTACCGTTCTTTCACAAGGAGACAGCAATGGGCGCAACATCAAAATGGGGAACGATATCCAGTCATCATCTTTCGGATGAGATGGCACGTTCGCTCCCGTTAGAGATTGGTTTTGATTGGCCAACCGAAGAGGTCCGGCGCATCGTTTCCGAGCAGGTCGTTCTTTCGCTCCCATACCGGGACTTTTCCGGAACCGAGCATCTCGGCCAGCTTGTCGTTCATGGGGTGATTGCAGATCGGGTTCGCACGATTTTCGAGACGCTTTTCATCGCTGGCTTTCCAATTGCCAGCATGGCACCGATTGTTGCCTTTGGCTGGAGCGATGATCGGTCCATGGCGGCCAATAACTGCGTCGGCTTCCAATTTCGTAAAAAGACAGGGCTATCCCATAAGCTCGAGCTTTCGCGGCATGCGTACGGTCTGGCTATCGATATCAATCCGCTCCAGAACCCGTATCTCCGAGACGGAGTGGTGCTTCCGCCGGAAGCGGGTTTTGACCCGTCGCTTCCCGGGACGTGCAGCCCCGAGTCCTTGCCAGTTAGCCTTTTCAAGGCTTACGGCTTTATCTGGGGCGGAGAGTGGGCGAGCCTCAAGGACTATATGCATTTCGAGCTCCCGGGCTCAATTTGAAGGCGATCCGCCACGGCGGATTGCCTTTTTTCTTTTATTGCCTTACCATAGGCCTGTCGCCTCTCGCAGGCGATTTCCTAACCCCATATTCCGGCGTAGCTCAGCGGTAGAGCAGGTGACTGTTAATCACTTGGTCATAGGTTCGAATCCTATCGCCGGAGCAACCTATAAAAGAGGCTTACTAAAGCCTCTTTTTAGTATGGACAGAATGGTAGTTTTGTGCTATCATAATTGGTTCAAATGGACTGAATTTGTTCGGGGCGACATCGTCCTATTTCCAAACGAGAGGAGAACGGAATGAGCGAAGTTACTAGCCCTGAACTGAGGGCATTGAATCAACGGCTGGATGCTCTCACTCTGGTGAAGAATTTCCAGATGACTCAGGCGAACTATCACGTCCTGATGAGCATCAAGAATCGGCTGCGCGATCTGCCCGACCAAGAAGGCGTCGAGCTGGATGCTGAGGACGAGGATTACCGCCAATATCTCGTGCAGTGCGCGTACAGGTGGCTGAACGAGATGGAAGCCTACTATGAACGGCACGGCAACAAGTGGGCAGAGCCGACGGCGTGAAGTTTCATGTCGCAGGACAATGGGCTGGCTACGAGGTGATTTATCACTAAGTGCCAGCCCCTTTTTTATACCAAGATTCCTTCTATATTCTTTCATCATTTTCCCAATACTTCTCCAATCCAAAGTCCTAAGTTCATCCACTAGAGGGAGCAATCACATAAAAACAAGGCCCAAATAAGCCTTGTTTTTTATTGTCATCGGCAGAATTCAAACTGGTATACTTAAAAAATCAACGTAGGAGCTTACGGGTACGGGATGCGCCAACTTGTGCTGCTCAGTCCGCGTTGTCCCAGGCAATCAGTCGGAAATAACCGCAATCAATAATCATGTACTTCTCGCTCTTCTTTCTCCAGAAAATATACCGGGTTGGGTTTCTTCTTGTCCTAATTTTGACGGTCCTTGATCTCTTTGCCTTCTTTTATTTTCCGAAGACGCTGTTCAGTGAAATCTTTACGGCGACTCGGGAACAGACTCCACTAACCTGGCTCTCGGCCCTTGCCTTTCTCTTCCTCGGTCTCGGGTGCCTGAGTGTCTATTATCGGTTAGCCGGCAAGATCTGGTATTTTCTCGCCGCGACCTTCCTTTTCTACAGCTTGGATGACGCGACCTATCTCCATGAGCGACTCTCCGGCGCTGTCCAAGGCAGCTCAGACTTTCTCTCGAGCTTCCCGACCTATATCTGGGGGGTTGTGTATATGCCACTCCTCGCCTTTTCCTTTTGTGCGCTCCTCTACCTCCTATGGAAAAAAGCCCTATCCCAATCGCGGAAGCCGATCATTCTTGGGCTACTCCTTCTCGTCGCTGCCTTTTCTCTCGACCTCATTGATGGCCTTACGCAAAAGAACTCGGCCATCGTCTTCTGTCTTGATCCGGCATGCCACAAGATAGTCCTTCACCTGCTCCGACTACTCGAAGAAGTCCTCGAGGTGCTCGCTGTCGGTGTGATCGGATATACGCTCATCCGGGAACATAACCTTGTACCAGGCTCTTTGACCAAGAAGCCAGGGGAGAGTACCCTATAAATAGACTTCCTAATATAAAAACTATGCCAGATACCAGTCAGAAAACAGAAAAGCTCTTATTCGGGACCCTGAGCGTGTTCTTGCTCGCACTCGCCTTCAACTTTTTCACCGGTGAGTTCCGGCCGACTCAGTCGGTTTCGGCCAAAGATGGCGAACAGTCGGGCGAGCCGTCCGAGCCGTCGAAACAATCCGAAGATGATCAATCCGAAGATAAGGATGATGCCGATGAAAAATCCGTCGATGACGAAGATTCTGTTGATGACGTTTCGGTAAAGCCGGCCGCCAAATCAACAGCGAAGACGACGACACAGATGAAGACCCAGGAGGACTCGATGGATGATTTGTCGGTAAAATCCACTGATGATGTTTCCGTCGAGACGGAGAATGAAATGTCCGTGAAGTCGTCCGATGGCGATGGGGATTCTGAGGTTTCATCCGCGAACTACGAGACCGTCGTTCAGGAGGCCGTAGTCGTCGAGTCGAAGCCGGAAACAGAAACGGTTAAAGTGACACGAGATGAAAAGCTTTTCTTCATCCTCCCGGTCGAAGTCGAATCTGAAGTAGTACTCAATAAGGAGGGTGCTGTCGTGAGCGAGCGGAGGGATTTTATCAACTGGCTCAAGTCAATTTTTAGTCTGTAGATGGTAGAAATCTGTTGTTGAGGAGGATGCGGGGCGTCAAGGCTCCGTATTTTCTTACCAAAAACGAACGACACCCCACAGGTAAGTGAAAATATCCTGTATGCTAAAAGAAGTAATATCTTACGTAACTGTATGGAGAGCAAGGAACAATTGAGGGTGGGTTTATCGGTGATAGCGATCATTGCGTCGGGCTTTTTCGGGTACCAGCTTGGGAGCGCGCCAAGATCAGCAACGGTGGCGAATACTACCGTCTCTGAACATTCGGGCATGACTATGGATGAAATGACAACGGGACTGACCGGTCTTTCGGGTGACGCCTTCGACCGTGCCTTTATTGAAATGATGATCATTCACCATCAGGGAGCGGTCGATATGGCCGCGCTCATCCCGGCGAACGCGAAGCATGAGGAATTGAAGAAACTTGGCCAGGAAATTACCACTGCTCAGATGGGAGAAATCATGATGATGCAGCAGTGGCTGACGGACTGGGGATATGTCGGCGCCAATCAGAAAGCGGATGATGGCAGAGTGTCGGGCATGCAGCACTAGGAGTGGGTGCTGAGAGGGTTGGATAGAGTTATCTGTGCGCTTCAACAGAATGTGTTAGATTGGAGGGAATCGTTTTCTGCATGAAGAGAGATACTGTCCTAAAAATCGTGGCCATATCCCTGTTCTTCCTCGGCCTTTTCGCCACGGGAGCAACCTTGCTTTTGAACGGAAGACAATCTGGCCCGCTGCAACCACTTACTTACACTGAGCATAAGACCGAACTGAACCCAGGCAGCCTTACCCCAGACCAGCCAGAATCAGAGGAAAAGAATGTGTCGGAACCGGTAGTTTTGCCCGAAGAACAGAACGAAAAATCCGAGGATAAGCCTTCGTCCGCCGAGAAGCCGATTCTCCCTCTCCCAAAGCTTCCAATTTTGGGAGCGCCGAAACAGCATTCCGACGATATCCTGCGCATCGGTTTTCTGACCGATCCTCATATCTGGTCGGAGGCGGTCGGCAATACGCCGAGTCAGAAAAAAATCGGCCCGGTGTATATCCAGAAGATCAACCATTTTCTGCGTCAGATGAACGATGTATTCGGTCCGGACATCATCATCATCAATGGTGATGTGATCGAGGGGACCAAGATCTCTTCGGCCCAGGGGAGGGAGGAGCTGCATCAAGCAAAGATGTTATTCGACCAGACGGCGATACCGAAGTACTGGGTGATTGGGAATCACGATGTCCGCTCTGTCACTAAGCCGGAGTGGAAGGAGGCACTCAGTATCGATTACCTTCATGTGTCCTTCGTCAGTAAGGGACACCGCATCATTATGGTAGACAGCAATTTCGGACCAGACGGGGATGATGCGAAACCCGGAAACAGTAAGCTCTACACGCGCGGCTTTGTCGCGAAGCAGGAGCTTGATTGGTTGAGGCAGGAGCTTGACACGCCGGAGCCGAAAATCGTTTTTCTCCATCATCCGCCAACGCGCAGCAATCCCGGGAAACCCGATAGCGGCATCCTCAGGAATGCTGATGAGCTCCGCGCGCTCTTTGTTGGGAAGAACGTGAAAGCGGTTTTTGGCGGGCATATCGAGAAACTCCAGGCAGAGACACAGGACGATACGAACTATTTTGTTTTCCCAGGGATGACCAAGAGTCCGGCATATGCTGGGAACTTCGTTTCAATCAGTATTGATGAGGGCGGTGTGAAGACAGAAATGAGCTATATCGGCCCGGGTGGGAAGTACCAGACCATGAAGGTTCAACCGATTCCGGTCGAGAAAGACTGAACAGCCAATCAAGAAAAAACCACCCGATTGGGTGGTTTTTTCTTTACTATGTCGCCTAGCGCTGAAATGCTTTTTTCAGCTCGGCTTTGGCTGACTCGACAGAAGCTTTGAAGGCTTCGCTGGCGGTCTTGATTTTGGCGTTGCGGGCCGCTACGAGGTCCGGCCGCGGATCACGTGCCTTATCGAGGCTCTCATAACCAGCCTTCAACTCGTTTCGAGCGTTTTTCAAATCGGAGCGGAGCGTTTCACGGACAGTTTTGACAGCTGTTCCGTTATCGCAGCTTGAAACCGCTTTTTTGAAAGCCGTTTCAACATCACTCTTGAACTCCACGAGCACCGAGTCTATCCCGCCTTGACGGCCGCTGATAGATGTGTCCATCGCTTTTCGAAACTCATTGACGGCGCTATCGGTAGACTTTTGGCGAGTTTCCGTAGCAGCCTCAACCGCGTCTTCGAAGGCCTTTACGGCTGCTTTTTCCTCTTCGGTGTTGGCACGCTCTGTGAGATTAGCGTAGCGTTTATTACGGTATGCTTCGCGCTCATCGCGATTGCTGGTCCGTTTTTCGTCCCAGGTGGCACGCTTTCCAGTGAGCGTCTCGAGCCGGTCGTCTTGTTTTCCGTCCTTCTGTCCGATCCTCTCGGTAATCCGCTTGAGAATCTCGGTCGACCGAGTGTCAAGACGGGAACAAAGTTGATCAGTCACGGCAGCTTTCCGATTCTCGAGCCGGTCTTCGAATGCAGCTGATGCAGTGATCGGCTGGAGGCCGGCGATACCGAGCACTGTGAGGAGTGAAAGCGCGCTTCGGCGGCGATTAGAGAGTATCTTCATCATAAGATTCATAGAGACTGATTAAAAGGGCGTCTTCTTCAGCATCGCTTCCGGACTCAAATCGGTCCTCTTCACCGAAGTCTTCGTCCGAAACAGTGGTCAGTTCCGCTAGCACCGTATCGATTGGGGTGCCGGCTGATACTGGGCCGTCCGAGTCGATGACTGGTGTCCCGACTGACTGTGCCGGAGATGTTTCTTTGGGAGCGCTGCCGATGACCGGATTCGGAGCGGTGTTCGGATTCTGATTATTGAGTCCGAACGTGATACCGACGACCGTAAGGACGGCGATTAAGGCGAAAGCATACCGGGGCCAGGTATTTTGGAGCATAGAGAGCCAAGTTATCGATTTACGTGCCTCCTGTTTGAAAAGACGAGGGGTTTCACTCTTTGTGACAGCCGGATCAGGGAGTGCTTCGAGGAGCCTGGTGAAGGCTTCTCGGCGTGGCTCGAGCGAAGAGTGTAGCTTTTCGGCAGAGCGGCGAAAAGTGATGAATTCCGGGTCTTCTTCGGGCGATGAAGATGAATAAGGCTGATTCATAGATTTAGATACTAAAGAGTTGAACGTGACTGCTCCGGAGTCTTTTGAGGGCACGGGACTGGATTTGGCGGACATTCGCTTCGGACAGACCGGTTATGCTGGCGATTTCGCGATGGGAGAGTTCGGAAAAGAAACGAAGCGTGATGATTTCCCGCTCTCGATCGTCGAGGGTGGCGAGGGCAACGGAGAGCTCTTCGAGTCGGTCGGCAACTTCGAGTGTGTCGTTTGGCGAGGGGTTTGCGCTTGGTCGATCACGAAACGCCTCTTCGACAGGGGTGTCCGGCAGAAGATCCTTTTTTTGCCGATAGTAGTCGATGATACTATTCCGGGCCATCTGGTAGAGATAGGGGAGGAATTCTATCTCAGCTCCTTTCTCGGAAAGGGAGAGCGCCTTGATGAAGAGGTTCTGAGTGAGATCTTCGGCCGTCTCACGATGCCGGACCGAAAGGATGATGTAGCGATAAAGCGGCGTGAACAAGCCTGAATACAAGCTTTCAAAAGCCCCGGGCTCATTCGCTTTAGCGGCCTGGAAGTAGGCTTGCGCCTCTTGGACGGTCATAGATAAAAGAAAAGACGAAACAGGACCGAAAACGTGACAGATATAAACACTATAGCAAATACCATCGGATTTTTCTGCTCTTCTTGACATACCCTAGGGGGGGTATTAGAATTCAGGAAGAAATTCGTAATGTAACAAGCTATGGCTAGTCTCTCAAAGCAGAAGCTCATTCGTCGACTCAAGATTATCGAGGGTCAGGTCCGTGGCTTACAAGAAATGATTGAAAAGGATGTCTACTGTATTGACGTCATTACCCAGACCTCAGCGGTGAAGCAGGGGCTGACCGTAATTGAGGACACGATGATGGAAAGTCATCTGGGGAGCTGCGTCATCAAGCAGATCAAGAGCGGAAAAGAACAGAAGGCAACCGAGGAAATCCTGAAGGTCTATCGGTTGAAAAGAAAATAAGATACCTCGTATATAATTTTGAAAAAATACGCATATGTCATCCTCTCTCTCGCTCCCACTCGCCGTCGCTCTCATGATTATTACGGGAATTCTCGGGCTCGGAATCGGTCATTCTCTGACTCCTGAGTATCGGCTTTCGATGTATGAAAAGAACGGGATGGATCTCGGTCGTGCCGATCGAACACTCGACCTCCGGTATGTGAATGCAATGATTGCTCATCACCGGGGAGCGATGCTGGTCGCAGAACAGGCGACAAAAAGTGAACGGACTGAAGTGAAGAATCTCGCTGAGGCGATACTGAAAGATGAGCCGAAGGCGATTGCTGAGCTGTACGCCTGGAAAAAAGACTGGTATCAAGATGAACGAAAAGTCGCGGATCCGATTGCCCCGAAACTGGGAAGCTACGATAAGACGTTCGACCTCAGATTCCTCAACGCCGTTATCGCTCACCATGAAAATGGTGTCGCGATGACTCAGGATGTCCGCCTGAAGTCGAATCGCTCCGAAGTCCTCGATAATGCCGACGCGGTTGAGGCTTTCCTCAAGGGTGGGATTACGATGCTCAAGGAGTGGCGCAGCGCTTGGTATAGCCTGTAATCCATCGGTATGAAAAAAACAACTTTCTCTGTTGCCGGAATGCACTGCGCGAGTTGCGCTGCAATCATCACAAAATCACTCCAGAAGGTCGAAGGCATTGGTGAAGTACAAGTGAATTACGCCACTGAAACCGCGAGCGTTTCATACGAACAGTCGGTCGCACCGGTAGCGGCCATGAATGAGGCGGTCACCAAGTATGGCTACACTCTCGCTCCACGAGAGGTTCTTCCCCAAGCGGTGCTCGCTCCTGACCAGAGAGAACCTGGGCCGAGAGCTGGGGGCGACCATACGAATTCACTCAAGGCAAGCGAATTAGCCAGTCAGCGGGCTAAAACACAGCTGGTATTTCCTCTCGCGCTCGCCGTCTTCATTATCATGATGTGGGACATTGCCGCTCGCTCGCTCTCGGGCATTCCGAATCTGCCGCTTCCGATGGAAGTCTTCGGCATTGTGGAACTTGTTCTCGCGACGGTGGTCATGTTCTGGATTGGCCAGCCATTCATTGCTGGTGTTGCCCGGTTTATTCGCTACCGGGTTGCCAATATGGATACCTTGATCGGTATCGGAACACTTTCAGCCTACCTCTACAGCGCCGTTATCACCTTACTTCCAGAATTCCAGGAACGGTTCCGGCTCCCGGACTATACGTACTTTGATGTCGTTATCGTTGTCATTGGTTTTGTCACGCTCGGTAAGTATCTCGAAGCAAAATCAAAGGAGAAAACGGGCGAGGCTATCAAAAAACTGCTTAACCTCCAAGCAAAAACGGCACTCGTTTTACGTGATGGAACAGAGCAAGAAATCCCAGTGAGCGAAGTGCTTGTAGGAGACACGGTAATCGTGAAACCGGGGAGCAAGGTTCCGGTTGATGGGAAAATCATCGAAGGTGCAACTGCGGTCGACGAATCAATGATTACTGGCGAGTCGATGCCGGCAGATAAGCGAGTCGGCGATATGGTTATCGGCGCCACACTCAATAAGCAGGGAAGTATCCAGCTTCACGCGACGAAAGTGGGGTCTGACACGATGCTTTCCCAGATTATCCGCATGGTTGAGGAAGCGCAGGGCTCAAAAGCGCCTATTCAGGCCACAGCCGACAGAATATCGGGAATTTTTGTCCCCGTGGTACTCGGCATCGCCTTCGCCGCACTCCTCGCCTGGATTGTCATCGGTTCGTTTTTCATCGGTCAGGCACTCGCTATCTCTTATGGATTGCTTTCCTTTGTTGGGGTACTGGTGATCGCTTGTCCCTGTGCTCTTGGCCTCGCTACTCCTACGGCGATTATCGTCGGAGTTGGCAAAGGAGCGCAGTATGGCATCTTGGTGAAAGACGCGGAGAGCCTCGAACTCCTCAGTCAGGTCGATACAATCGTCTTCGACAAGACCGGCACTATTACCAAAGGTGAGCCTGCGGTGACGGACGTTGTCGTTTTGGACAGTCGTTACACCGAAGAACAGATTGTCGTATTGGCCGGGAGTGTCGAAAAGAAATCCGAACATCCGCTCTCAGCAGCTATCGTTGCCCGAGTGAAGGAAATGGGGCTCGATTTTGCGCCGGCCGAGAGCTTTCAGGCACTGGAAGGAGTGGGGGTCGAGGCACACGTTCAAGGTACACAAATATCTATCCATAAGCCCGAAAAGGACAATCAAGACTCGAAGCTGCGAGCTCTTCAGGTAGAGGGAAAGACGGTTGTCATCGTGGCGGCAGACGGTCGAGAGGTGGCGCTCATTGCTCTCGCTGACACCATAAAAGAGGAGGCGGTTTTGGCGGTTACTGAACTGCGAAAGAGGGGTATCCGAACTATCATGTTAAGCGGAGACAACAAAATCGTGGCTAATCAAATTGCGAAAGAGGCTGGGATTGATACGGTCATCGCCGAAGTTCTGCCCAACGAGAAAGCGGGGAAGATTCGTGAATTGCAGGCGGCGGGGAGTATCGTCGCCATGGTGGGTGATGGGATCAATGATGCCCCGGCTCTCGTTCAAGCGAATGTCGGAATCGCTATGGCAACCGGCACCGATATCGCGATCGAATCAGCCGGAGTGACGGTGCTCCACGGAGATCTTCGTCGGGTTGTCCAGGCCATCGAGCTCTCGCGGGCGACGATTCGAACGGTAAAACAGAACCTTTTCTGGGCGTTCATCTATAATGTCATCGGTATTCCGGTCGCGGCGGGACTCCTCTATCCGCTGTGGGGTATCATTCTGAATCCAGTGTTCGCCGGTCTTGCGATGGCCTTCTCGAGTTTGTCAGTGGTCGGGAATTCACTCCGACTGAAAACGAAAAAATTATAGCATCACTATGCAAACCTATACCTTTCATGTTTCTGGGCTCCACTGTAATGCGTGTATTCTCCTCACTGAGTCTGAATTGACCGAACATCCGAAAATTTCTTCAGCCAAGACAAGTCTCAAAAATCATTCCATCGAAGTGGTGGGAGATTTTGGCGATACACCGCCTGAAGCAGTTGCGCGCGAGCTCAGTAGCCTCCTCGAAAAACATGGCTACCGACTCTCGGTTGAAAAAGAAGTTCAAGTACGTAACTGGTCCGACTTCCGCTTCGCCCTCCCCATCGCGCTTGCCTTTGCTCTTTTCTTCGTCCTTCTCCAAAAGGCCGGCATTGTGAACGTGGTGGATGCGGAATCGGTTTCGTATGGGACAGCCTTTCTCATTGGCGTGGTCGCTTCGCTCTCGACGTGTATGGCTGTCGTCGGCGGACTGGTACTCTCGATGTCGGCTACTTTTGCGAAGGAAGGGGATCGGATGAAGCCTCAGCTTCTCTTTCATGTCGGCCGGTTAATTGCCTTTTTTCTTCTCGGAGGATTGATCGGAGCCCTGGGGGCGAATTTCTCCTTGAGTACGGGGGCGACCTTTTTCCTGAGTCTCTTGGTTGGTCTGGTGATGCTTATCCTTGGCATCAATCTCCTCGACGTCTTTCCTTGGGCGAAAAAATTGCAGCCAGCGATGCCGAAATTTCTCTCAAAGCGAGCTTACAACGTCTCGAAGCTGAACCATACCTTCACTCCGTTTCTTATCGGTATCGCCACCTTTTTCCTGCCCTGTGGTTTCACACAGTCGATGCAGCTCTATACGCTTTCGACGGGAAGTTTTATAGATGGTGCCTTGACGATGCTTTCTTTCGCCCTCGGAACACTGCCGGTACTGGCACTCATCAGCTTCAGCTCGTTTTCCATGCAGCAAAGTACGAAAGCCGGAGTCTTCTTCAAGTCTGCTGGACTCATCGTTATCCTGTTCGCTCTGATGAATCTCATCAACAGTCTCGTTATCGCTGGGCTCATCTCACCAGTGTTCAATTTCTAGCGTGGTACAGTGTGGGTAATCCGAAAAATAACTTCCTGATAATCTAAAATATATGAAAATAACCTTTGGCATTATTCTTGCGGCAGCGATTGGTCTCGTTGGGTACCTGTTCATTCAGTCAGGGGGAGCAAGTTCAACGAGTGAGGCCCCATCGACGAGCAATGTCAGCATCGTTGATGGGCGGCAGATCGTTGTTCTCTCGGCCAAGGCTGGGTATACCCCAAGGGTGAGCGAGGTAAAGGCTGGAATTCCGACCATTCTTCGGGTTGAAACCAATGGGACTTTTGATTGTTCGTCCCAGATTCGTGTTCCGAGTCTGAATATTAGCCAGGCTTTGCCGGCTACGGGAGCGACCGATATTATGCTTGGAAGCCTGGCCGCTGGAAAACTTGATGGCACCTGCGGGATGGGTATGTATCCGTTCCAACTCAATGTTCAGAGTTAAGGCATGAGCAGGACTTCTTACCTTGTTATTGCCCTTGCTGCCCTCGCTCTCATGGAAGGCGTTGCTTGGACTGTCTGGAAGTCCTCAAAGGAGGCGCCCGCGCACCAGCCAAGGGCCGATGAGGAATCTGTTCGTAAGGAAACGTCGCAGGATCAGTCTTCTCCGGCGACCCATCTTTCCGAAGTTTCGAATCCGAGCTCGTCAGGAACGGAGGATGCTGATTCTGAGAGTTTTCCTCCTCCCACCACTGAAGCAAAGAACGGCCGGACGGAACGGACCATTCATATGGGAGTTCGTCAGTATGCTTGGGACCCTCCCATCATAAAAGCGAAACAGGGCGAGCTGGTCCGCCTCATTGTCCATAATGCCGATGTTCAGCACGGATTGGTAATCCCTGAACTTAACGTATTAAACATTGATATCCCTCCAGATGGGGCAGTGATAGAGTTCGTTCCCGATAAAGTTGGGACGTTTGTGTTTTTTTGCTCCTACTACTGCGGCGATGGGCACAGCGAGATGCGTGGAAAAATTATCATTGAATAGGCAGCCCTGTATCCGAAGCCCTAATGACGGAAAAGAAAAACACCCCGGTTTCTCGGGGTGCTTCTTTTTTGGGCTATTGACTACGAGAGGTGGGCGCCGATGAGTTTCGTCATCTCGAACATCCCGACCATGTCTTTTCCAAAGACCGCCTTGAGCGCTTCGTCGCAATTGATATTGCGCTTGTTCGCCGGGTCCTGGAGATTCTTGCTCTTGATATAGGCCCAGAGCTGCTTGGTTACTTCCGAACGGGGCATTGGCCCGGCACCGACTACGACTGCGAGTTCTGGGCTGATTTTCATCGGCTTCATGAACGCGGAATTGCTCGTCGCCATAACTTTCATGCTTTAAAGGGTTACGGCTCCCATTATACACCCTCTTCCGCTCCTGGGAAGTCGTTCCGGCCTCCAGGGTGAATATGGTAAAGTGAAAGAAAGATAAAACAGACACAAAACTTATGGGTGAAAAACTCGTCATCAACGATATGGCTGGCGACAGCCAGATGGACTTCATCATCCAGGAGGCGGCCAAACGAGGGGCATCTGACATCCATATCGATCCTTTGCCGGATGAGGTACTCGTCCGTTTCCGTATTGATGGTGTCTTGCGTGAGGCGAATCGATTTCATCGCGACTATCTCGACCATGTCGTCAATCAGTTGAAAGTTGCCTGTAATCTCGAGGTGGGAAATGTGCGCTTGCCGGAAGATGGACACTTCTCGATTGAGTTTGCGGATGAAACCACCGGTCTGAGTAAAATTATCGACCTCCGTATCTCGATGTTTCCGAGCGTGAACGGCACGGCGGCGGTCATGCGTATCCTGAACCGGGCAGAAATGCTCGTCTCGCTCGATCAGATTTTCACCGACCCAGAAACGCTCACTCAGGTCCGCTCGATGACACTGTCGAGCTATGGCATGGTGCTGACCGCCGGTCCGACCGGCTCGGGCAAGACAACGTCGCTCTATGCCATGCTCATGGAAACCAACCGCAAGGAACGTAATATCCTTACGCTGGAGGATCCAGTCGAGATGTACTTTGACGATATGCGCCAGAGCCAGATTCATCCGGAAATCGGCTACAGTTTCGCTAAGGGAATGAAGAGTATTCTTCGTCAGGATCCGGACGTGATCATGATTGGCGAGATCCGGGACGATGAAACAGCTGAGTATGCTGTTCAGGCCGCGCTGACCGGCCGGCTGGTCTATTCGACGGTTCATGCCAATACGACGATTGGCGCGATTGCTCGCTTCATCGATATGGATATCGAACGCGGGCTCATTGCCTATGCGATCCGCGGCGTCATTTCACAGCGTCTCGTTCGGAAAATCTGCCCTTCCTGCAACATCGCCGAAGAGAATCCGCGCCAGGAGTTCATTGACTTCCTCGGCCTGCAGGGGATGATTATCCCGTATCGAAAAGGTGCCGGTTGCAGCGAGTGTGACGGGACCGGATTCAAGGGCCGAGCCGGGATATTTGAGATCCTCCAATTCGATGACACGCTCCGGGCGATGATCGTCGACAAGGTTTCGATGACCGATTTGCAGGCCTATGCGGTGAGTGCGGGCATGCGGACCCTGCGACAGAACGGCATCAATATGGTCGCGGCCGGAGAGACGACACTCGAAGAGATTATCCGCGTCGTCTAGCTGCTTTTTCGTATCACTCAGCCGTTCGCTGCGTGTTAGACTGGGAAGATAAGATTATGCTTTCCCTAAAAAGGTCTATGACGCTGAAGTGGCTTGCCCGGATTCATCTCGGACTGCTCCTTTTTTCATTTTTCCTGTACCTCGGATTCGGATTTGTTTTCGGCCCGGAATTTCTCTACCAAGACATTCGGAAAAAACTTTTCGCGTTCGCCGCGGATGATATCGTCGTGACGGCTGTGGTCCCTGGCCCGCCTGCCGCCCCAATCATCACTGCCACTCCAACTTGTATTTCCGGCGCCCCACGTATCGTGCTCGACTGGCCGGATGATAACGGAAGCACGAGTTTCGATGTGGACCGTGACTCGATGGCACTCACGAGCGGATTAGTCGTTTCTGGTTATACCGATACCGCCGTTACCGCTGTCACCACGTACAGTTATGAAGTGACCGCCTTTGGACCAATGGATCCAGGTACAGCGGTTTCTGCGTCTTTCTCGGTCACAACACTCGACTGCTCAAATATCGCACCGGTGACCGTGACTATCGAGACACTCGGAGGAAAGAGCGTTATAACGGACCGAACCAATGTTGATATCACAAAATTTCGGCCGAAGATCTCGGGCACCAGCAATACTCCGGATGCCATCATCGATATCCTGGTTACCAATCCGACGCTTCGAGCCCGGATACTCGCCAATTCCAATGGTTATTTCGAATGGCTTCCGCCGATCAAGCTCGATGCCGGCCGGCACTTGATCGAAATTACAGCGACCGATCCTACGGATCCCAGTCGGACCGCGACGGATGCACTCATCTTCAAAGTGATAGGAAGTGGGGATAATGGGGGTGGTGGTGCTCGACCGAATGAATCAGGGGATCTGAGTCTTCCGGAAAGTGGAGGTGGTATCGACTTCTTTGTGACGGTGAATAACGAGCAGTCAATCGTTTCTCAGGAAGAGATACTTTCCGTTACTCTCGCCACCCGGAAAGGTGTTTTTCCTGAAGACACGACCGCGAGTATCTTCCTCAATAATCCGGATTATCAGGACTCGCTCCAATTTTCGAGGCTGCCGCTCCTCGCCGGACAGAAGAGCGTGACGCTGTTTGAGCGTCTTCCGCTCTATCTTGAACCCGGCCAGTACCGCGTCCGGGCCGATGTGGTGGTTCGCGGAGAGATGACGAGTCGGGAGGCTTCGTTCACCTTGAAACCGCTTCCGTTTTTCTCACTTGCCGGGCGGGAAATCAGCTACGCTGAGGCGGCGAATTACATCGGTTTCTTCTTTTTCTCGCTCCTTTTTCTTTTTCTCTTTCTCCTCCTCTTCTTCGTCCGTGAATACTGGCTGTCGCTGCATCGTCTTCGTTCAATTACCGAGCGCCATCTCGGCCGTCTCGGATTTCTCGGAACCGGAAAGGGGGTGATCCGATGAGTACTGAAATATTCCTGCTCCTCCTGTCATTCCTGACGATTGTCTCCCTGCTCTCATCACTGGTTTTCGTCATCGGCATCGTCTGGCGGGTGGAGATGGAACTCGACATCTCGTTCAAATTCTTTGCTTTCGCTGTTCTCTTCCTGCTCATGATCGAGGGACTCAGTCTGCTCCCGGCCAGTCGCTTCGAGGCTTGGTGGCAGCTGGCACTCCCGATCGTGAAATTTCTGGCGGCAGTCAATCTTTTGCTCGGACTGTTCTTCATGCGCGACCTCATCCGCCGGCTGGACGGTGAGAAAGCGCCAGTTCGGAAGTAACTTTCGAGAGTGAGGAGAAATGAGCGGCTTCGGCTGCTTGTTTTTTTATCTGACCATGATAAGGTTGTGGCATCGATTCAACGACCCAACGCGGAGGAATCAACCATGAGAGTTCTTTCCATACTGATACTCGTTCTCGTTACGTCTCTTTCGGTACGGGCCAACACATTTCCGGAAGAAGCCTACTACGAGCGGGTGCTGGCCGAAGAAGCAAACGTGTTCGTCGATTGCGACGCGCTTGAAACGGGGCGTCTGACCTGTGAGCGGATCAAGACAGCCCGCCGTTTGGCCTACCAGGCCAAGCTGCAGACTTTCGACCAGCTCGAAGGGAAACGCCGCGTGCCGTATCGGGAATTCGCGCTCATCGTCTATGATCCGGAAACGAAAGGATTCCGCGATCTGCGTCTCGGCATGCCGGTCAATGTCGCCAAGGCACCTCATTTTCAGCCGATCGTCCTCTCTGGGGACGCGACTGATTGTCAGGTGACGCGGCTTCGTGGCCAGTCGCTCAACAAGATGGTCTTCGATATCGTCTGTGGCGGACGCACGCTTCACGCCTACGCGGCGAAACATCTGCTCTTTGCCGATGTGAAGCTGCACGCTCTTTGGGGTGGCCGGACGATTCCGCGGACCGAAGAGGTGGTGTACCTCGAGGTCTCGCCACACTTCGTTTCCGAGGAAACGGCCCGGGCTGGTCAGGCGGTGTTCATGCAGCTCATCGAGCAAGCATTCACCGATTTGCGTGAGCTCGGTGTCCCGTCACGGTCTTCGCCCGGACGTCTCCTGGCTGACGTCGTCACCGTCGATTCGGTGGCGAACCTCCTGGTCACTGAACAGGCAGATCCGTGCTTCCGGCAAGGTGAGCGGACGAAAGGCTGCAAGCGTCTCATTCCACAACGGCCCTATCGGGACAATGCAGAGGTGATGCAAGCAGTGAACACGGCCTTCTTCCTGAATGGCGGTCTCGCGTATCGCTACATGCGTTCGGGCGCTGCTGCGGGCGGGGCGCTCCAGTTCACGAATAACCGTACGAAGCGGTATATCGGGACCTATAATAGCGTTCTCAAGAACTGTCCCAGCGCCCGGATCGATCCTGACTTCCAGCGAGGGACGCGGAGTATCCGCAATCTGGCCAAGGCGGCAGCGTGTCTCATCGACATGGAGCGGGCGGCGCTTCCTGAATGGGCGCGCGAAGCCTATCACCGCGATCCAGAATTCGGTCTGCCGATTCTCGGCGCCGCCTACAATGGAGGTGCAGCACGAGCGAGGACAGTGGCCCGGCTCATCGAAACCTTTGCCAAGAAGCATGGAATCAATGAGGAGATGTTCCTCTTCCATCTTTTTCCTTGGGATGAGTTCCTCGCCTGGATCGATCGGGTCCAGCACGGGCTGCCACCGGAAACGCGCGTGTACATCGAGAAGATCATCGATACAACGCGGCATCTCTATCGGCATCGTCCGAAAATGCCAGAAGTGAACTTTGAAGGGGCTCTCGGCTGAGGCCCTTTTTTCTTTGGCTTGTCAGCGAAAAGGCGAGTTGGTACTATGTTCAGGTGCCACACCCATGTCCGTAGGGACTTTTTTATTACCCCTTATGTCTACGACTAAGCATGTCCGTCCGACCAATGTCGCCGTGAAGCGCTCGAGTGCCGGCCTCGGGCTTTTTGCCGCCGCTCCCATCAAGAAACGCGAAACTATTATCGAGTACATTGGCCGTCGGATCGCCTCCAAAGACGGAGACGAGCTCGATCAGAACAGCTATATCTTCACCGTGAATAGCCGGCTTGATATCGATGGTAGCCCCCGCTACAATACGGCGCGCTATGCAAATCATTCTTGCCGGCCGAACGCTGAGTCGGTCATCCGCAAAGGCCGAGTCTTCATCGTGGCGCTCAAAAATATTCTTCCGGGCGAAGAGATCACCTATGATTATGGCGACGACTTTTTCAAGCATTACATCAAACCCTTCGGCTGCAAGTGCGTAAAGTGCATGGCGAAGCGAGAGGAAGACAAGGCTGAGCCTCAAAAGGCGAAGGTGTAGCATTGACTCCTTCCGCTTTCTGTGGCATGCTCCGAGCACTATGGAAGAACAGATCCCTTTTCCGGTGCGCATCAACCGCTATCTGGCGCTCCGCGGACTCACGACGCGCAAAGCGGCTGACGGGCTCATCGCGTCCGGACGTGTCCTCGTGAATGGTAAGCCGGCCGAACTTGGCATGAAGGTAGATGCCGGGGATGAGGTCGAAATCAAGGGCGAAGTCCGATCCAAACCCTATCGCTATTTCCTCTACTACAAGCCGCGCGGAATCATCACCCATTCACCCCAGCGTAAGGAGAAGAGTATCGCTGATATTTTCCCCGAAAAGGGAGTTTTTCCGATCGGCCGTCTCGATAAGGCTTCCGAGGGGCTCATTATCCTGACCGACGACGGACGGGTGACGGAGCGGTTGCTCCATCCGCGCTTCGTCCATGAGAAGGAATACGAAGTGATCGTCCGCGAAGATATCCCGAATAATGCCGAGGTACGGCTTTTGGCGGGCGTGATGAATGAGGGAGAAAAACTGGCAGCGAAGAAGGTGGTGAAGACGGGTCGGACCGCTCTCTCGATCGTTCTCGTCGAAGGAAAGAAACACCATATCCGTCGTATGCTCGATGCGCTTCACTTGACGGTGAAGGAACTGAAACGGGTGCGGATCATGGGTCTTCGAATCGGGACGCTTGCACCCGGCGAAGCGAAGAGGCTTGAACAGCCGGAAGAAAAAGCCTTCTTGTCATCGCTTGGCCTGTAGCCAGGCGGCGCGATACGATCTAGCTTCGGTGCTAAAATAGAAACATGACGAAACGATTTTTTTCCTCTCCGGCATTTACCATAATTGAGCTCCTCATCGTCGTTGCGATTATCGGTATCCTAACGAGCACGGTGACCGTTTCGCTGAACGCCTTCCGGCTTAAAGCACAGGCTTCTCAGGCGGTTGTCGATCTCGTTCGGATCGCGTCATACCTGGAGTCGTACCGGGGGAACTACGGCGCCTACCCGCTTTCCTGCGGGGATGGTAGCGGCTGGGCGAGCCGTGACTTAAATCCTTGGGGGTGTGGCCTTGGTGCCTGTTGGATTGGGCAGTTTTCAACCGAAGGTTGGTGTCCGTTACCATCCAATCCGAATAATCCGCCAGCCTATAATCTGACTGCGGCCGAGAGCCAGTACATCTATTACTCCAATGGTGTCAACTACAAGCTCCTCTATCATAATGCGGTCAGCATCGATGTCCCTGGCGAGTTTTTAGATCCGATCCGGCCGACTTGGGCCTTCGGTATCTGGAGCCCGGGTGCTGCTGCCTGGTAATCCCATCCTAAGATTGTATGGTCAAAAGATTCATTTACTGGTTTGAGCTAAGAACGGGGATTTATCTTCATCCAAGATTTGTCGTTTCTATCGGGCTGCTTCTGATGGCGATTGTCATATTCCTGGTTGTGTCATTCTTTGCTCATAGCTATGCGGAAAGCGTGAAGACAATCGGTCCGACAACCGAAAAGGAACGGGCTGAATATGATGCCAAGATGCGGGCAGGAATCCCTAATGGTTCGTTATCGCGCTAGTGCTAGCGGGGGGGATACACGTAGCGAATACCCTTCCTTTGTCGAGCTCACCGCAAGTCTTGACAAAAAAATAAAAACCTGATTAGATAAGGTTTCTAATCAGTGGTGAGGGTTGTTTTTTTTATTCCGACTACCCAAGTGCTGAAAATCAGTTTTCAGCGGAAATGCTAAAGATATGGATATATCCGCCCTGTTTAAGTTTCGCCAAGCTGTCCTCTATGGTATCATCGGCCTCTCGGCCGTGGTGGTCGACTATGCCCTCTTTTTCCTTCTCCACAATACCTTCCATTGGGAGGCTATCGCAGCAACAGCGGTGTCAGTTTTCATCGCGACCGTCTATGCCTTCCTGTTAAACGCCCGCCTCAATTTCCAGAAGTCAGACCAGCTCCTTCTTCGTTTCCTCTCTTATTTTGCAGTCAGCGGAATCGGCCTTGTTACCAGCATGGCCTGTCTTTTCCTTTTCAGCTATCAACTAGGTTTCGATTCCAACATCGTAAAAGCAATCTCGATTCCCTTCATTGTCGTGCTTCAATATGTGCTCAATGTTTTTATCTCTTTTTCTCAAACGGCATTTGAGGGAAAATCAACTGCTCACTCATCAGAAGTAAGCCACCAGCGAGAGCAATCCATATGAATCAGGACCAGAAAAAAAGTGTTGCCATAATCGGTGGAGGATTCGCTGGCCTTTCGGCGGCGTATCACCTCAGCAAAGAGGGGATCCAAGTGACGCTCTATGAGCGCGAATCGACGCTCGGGGGTCTCGCTGGCGGGTTTTCTCTTCTTGGGATGCCGCTCGAGAAAGCGTATCATTTTTTCTACAAGACCGACCGTCATCTCCTCGGATTCGCCGAAGCACTCGGCATCAAGGCAAAAGCGGCCTTCTACCAGAGCTCGGTTTCGACCTATTTCGATGGCAAACTTTATCCCTTCATGAGTGCTAAGGACCTGCTCTCGTTTTCCCCGCTGCCGTTCCTCGACCGGATCCGTTTCGGGGTAAGTGCGCTCTATCTCCAATTTCTGAAGGACTGGAAGCCGCTGTCGAAGATTACAGCGTACGAATGGCTCAAGAAATGGGCCGGTCCCAAGGTGACGGAAGTCATCTGGGAGCCGCTTCTCAAGGGGAAATTCAACAAGTACTACAAGGATATCGCCATGTCATGGCTTTGGCGCCGCATTCAGATCCGGGCAGTCTCCAAGGATAAGGGGGTTGAGATGCTCGGCTACTTCCACGGCGGATTCGTCGCCATCATCGACGCGGCCGCAGAAAAGATCAAATCTTTCGGCGGAACGATCATAACAAATCAGGGAATCGACCGGATTGAGTCAAGCGAAAAGGGTGCTGTGCTCGTCATAAACGGCGAGCGCCGAACGTATGATGCGGTGATTGCGACAGTCCCATCGCCTGCTTTCGCCCGCCTCATCGCGGGGAATACTGGAGCGAGCGAGGAGTATCTCGCAAAGCTCAAAAGTATCGATTATCTCGGCGCGGTCATTATGGTCTTCGCGACCGACCAGGAAATCAGCCCGTACTTCTGGCACAACATCAATGATTCGGAGATCCCTTTCCTCGTGCTTCTCTCGACCTCGGCGCTGACGGGGACCGAGGCGTTCAATGGCAAGCACATCTATTACATCGGAGCGTATGTTCCAGCTGAGCATCGCTATTTCTCCGAGTCTGAAACCGGTATCATGGCTGAATGGAAAGCGGGGCTGAAGAAGATGTTCGTCCATTTCGACGAGTCGAAGATTCTCGAGGAAAAACTCTTCCGATTCAAGGATGCCCAGCATATCGTCGGAACCGACTATATCGACAAGATTCCGGCCTATGAATCACCGGTGAAAGATGTCTATCTTTCGAATTTCTCCCAGATTTTCCCGGATGACCGGGGAACGAACTATGCCATCGAGGAGGGAAAGAAAATCGCCTCGCTTGTCATGAAAAATATCCGCATTGAATAGCGCTATGCCTAAAGGAGTGATACTACTAAACAATATCGATCTTACGATACTTCTCCCCACTTACAATGAGGCGGCGAATGTCGCTCCTTTGCTGCGGGCAATCGTGCAGGCGCTCAAAGAGGTTCCGGTTGCCTATGAAATTCTCTTCGTTGATGACAGCTCGGACATGACGCCGGATGTCATCCGGAGAATGCAGGAGCTGTATCCGAATCTGCGGTTGATTCACCGGTCTCCGGAAGAGAGAACTGGCCTCGCGACAGCACTCATCGAAGGATTTTCGGCGGCGCAAGGACAATATATTCTCTGCATGGACTCCGATCTTCAACATCCTCCCCAGGTCATCCCGAAGCTTTTGGAAAAGCTCAAGGAAAGTGATGCGGATATTGTGGTTGCGACCCGATATGCGGGTGAGGGGAGCGCTGAGGGACTCGGAAGCCCCTACCGGCGTGCCGTGTCTCATCTCTGCCGATTCGCTTCATGGTGCCTTATTCCCCAGACTCGGAAGACAACGGATCCGGGGAGCGGCTTTTTCGTCTTTCGGAAGTCGATTGTCGGTCGGGTGAATTTCCGTGGTCTGCGCGGGTTCAAAATCCTTATTGATATCCTCGCTCGTACCAAGAAGCTAGATGTTGCCGAAATCCCCTTCGTTTTCCTCAAACGGACGAATGATGAAAGCAAAGCGACCGTTGAGCAGGGATTCGCTTTCATTTTCCATCTCCTGACGCTCAAATACCTCGACTATTTCCCGACGAAGATTCCGAGACAGACAAAGAGTGTCGAGAGCGCGTCCCCTATCACACGAAAGCCTTTTGATTGGAAACACGCTTTGCCGGGCTGGATCGCCGATGGAATTATCGCCCTACTTGTCGGCTTTGTTGGCTGGTATCTCATCGGTTACTACGCCGCTTTCAACTATCTTTACACGGGCTACGAGGACTGGATCTATCACGCCTTCCGGGTGAAGTCGCTTCAGGATCACGGCATGGTGGCGTGGGACCATGTCTGGAGCAACGGCATCAGCTACTGGAAGCTTTACCAGTACGTGGCGCATTTCCTCATCCTCGGCGCGGTCAAATTGACCGGCTTGCCGATTACCAAAGTTCTCCTCTTGTCGCTGGTCGGCCTGTATATCGGTCTCCGGGTAGTCCTGTATTTTATCTTGCGTTCGCTCGGCGTGCAGCGCATTTTTGCTCTCTTGCCGGTCATCGCCTCGTATACCATCGTTCAAGAGTGGGGCTCGATGCAGGACTACTCGATCTACGTTGCGTTCATCGCGTTTCCGCTTTACCTTGTTCTCTGGATCTTGACGTTCCGCGACCTCAAGTGGATCTATCTCTTAGCGGCGGTGACCGGCGCGGTCTGGACATTCCATCCGGTGCTTGGGTTTAATGCGACTATCCTCCTCGGTTTCCTTGCCCTGTTCTCGCGGCTGAAGACGGACTTTTCAAAGCTGGTACGCGTCGGTGCGGTCTACATATTTGCCTCTGCCCCGTTCTGGGTCTCCTACTTCACGGCGGGCTATTTCTTCACAAATCCGCTTTTCAAGTCCTACATCTATCTCTCGACATCGGTTCTGGCCCCGTACGCCGGGCTGAGCATGATTTACTGGATTCTCCTCGGTATCTCATGGTTGCTTGTCATCTGGCGCTCCAATCTCGTCCCGACGTGGACTAAAGTACTCCTCGTCTACGCGTCATCCTATCTCATTCTTATTTATCTCGGTCAGCAGAACTATCTTCCGAATTTCCTCGTCCAATTCCAGTTCTCTCGAGGACTGACCGCGGTTGCCTTTGCGCTTGTCTTTGTCTTCGGATCAGTATTGCAGCATACTCTCGGTCAAGCGCGGATGCAGGCGGTCCGTTTTATCGCAGTTGTGCTTATCGCGACAGCGACCGTTCATGCGGTCGACATCGCCTCGCGCTTCTATGTCTCACCGCCGGTGAACGAGATCCAGAACGCGGTCGCGACCTACTTCCAGGACCGCGAATTGCCGAAGGGGAGCGTCTTCACGGAGAATGTTTCTGAGGCGACGTATTTCGCTAAAGGTGGAATCCGGTACGTCACTTCATACAATGAGCACATGCAGCCGCATCCGTATTCGACGCGTCTTCGTGTACTCATGCACAGCCGACTCGGGTATACGGGAATCTCGAAATCGCATATTACGAACGTGGAAAATTATGCGACCGTGCTCGGTATCGAGTACCTTTTTCTCCCGGCTAACTCGCCGCTGGTCAAAGGTCTGACTGAAAAAGAGAACGCCATGTTTGCTGTGATGGCGTACGTCGACAGCGAGCCTCTGACGGATGCGATTGCTGTCCTTCGGAATACCAATCCGATAATTTCAGCGTTTGCTCTCGAGCGGTCGGATTTCCCGGACCGGCTCTGGAATGAGGAGCTCCCACTCCCCACGATCCATGTCGGATCGTACAAGCGTTGGGACGACCGGATTGCCGAGATGGCCGAGCTGATGCGCTCGGAGAAAATCGTTCCCCTCGAAACCGAATTCATTCCGACGAATGAGTTGAGGCTTTCCGTGACCGATCCAGCCAAAGTCTTTCTGATCAAAGACCTGCTTGTTATTGTTAATCAGAGTTATGATGCCCGATGGGCGGTTACCGATACGGAAGAGGGTGCTCCATCGATTACCCCGACGACCCTCCGTTTCATGGCCGTTGACCGAGGTGAAGGGCGGTTGTCGCTTCCGATCATGCTTCTCAACGAATGGCCATGGTGGTATTTTCCCGTCCAGGCATTTGGATTGGTGGCCATTCTCTTCACGCTGTTCTGGACCTTGAAGACGAGCGGTTTCCCGAGACGATTCATGAAAATGCTCTCAGAGCGATACTATGCCAACAAATAACGCTTCCAAATCCGAACGCTACCTCGCTTCGACGCGGATCGACAATCTGACGATTGTTTTCCTCCTGTCAGCGCCGTTTGTCGTGGTATTTTACGCCTCCTTCGTTTTCAATCCGGCGAACGCTGACCACCTCGTCCTCTATGCTTTCCAGGTGCTGGCTGATGCGATCAGTATCACGGTCTTGGCCGGACTCTGGGTGACCGTGCTTCTTGATGTGGTCGTGGAGTGGCATCATCGTCTCCGGAGAGTCTGGGATGCGGCTTTTCTCGAAACAGACAAACCGACCATCGACTGCATTGTGACCACTTTCAATGAGCCGATCGATGTCGTAGAGAAAACCTTCAAAGCAGTACTCGCCATGGAGTATCCTCATTCGAGCTATGTCTTTGACGACGGCCAGTCAGCTGGGGTAGAAGCGCTCGCTAAGAAACTCGGCATCCAGTATGTGACCCGCAGTGACCGCAAGCATGCGAAAGCGGGGAATCTCAATAGCGGGCTCCAGAGCTGCACGGGCGATTTCTTTGCGGTCTTTGATGCTGACCAGGTACCGAAATCGGATTTCATCACGACACTGCTTCCATATATGGCAAACAGCCGTGTCGCTATGGTGCAATCGCCTCAGCATTATGAGAATACTCACCAATTCATTGCAGCCGGTGCAGCGCAGGCTCAAGAGGTCTTTTATCGCTACGTCTGTCCCTCCAAGAACATTTCGAACTCAGCCTTCTGCGTCGGGACAAACATGATTTTCCGGCGCTCGGCCATCAATCATATTGGTGGTATCGCCTTCAACAAGTCGGAAGACATTTGGACATCGCTTAAACTCCACGAGAGCGGTTGGCAGACGATTTTTGTGAACAAAGTTCTCGCGATCGGCCAGGCCCCGGCGACAGTCGTCTCCTACTTCAAACAGCAGCTCCGTTGGGCGAGAGGCGGTTTGGAGATGCTTTTCTTTCATAATCCGCTTCGTTCGAACAAGCTTCAGCTCGATCAGCGTATCCAGTACTTTATGTCGAACTCCTTTTTCCTCGTCGGGATTTCGATTACGGTCTATCTCCTTTTCCCGCTTCTCTATCTCCTTTTCTCCATCAAGCCACTCACGACCGAATCTCCCTTCACCTGGCTGATCCACTATGTCCCGTTCTTCCTGCTCTACTATTCGCTGACCTGGCTTCTGACGGGCCGCCTCTCGGTCTCAACACTTGCGACCGCACTGGCGACTTTCTTTCCGTACCTTCTCGCTCTGTTTTCGGTATTTTTCGACAAGGAACATGAATGGACGGCGACAACCTCAAAGAAAAGCTCTGAAGATTTCTTCATGAAATGGGCCTGGCCGCATGTTTTCATCATCGTGCTTACTCCGCTCGCGCTCGTGGTCGGTTGGTATAATAACTACGACTTCTGGTCGGGGCTGTTCTACTCGATGTGGTCAGTGATCAACATGCTTCTCCTCTACGTATTCATTACCGGAGAAAAACGTTCCGGTATTCGGGCAAAGACCACTGTTATCTAAGATCATCAACCAATCCCCTAATCATCCTCTTATGGCCAAAGCAAACTCACAATCAATCAGAAGTTTTCTTGCGAATTCCGGCTATCTCATCCTCGTTTTTGTCTTTGCTTTTGCGATTGCGACTCAGGCGCTCATGCACAAGATTAATAATTATGAGCTGAATAAGAGTCTTATATTTCTGCTCGTGAAAAAGGAGCGAGTCGATGTATCGACGACAGTAAGCGGTCGTGTTGAAGAAATTCTTGTGCGCCCGGGAGTCCATGTGAACGAGGGAGATGTGCTGGTCCGTTTGAAAGACGACGGCCGTGAACTCAAGATTGCGGCGCTTCGCCCGGTGGCTCGCGAGAATCTTTCAGCTCGTACCGAACTAGAGCTGCTTTTATCTCAGGAAAATGAATACGAGCTCCGCGCCCCGCGGTCCGGTGTCGTAGAGTCGATCTTATCTACCAAGGGGACGACCGTCATCAACGGCGCAGTGGTGCTGATTGTGTATGCTGATGATGAGCTCGAGCTTGTCGGGACAATTCGACCAGAGCAGTATAATTTGATCGACAAACACCGAAGTATTAGTATCTTCAACCCGCGTCTCGGTCAAGCCTTCACGGCTTCATTCCAGGGGATTACTGGCGTACGGGATGATCTTCTGCCAGATGGTACGATTGCTCCAATACAGCAGCCGGGTGGTCAGTCGACAAACGACCAGCAGCCAGTGGAGATGTACGAGATACGCTTCGCTCTTAACGAAAAAGAAGAGGGCGCATCCTTTATTGAGGGCGAGCGGCTGGAGGTGATTTCTGAAAATGCCGACATCGAGCAGGAGAAGCCGATTTATCGGCTCGCCAAGCTCTGGAACAGCCTCATCCTCGGAACGGACTTCGAATCGCTTCGGAAATATAATGAAGGAAAAAATGATTCTCAAGAATCGCAGTAAGTGGATCGTGCTCGGAACCGCCGTCCTGGCGGTTCTTTTCTGGCAAGTATTTTCATCGCCAATGAAACCGGAGAGTGAGGTGATTCTCGAGGAAAAAAAGTTCGCTCCTGAGACGCGTGGCGTACCGCTCCGAACCAATACCTGGTTCTCGAGCCTTTTCTTCCAATTCCCAACCGCTCCGCTCTTTGTCTTCCCCGGATCATACCAGTTGAATGAGCGCGGCCTCTCGGTCAGCGATTCGAATGCTCTTGGTACGGAAAATACCATCTTCGGGAGCTTTGATCCACTCTGCGATATCGCTGGGCCGTTGCCTCTCACGGGCGTGAAAGTAGAACGGTACGGTGACTGGGATATCGTCGCCCGGGTGATATCGAAAGAGGGAGCAGCCTGGTCAGCACATTTCATCCAGGGATCGCCGGTCGTCAATATCGGCGACTTCTCAGAACCCCTTTCTTTTTCCTGCAAGCCAGGAATAGAGGTGTCAAACTACCGGAGCGACACCCTTCTGGCTCGCCAGGGTGACCAGCCGGTATTCCTGGTTCAAGCAGAGAGTCCGATTGCCGAGTCCGGAGGACTCCGTTCAGCTACTGGAAAGTACCGGATCATCCAGGTACCAAAAGAGACGGCCCAGCCTCTCGATTTTTTCCTCGATCTTCCCTGGGTGACCATACTCGATACGCAGTATGCGACATCGGATCGGGATGGCTTCTTGCATACGCAGCTCGTGACCGTGACCGGAGATGACGAGCCTATTCTCATGACACTCTGGCCGCATCATCGTCTCGGCGGTGCCGAAATTCGGGGTGAACAGTTGGGGAGTTACTCCACGGTCTATGGTCGGCTGGATCTGCAACTCTCGAATCGGATTGATATTGAAACAGCCAAGCCAAAGCTTGTAACCGGCTTCTCGCCCGTCTCTGGCCAGAAGTCAGTCGAAGAAATACGCTCGGCGGTGAAAGAGGATACTGCTCGCTATCTGTCCGAGACGATACCGGGCGGAGTTTACTTCCGTGGTACCTGGCTCGGTGGTCTCGCGAGCGTCATCCAGTTGGCTGAAGCCTATGGAATGGACGAAGAGGAGCGAGTATTGCTTGATCTTCTGGAGCGCCAGCTTCGGAGTTCACTCGTCGACTTTGCCTATAGCGAAGAAAAAAAGATGTTCATCGCTTCGAAAAATTCCGAATTCGGCAATGAGAAGGGGAACGACCATCACTTCCACTACGGTTACTACCTGCGCTCAGCCGCGGTTTTGTTCGATGCCCGTCCGGCTGCGGGCGATGACTTGAAAGCGATCCTCGATGAGATGGCACTCGATATCGCGAATAGCGACCGGTCATCGGAACGCTACCCTTTTCTCCGTCACTTCTCACCGTACGCCGGACACTCGTGGGCGGACGGGGAAGCGCTTTTCCAAGATGGGAACAATCAGGAATCATCATCGGAAGCGATGAATGCCTGGTACGGGCTGTATCTCTGGGGGAAATCGACTGACAATAGTCGTCTTACGAAGATCGCCACAGGCCTCTATACCAATGAACTCCTCGGCCTCCGGAGCTACTGGTTCGGCGAAGGGAATCCATTTCCGACAGGATTTGAGCATCCGCTCGTTTCGCTCGTGTGGGGCGGGAAACGCGATTATGCGACCTGGTTCAGTGGGGACCCGATGCATATCCAAGGGATTCAGTGGCTACCCATCACGCCGGCATCCGAGTATCTCGGAACGTTGCCGAATCAGCCGGAACGGATGAGGGATCTCGGTCTGGATCCTTCCGCGGCCGCGGACCATGAGTGGGGCGACCTCTATATCGCGTACCTTTCCTCTTTTGACCCGGTCGAAGCGGCGAAGCATCTCGACACTGCCTCAAAACGCCAAGCAATCAAATCGAAAGCGTTGCTGTATCATGTCGTCCTGATGAATCTGGAAAACAGGCGGTAGCGTATCAATCCAGAGTAAGAAAAAACGGGCTTCTCAAAAGAGAAGCCCGGCCTTTTTATCTGACAGAGTCCGCCCGCTCTTCTGGGAAGATCGCTTGAAAATAGTCCAGGATATTCTTCCGGGCTCCGGCTGCTTCGAGCTCAGATCGGGAATGAAAGGCGAGCAGTCCTTTATTAGCTTCGTATTCTTCCGGGTCGAGATGGGCTGCGGCGGTTTGAATTTCAGGAGCAGTCATCTCGAGGGCATAGACGAAGTTATAGTCATGCCGTCCATCAGTCTCCGCTGGCTCTTTTCGATATGACCAGACGAAATTGATGATGCCGAGGTATTCGAACCGCTCCGGGGCGACTGAAAGCGTCGTTTCCTTACTGACTCGTCGGACGAGTGTTTCGACCGGCTGTTCGCCAGCCTTGAGCGCCCCGCCGATAACCCAGATTCCTTCAGCGGGCCTACTTTTCCGGACGGGGAGATAGACGGCGTGTTCGGTGCGATTATAAAAGACGACATCGGCATTGAGAACGGGCCGCGCCGAAAGCATTTCGGAAAGTGCTTCGCCACTCATGAATTTTGGATCAATCCGGAAATCAGGATTGTCGCTGTATTGTCCGAAAAGCATACAAGTTGGGATTAAGCGTTTCTAACTGTACTTATTCTATACCATGCCCCAGCGGCACCGTCATTAATCTGGAGAATAAAAAAAGACCAGGGTCTTCGAGACGCCCTGGTCTTTGGCTGTAAGGGGAGGGACTCTTACAAGAGTCCGACCTGGCCGAAAAAAGTGAGGGTAAGGACTGGCACGAGGGCGAGGAGGAACGCCATAGACGTTTCTTCACTTTGTGACTTTTCAGTCGCGACCTTGGCACAGTTCTCACACGTTGGGCCGGTGCATGGAGCTTCCATCACGGGCTCGTTTCCCTTTGTCTCCATAGGAGTGTTTGTTTTTACTGATTATTTATTAAACGACCGGTCGAAGAAAAAAGAAAGACGGATGACTCGCGTCACCCGCCTTTTTCGCTTCAACAATACCAGTATACTCTCATTTTTTCGAAAAGTCAACCCCGTTAGAGAGAAACTCGACCCATCTGATAGATGTCGCGAGTCAAAAAGGACGGTAAACCCCTCTCATATTTCTGTTGCGATGTCACGACACTCTCTCTAACGGGATCAAGAGCGGCTGCATGATACTATGGAGTAAGTTAACGATTCCTCCATGCTGCTTCTCTTAGTTTTCTCATTTCTCTCGGGGGTGGCGATGATTTTCGCACCTTGTGTCTGGCCTATCCTGCCGATTATCTTTTCGGCGAGCGTTACTGGTGATCGCCGCCGTCCGTTAGCAGTAATCGCGGGACTCACTCTCGCCTTTCTCGTTTCGATACTGGGCTTCGTGTATCTTTTCCGTATCTTGCCGTTTAGTTATGACGGACTGCGACTGCTTTCGGTCGCGGTAATTACTTTTTTCGGCCTCCTCCTGGTCTTCCCGTCTTTGGGGATAAAGATGGAGGTCGTGCTTTCGCGATACGTCAGTCGGCAGGGCAGCGGGCAGACGGGCCGCGGCCGGATTTCCGGTTTCGCTACGGGAGTATCACTCGGGTTTCTTTGGTCGCCGTGCATCGGTCCGATTCTGGCAACCGTCGCGAGTGCTGCGGCGACCCGGGCAATATCCTGGGAAATCACTCTGGTCGCTTTTGCTTTTACTTTCGGCCTTGCCTTGCCGCTTCTGCTCATCTCTTGGCTGGGCCAGCGCTTCCTCGGCACAAATCGCTTTTTTCGTCCATTTCTACCGGTTCTCCGCCGTGGCTTTGGACTCCTCATGCTTCTCATGGCGCTCGCTATCTATTTTGACTATGACAAGGACCTTCAGGCAGCGTTCGTCGATGAATATCCGGTCTGCAGCATCAACGACTCTATCCAGGCCAGACCTGATGTGCTTGAGGCCCTGAGAATGATTGGCCGATAGCGGTGTTGGAACCGGAATCATTTTTTGGTATACTGGTATACAAGTATGTCAAAACAGAAAGCTCCACTCGCCATATCATTTCTCCTCCTCGGGTCAGCGATGCTCATCCTGGCGGGCTGCTCGTGGAAGAATGAACCGGCCGCGATGGGAGAGAAAACCGAAGAGCTTCCGCTCGACAAACTGAAGCGGGCTGAGACTGATCAGACCCTGGCCGAAGAATCAAAACAAAAAACCTCGACGAAACCAGTAACCCCCTCAAATACCTCGCCTATGACTGCCAAACAGTATCCTACCGCCCCAGCCCTTTCGATCGATGCAGCCAAGAAGTATGTCGCGACGCTCCGGACAGAGAAGGGCGACATCGAGATCGAACTTGCGGCGAGCGCGACACCGACAACGGTGAACAACTTCGTCTTTCTCGCCCGTGAGAAGTTCTATGACGGGGTCATTTTCCATCGGACGATTCCTGGCTTCATGATCCAGGGCGGAGATCCGACCGGAACGGGGATGGGCGGCCCGGGCTACCAATTCGCTGATGAAGCTTTTTCCGGGTCTTATGACCGCGGTACGGTTGCGATGGCGAATGCTGGTCCCAATACCAATGGCAGTCAGTTTTTCATCATGCACGCTGACTACGCACTACCGAAGAACTACGTGATTTTCGGCAAGGTAACCAAGGGTCTCGAAGCGGTGGATGCAATCGCGACGGCGCCGACCCAGGCTGGTGGCGAAGGTTCCAAACCGGTTACTCCGGTGAAAATTCTTTCAGTCGATATCCTAGAGCAGTAGTTCCAGCGGTTGATCCCATTAGAAGCGAGTTTGTGATATTCATGAATCTACCCGGTTCTGTCTGAGAGTGGCAATCGCCCATTTCACACAGCTTCTAACGGGATTGACGGAGGACCCTTTTCGGGCTATACTGTGAATGCTTAAATAAAGGCGGCAACGCCTTTTTTCGATACTTTTAACGCTTTTGAATACCACTATGGAGACACGTAACGTTGCCATTATCGCGCACGTCGACCACGGCAAGACGACTTTGACCGATGCCCTCATGCGTCAGACCGGCGTCGCGATGGCTGAAGGTGCTTCGATGGACTCGAACGCGCTTGAGCGTGAGCGGGGGATTACCATCTACGCCAAGAACTGCTCGCTTTTCTATAAAGAGACCAAGATCAATATCGTCGACACGCCCGGCCACGCTGACTTCGGTTCGGAAGTGGAGCGCGTACTGCGTTCCATCGATGATGTCATTCTTGTTGTGGACGCCCAAGAGGGACCGATGCCGCAGACGCGTTTCGTCCTGAAGAAGTCGCTCGAGCTCGGGCTGCGGCCGATCGTCGTCATCAACAAGATCGATAAGCCGGCAGCCCGACCGGACGAAGTGAAAGAAATGGTCTATGAGCTCTTCCTCGACCTCGGAGCCGATGATCATCAGCTCGATTTCCCCGTCGTTTATGCGATTGCCCGCGAGGCGGTCGCTATGAAGGAGCTCACTGATCCGCGGACCGACCTCTCTCCGCTTCTCGATACCATTCTCGAGCGCGTCATTCCGGCCGAGCACGATGTCGACAAACCGCTGCGTGCCCAGCCGTTCAATCTCGGCTATGACAACTTCGTCGGCCGTTTGGCCATCGCCCGTGTCTACGATGGCCGGCTCGCGGTCAATGATCAGGTCATGCTCCGGAACGTGAACGGCAAGGAGTCGAGCGGCCGCATCGTGAAGCTTTTCACCTTCCGCGGTATGGAACGTGTCGAGAGCCAGTCTGTCGAAGCTGGTGACATTGTCATGATCGCCGGTCTTCCGGACGTAGAAATCGGCGATACGATCACGACCGATGCCAATGCTGTGCTCCTGCCGGCAATCGCGATCGATGAGCCGACCATCTCCCTCGACTTCATGGTGAATGATAGTCCGTTCGCTGGACGGGAGGGAAAGTTCGTCACCAACAAGCAGATCCGTGAACGGCTGGAAAAAGAGCTCGAAATCAATGTCGGTCTCAAAATCGAATTCGCTGACGATCACTACAAGGTCTACGGCCGTGGTGAGCTCCATATCTCGATTCTCCTTGAGAACATGCGCCGTGAAGGCTATGAGGTCCAGGTCTCGCAGCCGCAGGTCATTATCAAGGATGTCGACGGTGTGAAGTCGGAACCGTTCGAGGAGGTGACTGTGGAGTGTCCGATGGAGGTGACTGGGCCGGTCATCGAGAAGATGGGCAAACGAAAAGGCATCATGATGGATATGCGCGAAGGTTCCGGCGGTTACCAGCGTCTCCTCTTCGAAATCCCGACCCGGGGGCTGCTCGGCTATCGCGGCGAGTTCATGGTGGACACCCGCGGCGAAGGGACACTCTATACTCGCGTCCTCGGCTTCCGTCCGTATGCCGGCGAGATCGATCACAAGGATGTCGGCGCGATGATTTCGATGGAGACAGGCAAGGCAGCCGCTTTCTCTCTCGACAATCTTCAGACGCGCGGCACGCTCTATATTGGCCACGCAGCTGAGGTCTATGAGGGGATGGTTATCGGTAATGCCACCAAGGGCGAAGATATGACGGTGAACCCGACCAAGGGAAAAGCGATGAGTAACATGCGCTCGTCGGGGGCAGATGAAGCGATCAAACTGACGCCGCCATGGGAGCTCAATATCGAGCGTGGACTCGAAGTGATGAATGCGGATGAATATCTGGAGATCACCCCGCTTTCGGTCCGGCTCCGCAAACAGTTCCTGAAGGAAACGGATCGTATCCGTGCGACCCGCAAGAAGTAAAGAACAAAATACGATTGAAAGGAGGGCCTCGTCTGGGGCCTTCTTTCTTTTTCCGCTACAATAGAATCATGTTTATTGAGTGGTGTATTCAATTCGGGCCGATTACGGCTTTTTTCGCTGTCTTCGAGGCCTCAGGGCAGAACTTCTTCGCTGCGACAGCTGTCCTCATGGCAGCCGTTGCCTTGGCGACGGCCTACAGCTGGTTCCGTTCGCGTCAGATCGCCTGGTTTCCGCTCTGGAGCGCCGCCTTCATCCTCTCTTTCGGAGGAGCAACACTCTACTTCAGCGATCCAGCATGGCTCATCCTCAAAGACACGATTTATGACGGTCTCTTCGGCGTCGCAATTCTGATCGGTCTCGCTTTCCGGAAGAATCTGATGCGGAAATTCTTCATGCCACTTTTTGCAATCACTGATCGGGGCTGGCATATCTTGGCAGTCCGTTGGGCTCTTTTCTTCATTCTCTCGGCCATCCTAAACGAAGCGGTGCGTCATGCGACGACTCCGGAAAACTGGGTGTACTACAAGATTATCAGTACGGTCGTTCTCATTACCTTCGGTCTCTATCAGCTCCGGCTCACTGGCCGGGAACGCATTGATAAGGAGGCGAATCATCTCGGCCTTCGGCGTAACCACCTACAATCATAATCTTTAGCGCTCCGCCTATGAATTTTGTTGATATCGCTTCGTTCGCGGCCATCGTCCTTGGTCTCTACCTCATTATTGTCATGGTGATCGCTCTCCTGAAGGAGAACAATGGCATCATGGATATCGCCTACGGCGGCGGATTCGTACTGATTGTCTGGAGTGTCGCTCTCCTCTTTCCAGAGTGGACGGAGCGGAAAATCATTCTCACGGCATGCATTACACTGTGGGGGCTCCGTCTCATGACGCGGATTTTTCTGAAGAACTGGAAAAAACCAGAAGACTTCCGTTATCACACCTGGCGCGAGGAATGGGCGAAAAGAGGGATGCTTTACTTCTTTCTGCGATCGCTTGGTCAGATCTATGCGCTCCAAGGAATCATCGTCCTTATTGTTTCGCTGCCGGTGCTCATTACGTTTTCTTCCAGCGGTGGGCTAGCCCCCTTCGCTTGGTATAACTGGCTCGGTCTTTTACTCTGGTGTGTCGGATTTTTCTTCGAAGGAGTGGGTGACTGGCAACTGGACCGCTTCATCCGGAACCCAGAGAACAAGGGTCAGATTATGACAAGTGGACTCTGGAAATATACACGCCATCCGAACTATTTTGGCGAAGCGACGATGTGGTGGGGACTCTTTTTCGTTGTTTTCGGACTGCCGTATGCGGCCCTCGCGGTAGCGAGCCCACTCCTCATCACATTCCTTTTGACAAAAGTCTCTGGTATTCCGATGCTCGAAAAGCATTGGGCGGGACGTCCGGACTGGGAGGCGTATAAAGCGAAAACGAGCGCGTTTATTCCTTGGCTGCCGAAGAAAGAGGTTGTCTAAATTTGGTATAGAAATGAAGACCGCCGAGAGCTCGTTAAAGCTTTCGGCGGTTCGTTGTCTCTGCAGGGCTAGTGCTACCTGGTGCGGGAGCAGTGAAGCAGTGGTCCCCAGGGATGTCGCTTTGCCGCTGCCCAATCGACGGTCTTTATCCGTTCATCGACCTCGGCGCGCATGGCGTTGTAGGTCGGGACGATGCTCGTCGCATCGGTGTACCACCAGAGGAGAGCCTCGAGGTTTTTCAGGTTGTAGTCGGCTGCAACGATGCAACCATCATCGATCAGGCCGCGGATATTGGCCGCCTCCTTTCTGGCGGTGATCACGCTCAAATACTTGAGTTTGGCGCGATGGACCGGGCCGAGATCATTCGGAGTGATGCTCGCGCGGCAGATGGTCCCATGGGCGAGATGAGCCGCCTGCTCATCGTCACGCTTTTCGAAAGCCCGATCGATGTACTCCTTCAGGGCGGGAATGCTCATGTCATGGGGTTCAGGCTTGGCGATGAGATCCCAGCGGCAGGTGTAAGCTCTTGCCTCTTGGTTGAGGCCAAAGAGTGCCAAAAACACCAGAATGAAGAAAAGAGAGCGTCGATACATGCTTTCTCCTACAGTAAGGGTAGTGCTAGTGATTTTAAAAAACTATCGATTGAATATTATAGCAAATTTCTATACTAAAGTCAATGATAGAAAAAGGGTAACCTAAAGCCAAAAAAAGCCTCATTTTGAGGCTTTTTTGATACTCTCGGACCTATGGAAAATCTTAGATGAGCTTAGGCCTGAGTGCTGGCAGTTGCCGGTTTGGCCAAAACTCGGTCATTATCATCGAACCACATCTCGTAGATGACGGGGATGAAGAAGAGCTTGGCGATACCGGAGAAGGAGAGTCCGGCGATGATAGCGCCCCCGAGGCCCTGCCAGATCGGGTCAGCGAGCGTGATCGGGATGAGACCGATGATGGTCGTGAGCGCGGTGAGGAGAATCGGCTCGAGCCGACTCGTTGCACCCTCGACGACCGCTTCGCGGACGGGGAGTCCGAGGTTGAGATTCTTGTTGATCTTGTCCACCATGATGATGGAATTGTTCACCACGATGCCGAAGAGTGCGAGTACGCCAATCAAGGCTGGGAAGGAGAGCGGGATACCGAAGAGAGCAAAGATGATGAAGACGCCCGAGACCGCAATCGGAATGACGAGGAGTACGATGAGCGCTTTACGGAACGAATTGAACTGGATTACCATCGTCCCGAAGATGAGGATGGCCGAGAGCACCATTGCATAGAGGATAGATTGAACAGACTTATTGTTCTCTTCGTTTACGCCACCGGTCTTCCAAGTGTAGCCAGCGGAAAGGCCGAGTTCAGTATCGGCGAACTTCTCGAGCGCAGCATTCAGCTCGGTTACGGCGTAGCCTTCGTCGACGCCGGCTGAGACGGAGATGCTCCGCTTCTCGTCCTCGCGGGTGATGAGAGTAGGATTCTTTTCGAGGGTGATGGTACCGAGCGAGAGGAGGGGGACCTGCTTGCCATCTTTTGTTTCAAGCAAGAGGCGCCCGAGGTCTTCGGGTGTGCCGAACTCTTCGTCGGTGAGACGGATGATGATATCGCGCTTATCTTCGCCGAATCGCACATCTTCTTTGACCGTGTAGCCGCTCCCGAGGGTGCGGAGGAAGAGAGCAGTATCGGCCGGAGTGAGGCCAGCTGCCGCGATTGCAGCATCATTCGGCGTGAAGGTGAGCTTCTTTCCGGCACTTGAAAGCGAAAGCGTGACATTGCTCGTCCCGGCAGTCGCCTGCAGATAGGTCTTGGTCTTTTCGGCGTACGCCTGCAAGACGGAAAGGTCTTCGCCAAGAAGTTTCAATTGAAGATCGCTGCCGGCTGGCGGACCGCCGGAGAGTTGCGAGGCCGTGACAATGCCCCCGTTCCAATCAGCGAAGGCGCGCTCCAGTTCAGTGACGATTTCGCCAGAGCTCTTTTCGCGCTCCTTCGCCTTGATGAGGTGGACAGTGAAGAGGATGAGATTGTAGTCCTTGCCGGTCGCGCTTACTGCGCTGTCGGTCGGGGCGCCAGCACCGATTTCCGCGAGTACGAAATCGAGCTCAGGGAGATCTTGGAAACGTGGTAAGAGCTCGTTGACAGCTGCCACTGCCTTCGTCTCACTTATTCCAATCGGCATCTCGGCGCTGACGTAGACGATTGTCGTGTCATCACTCGGAAAGAACTCGTTCACGACATAGCCGAGAGGAACGAGAGCATACGATCCGACCATGAAGATGATGAGAAAGACCATGGTAAGACGCCGGGCACGCTTCGAAGAGAGAATGCGCTCAATCAAAGCGCCGTACCACACCGAGAGTGAGTCAAAAGAGAGGAATCCGTGGTCTTGGAAATTCCCCCAGATTCTCCCAATCTTCGTTTCATGCCAAGCGGTCACGCTCTGGAGGAATGAGCGGATGAGACGGAAAGCGAGAAAGAGCATGATGAGGCCGAGAAGATAGAAGACCCATTTCAGCGGTCCGGCTGGCATGAGTTGGAAAAGGACAAGCGCGGCAATGATGAAGAGTGCGCCTCGCAGGAAGACAACAACACGTCGCGGAAACTTTCCCTCGAGGAAAATCGCCATGTAGGGGATGACGAGGAAAACAGCCGTGATAGCCGAGAGAGCGAGCGCCGAAGAGACGACAATCGGAATCGGCCGAATGAATTCGCCGATGATGCCAGTCGCGAGGAGGAGGGGAACGAAGGCCCAGACCGTCGTAATGGTCGTTGTCATGATGACGCCGCTGAAATCGCGGAAGACGAGGAGAGCTGTCTCGAGCGGTGTGAACTTACCGGAGCGGTGATAGCTCGCGAGGGCCGAAATGACGACGATAGCATTGTCGACGATGATGCCGAGCGCGATGAGGAGCGAGAAGAGGGTAATGAAGTTAATCGAAATCCCTGCTGCGCCCATCACAAGAAAGGTGACGAGGAAAGTGAAGGGGATGGCAAAAGCGGTGATGAGAGATTGGCGCACTCCGAAGAAGAGGAGGAGAACGATAAAGACGAGTCCGAATGTGATGAGGAAGTCCCGCTGGAGCTGGCTGAAACTCTTATCAATTTCCTCTGCACCATCGAAGTAGAAGAGTGTTTCGAAGGCAATTGGGGAAGCGGCTCGGTAGTCGCTAATTGCTTTCTGGATGCTATCGATTGCTTCGCGCGTATCAGCGCTCTCAGTCTGGTAGACAGAAAAGAAAATCGCCCGGCTACCGGCGTGCGATGGGGTGGCAGCAAAAGCGGCGAGACTGCCGGGTTTCTCACGCTCATTGATATCAGCGATGCTTCCGAGCGCTACCGTCTGGCCTTGGAGGGAAAAAGGCAGATTGCGCAGATCTTCGATTGAGCGAATGCCTTTTTCTTGGTCGAGCGAGAATGCAGTCGCTCCCGAAGCGATGCTGCCGCCAGGGAAACTCGATAAAGATCCTTCAATTGTCCGGCCGATGCTGGCGATATCGAGACCGTAGGCATTCAGTTTCTCTGGCGAGAGGAGAATGGAGACTTCGGGCTCGCGCCGATAGGAGAGACTCGCTTTTTCGACGGCCGGGAGCTCTTTGATTTTCTCAAGGAGACGGTCAGCAAGTTCTGGGAGTGCGCTCTCATGGCCGGGAGCCGAGACGGCAAAAAGAAGCACCGGCTGGTTGGTGAAGTCAATTACTTCGACAGAGGGGTCCTGAGCTGCTTCGGGAAGCGTATTCACGCGATCGATGGCATTCTGGACATCGATTTTAGCTTTGTCCGGATCAACGGAAGAGGCGAATTCGATCACAATCGAAGAGAAGCTCTCCTGTGAGTTCGAGGTGACACGCGTGACGTCGGAGAGCCCGGTAACGGCATCTTCGAGCGGAATCGTGACAAGGTCCTCGATGTCTTCGGGCCCAGCCCCCGGAAAAGCGGTTGCGACGATAACGGTCGGAATCTGGATATCTGGGTTGAGTTCCTTCTTCAGCGAAAAATACATGGTGATGCCAGCGACGATGAGCGTCGCGGTGATGAGCAGGATCGTGCGAACGCTCGCGAAGTAGCGGCCGATGAGACCGTCTTTGAGCTTCGGGTCGAAGTGGAGCCGGTCAAAGAAGCCTTTGGTATAGGACATAGGGATTTACTGGATCGGTTCAATAGTTTCACCCGAGAGAACGCTCGCGTTCAGGACAAGACGGGCATCTTTTTCCAAACCATCGGTAACGATTACCGAAGAGCCAATCGTGGCGCCGAGCGTCACGGCAATTTCTTTCGTGAGGTGATTTTCATCCATCAAGATGACCGAGGTCTTGTCGGCGGCTGACCGGATCGCATCGACTGGGATGAGGAGGCCGGTTTCAGTTTCTCCGACGAGCGGGAGACGAAGCGTGACAAAGCTGTTGTGTGCGAGAGTGTCGGCGGTCGCTGCCGGTAGAGCATAGGTCGCCATGACGAGACCAAGCGTGTTTTCACTCCGGGCGAGATAACCTTGAGAAAGTACTGTCTCGCCGGTGGCCTGCTCGAGGATGGCGATGCCGGAATCGACGAGTGCATCGGCGGTCGCTTTCGGAAGCGCGGCCTCGAGGATGGCGGTTGGAGCTGTACCACGAATCGTCATGAGGACAGTGCCAGTGGAAACGAGATCGCCCGGACGAACGCCAATGTACTCAACTGTGCCACTGGCAAGGCTTTTCGGCCGGAGCGCGGCATCGCTTCGTTCAGCAATAGCGAGGTCAAGAGCGGCGTTCGAGCGCCCAAGTCGGAGGCGTTCGAGCTCGAGCTTGAGTGCCTTCAGTGCCGCCTTCTCCTCATCTTTGCTTTTCGAGCTGTCATCCTTGGCAATCTCCTTTTGCAGCTCAATAATGTCTTTCTCCAACTCGAATGTGCGCTCGGTGTAGCTAGTGCTGAGTCGAGCCTTTTCTTTTGTCAGGTCAGCAACCCCACTACCATAATCATTCGTCAGTGTTGCAAGTGTTTGTCCGACGCCGACCATCTGGCCGGTTTTGACGTGGATACTCTTTACGACACCAGGGGCAAGAGCGACGATGTCTGTGACACCTGATTTCTTCACCCGAGCAGAAACAGTTGTTTCGGTTTGATCCGTTCCCACGGTAAAAATATCGGCTGTTTTGATAGCTTTTTCTGGAAGCTCAGATTCTTTATCTGCTGTCCGCAAAGTATGCGCAAGCACGACCGTACTGAAGAGGATGACAAGCACGATAATGAAACTGACCGTTGGTCTTTTTTCCAGCCGAACGAAGAGTGCTTTGAACATAGAGTGAGAAAAAATGGATAGGAGGTTCAACAGATAATAGCAGGAATAAAGCCTTTAGTCAAGCCCTGTTATGAGCTTTTCTCAGGATAATTCCCAGCTCTTTTTCACGCTGGTTTTCTCAGAGTAAGGGGAAAATAGTTCCGTGATACCATGAGAATATATGCATCAATTTATCCGAGAAAATCCAGGCAGCATCGCTCTTCTTACACTCCTCATTATTGGGCTTTTATGGCACCAACCGTGGCCGTATATTCTAGCAATTCTCGCAGGACTAGTTATTCTCGGCATCCAGTCCTGGGAGCGGATCAGGATACGGAAGTGGGACCTCGACTATATCGCGCTTCTCGCATTGACCACGTCGCTCTTCCTTGGCGAATGGCTGGCTGGTGCGATTATTGCGCTCATGATTTCTCTTTCGCGGGCGCTCGAGAATTACGGTTCGCGCCGAGCCGAAGCATCGCTCGAGGAGCTTTTCCGTCTGCTCCCCAAAGCAGCGCTCGTGAAACGGGGAGAGGGATTTGTCGAGGTGCCACTTCAAGAAATCGGGGTCGGCGAGACGATTTCGGTCCGACATCGCGAAATGGTACCGCTCGATGGGACGCTTTCTGCCTTTGGGGGGCTTTTCAGTGAAGCGAATCTGACGGGCGAGATGGAGCCAGTCGAGTATCGATCAGGCGCGCGGCTCAGGAGCGGTATCGTGAATATGGGCGAAGCAGTTGAGGTGATGGTTGTGGGGGACTTCAGTCACTCGACGTATCAAAGCATGCTCTCGATCGTGAGCGAAGGAAAGCGGGAACCATCTTCGCTGGTCCGGCTGGCTGGTCGGCTCAATTGGCCGTTCACCATTGTCACCATCGTTCTTTCTGTGGGTGCCTACCTTATTACTGGGGATATGGAACGTTTTCTTGCCGTCCTCGTCGTTGCGACGCCGTGCCCGCTTCTTATTGCTGCTCCGATTGCCTTTCTCGGTGGACTTTCCAAGGCGGCACGACGTCAGGTCATCATCAAGACACCAGAAACGCTTGAGCGTCTCGCCAAGGCAACGACGATTTTTTTTGATAAAACAGGTACTCTCACGCTCGGCATCCCGAAGCTTCAAAAAGTCGAGCTGCTTGATCAGCGGTTTTCAGAGAGGGATGCTCTCGCTCTTGCTTCGGCGCTTGAAGAACATTCACTGCATCCGATTGCTCGGGCCCTGGTATTCGCGAATCGCGAGAAGAGTGGGGACGACCTTGATGCGGCTGATGTCACGGAAAAGCTCGGTGAAGGTATCAAGGGGAGTATCGCTGGGAAGAAGTATCGCATCGAGAAGAGCGTTTCTGATTCTGGGATGGCCGTAGTGCTCGCCCAAGACGAGGGACCAATTGCCCGTTTTGTTTTCGATGACGTACCGAAACCAGGCATCGAAGCGACGTTTGACTATCTGCGTAAGCGAGGACTGAAGCTTTCCGTACTCACCGGTGACAAAGAAGTGAATGCACATCGAGTTCTCGATCGGTATGGACTCGATATCATCGCTGATTGTGATCCAGAGCGGAAAATGGCAGTTGTTGAGGAGGCGAAGAAACGGGGCGAGATTGTGATTATGGTCGGTGATGGTGTGAACGATGCACCAGCACTCGCTCTTGCGGATGTCGGGGTCGTCTTTTCTGGTACGGAAAACAGCCTCTCTCTCGAAGCAGCCGATGCGGTCATCCTAAAGCGGGATATCGGCCTTTTCCAGGAAACCATCCATATCAGCCGTCGCTCGTACCGGATTGCCCGGCAAAGTATGGTTCTTGGTATCGGACTCTCATTTCTTGGCATGCTTGCCGGCGCATTCGGCTATCTGCCGCCGGTGCACGGAGCGATTCTCCAGGAGGTGATCGACGCGCTCGTTATCGTGAATGCCGTCCGCGCTGCGTATCGCTAGCAGTGTGACTTATTGTCAGGAGAGGTAGTATAGAGTAGTATATGAAGCCATGTTTCATTTTTAAAAAATAGTAATGCTCTCGTTTATGTTGTACAAAGATATCTCTGAAACTACTCGCTCGAATGATTGGTTTCGAAAAGAAGTTGTGACTGGGGAGAAGTCTCAGGTTATGCTGATGTGCATCGAACCAGGAGACGAGATTGGAGAAGAAATGCATAATGTTGATCAAACACTCGTATTTATTGAAGGATCAGGGGAGGCTATCCTTGGTAAAACCATAGAAAAATTTTCAGCGGGGGATCTCTGTTTCGTTCCAGCTGGTATGAGGCATAATTTCCGGAACACTGGTTCAGGGTCACTCAGGCTCTTTACGGTCTATGCCCCAAGCGAACATGTGGCGGGCACGAATCACAAAACCAAAGAAGACGCTGAGAACGATCCTAATGAGCAGCATGACTAAGGACTAAACTATGTCTTGGATTGCCTACGCTTTTCTCGCCGCTATCTCAGCCGCTATTGTCGGAGTGCTTTCGAAAATCGGTATCGTTGGAATGGATGCGACGGTCGCGACAACGATACGCGGACTATCAATCGCCGTTTTTATGGGGGGCGCAGCGCTTCTTCTTGGCCGTTTTGAAGGGATAGCAGCGACCTCACCGAAGACGCTCCTCTTTATTATTCTAACGGGAGTGTTCGGAGGACTCTCTTGGCTTTGGGGATTTCTCGCACTTAAAGCCGGTGGTGACGCTACGGCGGTGAACGCCATCGATAAACTTTCACTAGTTTTTCTCCTTGTTCTTGCAGTTCTTTTTCTTGGTGAAGAATTTACGTGGACGAAATGTGGTGGTGTAGTCCTCATTATTCTCGGGACGCTTATTGTCACTCTCAAGCCTGAACAGTGGGCAGTCATTGCGGGTTGGTGGAAGTAGAAAAGCCTCTTCTTCGTACCGTTTCATTCGTCTCTTGTTTCGGAGTAAATTCTGTGTCATACTGCTTACGCCGTAAAGCGGCATTTTTGTTTATTCAACTTTCTTCCATGGCTAAAGACAGCGTCGTTCTGCGGTTCGACAAGGTATCATTCGAATACGGGCACAAGAAACCGATCCTTGATGAGGTAAGTTTTTCGGTGCGTCGCGGAGCGAAACTGACCCTCATGGGCCAGAACGGTGCGGGCAAGAGCTCGCTTTTCAAACTCATTACGAGCGAATCTAAGCCGGCTGCCGGTCGGATTTCAATTGACCGTGATGAGACGGTCGCTATCGGCCGCCAGACGATTCCGCGCGACCAGCTTGATTTTACGGTTGAGGAATTTTTCCAGCAGTTTTTCCATGAGAAGCAGTGGGATTTGCCGAAGCATGTCCAAAATGTGCTCGAAATCGTTCATCTGCCGATGCCGCCTATGGACAAGAAAATCCGGGCGTTTAGCGGGGGACAGCAGGCGCGGCTTCTCCTCGCATCGGCCTTGATCCAAGAGCCGGATATCTTGCTTCTCGATGAGCCGACGAACAATCTTGATGCGGACGGCATCGCTCACCTCACGCAATTCCTCATCGATTACGACAAGACCTGTATCGTCATCTCCCATGATGCAGACTTTTTGAATTCATTCACTCAAGGTGTGCTCTATCTTGATGTCTTTACGCACAAGCTTGAGCAGTATACGGGAGACTACTATGATGTGATCGAAGAAATCGCGAAGCGTATCGCCAAAGCGGAAAGCGAGAACGTCCGACTCGAGCGGACGATCAAGGAGAAGAAAGATCAGGCGAATGTCTTTGCGAACAAAGGAGGCAAGCTCCGGGCGGTCGCGAAGCGGATGCGGACGCTCGCCGAAGACCTGGAAGAGAACAAGATGGATGTCCGCCAAGAAGATAAGACGCTTCCTGCCTTCGAGATCCCGACCCGAGGCGTTATCGGCCCCATCGTCGATATCAAGACCGTTTCGCTCATCGGCGAACTCGGACCGATGGTAAAGCAGGTGAATCTCGTTTTAAAGAAAAACACCCATCTCGTCGTGACCGGACCAAATGGTATTGGCAAGAGTACTTTTTTGGAAGCGCTGGCGACGGGCGATACGGATCGTGCCATCATCACGCCAGGCGTTCATGTCGGCTACTACCGTCAGGATTTCTCGACGCTTGATTTCAATGAAACAGTCGCCAATACCCTGCTTGCTGTGATGGATGAGAAGAATATCCAGCTTGCCTATGCGACGGCAGCCAAATTCCTCATCCCGGCCGAGCTCCTCCAGAACAAAGTCGAGAGTCTGTCCGAGGGGCAGAAGGGACTGCTCATGTTCGCGCGGCTGTATGCTGAAAAGCCCGACCTCCTCATTCTCGACGAGCCGACGAACCATATCAACTTCCGTCACTTGCCGGTGATCGCTGAGGCGCTCGACAAGTATACCGGCGCGATGATTCTCGTCTCGCACGTGCCGGATTTCGTCGCGCAGATCCGCATCGATGAAGTCCTCGATCTCGAAAGCCTGCTCTAAGCGAGCCGAAAGAACAGCCACTAATCAGTGGTTGTTTTTCTATTGGGCAACCTATTCATCTTTGCAAAAGGGGAAAGTTGATGATGCTTGATACATCCTTACCCTCTCGCAAGCATCGTAGCCGTAGCCGTCCCTGAGCCCGATGTTCGCTCCATGCTGTACCAGAAAGGATGCAGCCCGTTCATTTTTTTGAATAATGAAATCGGTGAGAATAGTAAGGTATCTTTTCTGATCGCCTTCCGCCCTGGCATTTGGATCGGCACCATAACTGATGAGTTTCTCAGCCAGGGAAAAATCATTGAGATTGAGGCTCTGCTCGAGCGGCGTCAACCCTTGTCCATTGGGAATATTCGGGTTTGCGCCCAGCACAAGGAGCGGCTCAACTAATGAGGTATTCCAATTGATGGCGTAGAGAAGCGGGCTGTTGCCGAATCGGTCGAGACTGTCGATATCTGCCCCGCTCGCCTTTAGAGAAGTGATTCTTTCAGCACTGCCTTCTTTGACGGCGCAGTGATACGGCATGATAGTGCAGTCGAGCTCGGCCTGTTTCCGGAGCTTGGCAAAGTTCCGATTTTCAGTCGCGTGATAGGAGTATCCGAAAGCGATGAAAAAAACTCCGGCGAGTATGGCGACTGTGGCCGCTATGACCAGCCCTCGGATGAGCAGATGCCTCCACATAGAATTTATTTGTACCGCAGCGCATCGAGGGCATCGATGTGGCTCGCTTTGCGAGCGGGGAAGACACCGGTCATGAAGCCGACGAAAGCACCGAAGCCGATGACCGTCATGACGAACCAGAGCGGCGAGTAGAAGAGCGAAACAGCCTCGCCACCGAAGCGGGTTGCGACCGCATTAATGAGGACATTGATGATGAAACCGCCGACCCAGCCGATACCGACTCCGCCGACGGCACCGAGGAAGCCCATGAGAGTGGATTCCATCACGAACATGAGCGAGATATCCGATTTGGAAGCACCGATCGCCTTCATGATGCCGATTTCTTCGGTCCGTTCGAGCAAAGTGATAGTCATGGTGTTGAACATACCGATGGCGGAAACGATGAGGGCGATCATGCCGAAGACCATGAGGACGAGCTGGATGGCCCGGAAGACCTTGTTCGCCTGGTCGATGGTTTCGGAGATGGACGAAGCGGTGAGCCCGAGCGCAGCGACGGCCGTCCGGACCGGCTCGACGACATCGGTTGAAACGCATTTCACCTTAAGCTTGGTGTATTGTTCGATCACAAAGGCAGTACCAATCGATTCGAGCGGAATATAGACGATGTTCTCGGCGCCATCGGCGATACCGACGATCGTGTAGGCCTCACCGAGGCCGACCGAGGTGCCGCGTCCGGCCGCGTCCGGATTCGTGAAAAGCGTCAGCGCCATCGATCGGCCGAGCATTTCCTCCGGACTGACGCCGAAGACTTGGGAGACAGCCTTGGTGATGACGATTTCTCGGACATTTCCCTTGTCGAAAAGCCGGCCGTTCTCGATCTTCAGCCCCTCGCTTTTCAGGAAACTCTGGCCGGTCGAAACGGTGGAGACATCGAGTGTGATGTTGTCGTAGCGGCCCTGGCCCGCCAGTTCGAGCGCCGGGATGACATCGATGACATCGGGAATCTGGCCGAGCTTGTCTATCGTTTCCTGGTTGAGAAGCGCGTTCTTGTCTTCGCCGAGAGTGACATCGAGCGAGACGAGCGCGTCAGAGGTAGTGATCTTCTGGAGGAGGGTGCGCTGCAGTCCGTAGCCGAAGGAGACGAGGAACATGATCGCCGAGATGCCGACCGACATGCCGAGAATAGTCAGCAGGGTCCGCATCGTGCGGGCCTTGAACATACGGAGCGACAGTTTGAGAACATCAAAAAAGCGCATACTTAGCTGTATTTGAGGAGCATGATGATTTCAATCTCGCGAGTCATCTTTTCAACTGTATCGCGGCGGAGTCCGACGCCCCCCTGGATGAACGACTTGTCGAGTTTGCGCGAGAGTTCGATCTGGCCGATCGCACTTTCGAGCCGGAGTTTCAAAGCGGCCTGGAGCCGGAGTCGGGCCTCGTCGTTTATCTTGAGCCGGAATTCACGCTCGAGATAGGCGCCGAGCTTGAGCGCACCCTCTTCGGTCGTTGTCCGAAGTGCCTGGGTGATAGCGAGGATATCCTCGACCCGTTTGGCGAATCTCATTGCGCGGAGCTTGTTCCAGCCAGCGCCGCCCTGGTCGAGTTCGAGGTCAAGTCGTTCGGTGAAGAGCGGCACGTCGATATTCTTGAAGAGGAGTTCTTTCAGGAAGGCTTCAGCCATCGAGACCTGCTCGTCGTTGAGTTCGGAGAGGAGGTGGGCGAGGAGTTGTTTCGCCTTAAACGGGATGAGGAGCATATCCACCTGCTGTGGCAGGAGGTTCTTGAAGGAATTCATGAGGATCTTCAGTTCGCTATTCTCTTCCTTTTCCTCCGTGAGGAAGTCCTCCATCTTCTTCTCCTTCAAGATCGGACGTTTCTCCTTGAAGACCTGCTCTTTGATGACGCGGCCGTCCTTCATGTGGATGACGCGGTCGGCATAGACGAGATGATCCGGGTTATGGGTCACCATGATGATCGTCTTCTTGTCGATATCATTGAGCTCCTTCAGGATGTCGAGCACGTTCTGGGCCGATTCGGAGTCGAGGTTGCCAACCGGCTCGTCCGCGAGGATGATGTCAGGATTGTTCATGAGAGAGCGAGCAATGGCGACACGCTGCTTCTGGCCGCCGGAAAGCTGGTTCGGCATCTTGTCGCCCTGTTCGGCGATGCCGAAACGGCGCAGCAATGAAAAGCCGTCCTTTTTGCGAACCGCCGGCGTTTCGCCGCGGAACACGCGCGGGAGGCAGACATTGTCGAGAATATCGAGCGACGAGATGAGGTAGAAAGCCTGGAAAACCATGCCGAGCGTGCTCTGGTGGAGGTCGAGTGTCTGGCGTTCATCCATCTTTGAGATCGACTGCCCTTTGATGTAGACATCGCCGTACGTGGCTGATTGGAGGCCGGAGATCGAGTAGAGGAGTGTGGACTTCCCGCAGCCGGAGGGACCGAAAATAATCACGTATTCATGGGGATAAATCGTGAGATTTGTCTCTTCGAGCGCGCGCATCTCATTGGGTTTCCCCTGATTGTAGATGATGCGCAGTTTGTCGATGACGATGAGAGGTTCCGTGCCCGCTACTGGGACGGCCGGAGAAGTTTCAGGCATGCGTATTTTTCTCTAGCATATCATATTTCAGGCTTGATTGGAGCGCTTTTCTGTACCTCGCGGTGCTCTTTCGGTATGATGGAGACATCATGATGAACATCTCAACGAAAACCATCATCGTGGTCGGCATTGTTCAGTCCATTGTCCTCACGCTTATGCTGATCCTCTTTTTCCAGTATCAGCGAATGCTCGAAGCAGAGAATGTACAGACTGAGACCGAGTTCCGGCCGGAAACAAGCCGATAATCTTCTTATACACGGTATATGGAAAACGTCATCCAGACTCTCGGTCCGATCCTCCGCCATGTTTATCGCCTGCACGATATGGCGAGCGATTTCCTTGCCAAGCACGTTTTTACAGTAAAGAAGGGAATCCTTGTCCTTGCCCACCTCTCGCTCTTCGGATTCTTTTTCCCTGAGTTACGTAAGGACTTCGGCGAACTGGCCGCTAATCTCCTCATCGCGCTCCTCTTTCTCAGTCCGCTATCAAAGATCTTCCGGATGCGACTCCTCCTCCAGGGGATGATGCTTCGCCGCGAGCTCGGCATCATAATGGGCTATCTGGCGACGGTCCATGGCGTCGGCTACCTCATCGATCCTGACTGGTTCGAATATATCGTGGTGCCAGTCCTAGCGGGGAATTTTTGGGGCGAAGACCCGCGTTACATCTTCGGACTTCTCGCTTATGCGCTGACTTTGCCGCTCCTCTTTACTTCGAATGCTCTTTCTCAGCGCCTGCTCGGTCCGAAGTGGAAACTTCTGCATCGAACAGTCTACCTCATGTTCGTCTTCGCTATCCTCCATCGGTTCATCGTGAAGGAGATGACGCCGATCGCACTTGCCGAAGCGGGTATACTGATCGGTTCTTACATCGGGGCAAAAGCACTGGCCTGGAGGAACTTTCTGCCGCCCTTGGTCGAGGCAATCCGTCTCATAGCCGAAGACTATCGTCGCTCCAAGACGTTGGCGCCTGCCGAAGCATCTCCGGTTGAGAATTCTCCCCGCGGCCCGCAAGGACCGATTGTCTCCTAGAGTGCGGCCACTCTCAGAGTTTGGTATACTGGAAAGGCTAATTTTTCACTGCTCTATTTCGTATGGATGAGATGAAGTCTCCAGTCGAAGCGGACATCCAGTCTGCTTCGGGAAGCTGTTGTTCAAACAAGGGCTCTTGCAATTGTGCAGGAACAAAGGAAGAGAAAGGTGCTTGGATCGTCGCCGGAGCCGTTCTCTTGGCCGGCCTCATGGTGACGGCAGGCATCCTGGTTTCGATGAAGCCGGGCGTTTCTACGGGCACACCAGCGCCATCCGCCGCACCGACCGCAGCTAATCCGTCAGGCGAAAAGGCCGGTCCTCAGATGGCCAAGGTCTCGCTTGATGATGACGCGGTAATGGGGGATCGGAAGAAAGCGAAAGTCGCCATTATCGAATTCAGCGACTTCGAGTGCCCATTTTGCCAGAAGTTCCATAAGGATACCTATGACACCCTGGTGAAGGACTATGTTGACACAGGCAAAGCGGTCATCTCCTTCCGGGACTATCCGCTCCCATTTCATGAGCCGAAAGCGAGTCTTGCGGCCAATCTCGCACAGTGCGTCAAGGAAGCGAAAGGGGATGTGGCCTACTTCAAGTTCTCCAAGCTGTATTTCGAGAATACCGTCTCGAACGGCAAGGGTGTAGCGGACGAGAAGATGAATGAGATTCTCCAGCAGGCTGGCGTGAATGCGACGAGCGTCAAAGACTGCGCGACCAAAGAGAAATTCAAGGATGAAATCGCCAAGGACATGGCTGACGGCCAGGCGGTCGGAGTCAATGGCACCCCATCGTTTATCATCGGTAAGCTCTCTGCTGATGGTATGGTTGATGGCGAAGTTGTCGTTGGCGCCCTCCCGCTCGCTCAGTTTAAGTCGACGGTCGACAAATATCTCAAGTAAGACCGCTTACTTTTGGTGAGAACCGCTCCGTCATACGAGCGGTTTTCTTTTGCTTACAATGCGAAAAGAAAAAGCTCCCAACAAGGGAGCTTTTTATCGAAGATTGAGAAGTACTTATTTGCTAGTGACGGCCTCTTTTTTCTCCTCTACCTTTCCAGATTTCCCGAGGACGTTCTTGACGAGAGCAGTGAAGACGGCTGGGTTCTCTACGGCCATTTCTGAGAGAACTTTGCGGTCGAGGGCGATGGATTTGGTCTTCAGAAAAGCAATGAATTTAGCATAGCTCGTGCCGTTCTCTCGGAGAGCATTGTTGAGGCGGACGATCCAGAGGGCGCGGAAGGTGCGCTTCTTGGCTCGGCGGTCACGGCGAGCGTACTTCCCAGCCTTGATGACGGCTTCCTTGGCTTTCGTGAAGAGCTTTTTGCGGCCCCAGCGGTAGCCTTTAGCCTTCTTCAGGATGTTGTTGTGGCGCTTTTTGGTCATTACGCCGCGCTTGACTCGGGACATACGGTGAAAAAATCGAATTTAGGAATGCTCTATTCTGTCTCAAAAAGGGAAAGAAGTCAAATCTCTCGCCTAGCAAATCCTCATTTATGACTTGAGGAGGGCTCGCTTGACGTTCTTTACGTCGACCGCGAGGACGATATGGTCGCCGCGCTTTGCTCGGGTCGCTTTGCCGGTATCGCGGGTATTGTAGTGGTTCTGGCCCGTCGATCGGCGCTTCAGCTTACCGGTTCCGGTGACTTTGAACTTCTTCGATACGTTCTTCTTCGTCTTCATCTTGGGCATAAGGTTCTCTCGTTTAAATTCATTATAGATAATCGCTGTTTACTCGGGCACGATGAGGATGCTGAATCCGCGCGGCCCCCGAGTTACGTTCTCCTCGATCTTGTGGGGGACGGTGATCGATTTTACGAAGGCAAGGAGATTCTCTTTCGCTTTGTCGCCCATCGCCTTCTCGCGGCCGCGGAGCATCAGGTCGATCTTCACCTTGTTGCCCTTGAGCATGAATTTCTCGGCCTGGGATTTTTTGAAAAAGAGATCGTGCTTTTCGGTTCGGTAGCCGAGACGGACACCCTTAGTCTCGACTTTCTTCTGTTTCGTCTTGGCGACCTGAGCCTGCTTTGCTTGCTGGTACTGGAGTTTGCCGTAGTCGGTGATACGACAGACAGGCGGTACGGCCTGCGGGGAAACCTCGACGACATCGAGGCCTTTTTCCTTGGCGATGACCATCGCCACCGCCGGCGCCATGGTGCCGAGATTTTCGCCTTCTTCCGTGATGACGACAACCTCCGCGGCGAGGATCTGCTCGTTCACGCGGTAACGTTGTTTGACAACGACTTTCGGTTTCGGGCGATGGTGCCTTCTTCGTCTCACGAGGGTAACGATAAAAACTTAGTGGAGTTGATGGGAATTGCACCCATGTCCAGTAACGGTATTCCAAAATAGACTACAAGCGTAGTGTGCTTTGTTTACAGACAAAAGGTAGAAAGCGCACAAAATCCTTTCGTCAGCTTTTCTTTGGCAATACAACTTGAGGCGTAAAGAAAAAGAAATGTCCTCGCGTCGTCTCAATGGTTATGGCACCAGAGTTTCCCTATTGAGAATCGGGAGTCCGATGGCTTCGCGCAATATTAGGCGAGAGCAGGAGCGAAAGACGGAGCAAACGCTTGCGCGATTGCGTTCTTTGCTTTGGTGATGAAGTTTGCAGTTATCATCGTGAGAACGAGTTTTACGATCATGTTCTCAAGATCGGCTTGCCTATTTTAAAAGTGCGTTCTGTCGAGTCTAGACAACCCCCGCCCACAACACTTCTTGCGAAGGGTTTCGGGCGGGGAGGGTTTAGTAATTCTTCATCTCGCGGCGGATGCGGCGATCGCTCTCGCGCTTGCCGATATCAGCGCGCTTATCGTGCTGCTTTTTTCCCTTGCCGACGGCAAATTCAAGCTTCACGAGTTGCCTCTTAATATACAGACGAATCGGGATCAAAGTCAAGCCTTCAGTCCGGGCTTTTCCGATGAGACTACGGATTTCCGAGCGCCGGAGGAGAAGGGTGCGCGGCCGGCGGTCATCATGGTGGATTTTCACGCTGGCTCGGGCATAGCGGGGGATGAGGGCGTTCGTCAGGACGAGTTCGGTGCCGTGAATCGTGACAAAGGCGCCTTTGAGGCTGGCATGGCCGGTTTTCACGCTCTTCACCTCGCCGCCGGTCAAGACCAAGCCCGCCTCATAGTGGTCCTGGAGGGCGTAATCAAAGGGAGCGCGGCGATTGTAGGCGATTTCTTTGCCTGGTTTCATAGACTTATCTAGCTTCTGTATACCAGAAATGGCCGTGTAAAGCCATTCTTTGAATCTTCCGGTAGTTGACAATATACACCAAAAGTAGTAATATGTAAAGTCGACAAGTCGTCGATGCGTACCCTCGGAGTACTCCATGAATTTGCACCCCTTCGCCACCTCGATCGACCAGCGCTTCGCCGGTCCGGTCATGTCTGTGATCATCCTGAGTACCGTCTACGCGTACGTGAGCAGCCTCATCCAGGCCTTCGGCGGCTGAACCAGCCGACCGACCTGCAACACCGCTGCCGTGTACCCCTCCAGGTGCCGGCAGCTTTCTTTTACTCAAAACTATTGACATATTGAATATTTTCTGCTACTATTATACCGCAAGAATTTGTCCGGGCCACGAGCCCCTTTTTCAACTTCACCAGGAGAGCGCCATGCGCAAGATCCCTCATATCTTCATCATGGCGCTCATCGCCATTCTTTCCCTCACCGGCTGCGGTGGGGGAGACTGGGAGGATATCAATCCTCCGCCAGAAACGGCCAAGGCAGCCGAAAAGGCCTTTCATGAGGCCGCGACTGATGTTTTCCGTGACGGCTCGGGTACGGCGCCTGGCCTTGAATGGTCGCGCGATGCGAGCGTTCCGGTTGACCACTTCATCGTCCGTTTCGGCGAACGGGTGATCTACGACGAGTACCACTGGTTCGTCTACGGCCATCGCGGTCAGATGATCGACGGGACGGATGTCGTTCTCGTGCATGAGTACGCGTATGCGGACGACTCGGGCCGCTCGACGCTCTTCGTCGGCGGCCGTCGGGCGCTGCTTCCCGACCTTCGCATCGAGCGAACCGGTGCGAACCTTCCGGCGACGCTCCGCAATGTCCGTGAATTCGGCGACGGTTGGCTCATCGGCTTCGCCTCGTATGACCCGATCTCGAGTACCGAGGTGCCGGTCAACTACGTGTGGATCCTGTACCACGTTCGAACCGGCCGAGTACTCAACCTCGGCGAATACTGCGGCGCCTGCACCCGGCGCTAGCTCGCCAGCCGAACCTCGCTGCTACATCCCTTCGCTGCCGCATATCCCAACAGGATGTGCGGCAGTTTTCTTTTTGTTTGCTTCAGGCAAACAACCCTGAACTCGTCGAAGGGTAATAACATTTGAGGCTTCACTTTTTGGCTTTTTTCCGCTACGGTAGGGAGTATGAAGCGAGAAATTGAACAAGCAGTTCGAGAAGTTATTGATGCCTGGCCATCAAAAAATTCCCAACATGTCTTTGCTGAGAGATGGCAGTTTGAGCTACCTAGAATTTTTGTCGAGCGCCCAAAAGATGAACGATTTGGTGACTACACGACGAATGCCACGATGCAGGTATGGAAAAAAAGAGCAGCTTATTTCAGTGAAGAATCTAAGGGAAAGGTGCGGTCTGATGAAATGGTAACAGGCACATTTCGGGATGGTTGGGATTTTACAGAGGATGTTGTAACCGAGTTGAATAGTAAATTTGCTGGTCGCATAAAGGCTGAAGCTGTCCGACCTGGACATATCAATTTCTACTTGAGCGATGCAGCCTACGCGGACTGTCTTGTTCATATCTTGAAAGAAGGCAGCCGCTATGGGAACTCGATGCTGGGCGACGGGGAGAAGGTGAACAATGAATTCATTTCCGCCAATCCGACCGGACCGCTCCACCTCGGCAATGGCCGTGGTGGTTTCTATGCCGACAGCCTCGCGCGGGTCATGAAGAAAGCCGGCTATGATGTGACGAATGAGTACTACGTGAACGATGCGGGGGAACAGGTGATGAAACTCGGCCATAGCGTCCTGAAAGACAGCGAAGCGGTCTATGGTGGAGAATACATCGAAGCGCTGGCTGAACGCTTGAAAGGTGAGTCTGATGTCCGTACGGCTGGGGAGAAGGGGGCGGTAATCGTCCTCGAAGAGATGATCAAGCCGATCGTACAGGATACGATGCGGGTGCATTTCGATGTCTGGACCTCCGAGAAGAAGATCGTCGAAGATAGTTATGTCGACAAGGCGCTCGGTATCTTGAAAGAAAAGGATCTGACTTTTGAACAAGATGGAGCTTTGTGGCTCAAGACTACCGAGTTCGGCGATGACAAGGATCGGGTGCTGGTGAAGAGTGATGGATCAAAGACTTACTTTGCTTCGGATGCGGGCTATATCCTGAACAAGATGGAGCGGGGATTCACCATGCTCATCGAGACCTGGGGCGCGGATCACCACGGCTATATCGGTCGCTTCAAAGCCGTCGCTCGAGCGCTCGGCTTTACCGGGGAAATTCATTTTCTCATCGTGCAGCTGGTGAAACTCGTCAAAGACGGCGTCGAGGTGCGCATGAGCAAGCGCGCGGGGAATGTGGTCGCCATCGATGAGCTCATCGAGAAAGTCGGACATGATGTGGCGCGTTTTTTCTTCCTCATGTACTCGCCCGATACCCACATGAACTTCGATCTCGGCCTCGCTGAGGAACGGAGCGAGAAGAACCCGGTCTACTATGTGCAGTACGCCTTCGCGCGACTTTCGAGCATCGAACGGAAAGCAGCCGAAGCAAGCCTAAGGGCATCAACGGTCGCACTTGGCCTTCTGACGCATCCCAAAGAGCGACTCCTCATGCGCGAGCTCATGGCGTTTCCGGAACTCATCGAGCGTATGGCAAGTGAAAAAACAGTGCACCAATTGCCGCAGTATGCGGTCCGGCTTGCTGACCGACTCCATTCATTCTATGCCGACTGCAAAGTGATCGACGAGACGAATGCCGAACTCTCAGGGGCGCGCCTCGCACTCATCGGCGCGACGAAGTCAGTCCTCGAGGAATCGCTCCGTCTCATGGGCGTGTCGGCACCGGAAAAAATGTAATACCGAAACAAACGCCATGCCGAAAAAAGAAGAAGTCCGCGAGGACACGTACGCTTGGGTTTTTGCTGCGAAGGTCTATGTGATCGTGGTCGGCGCTTTCGTTTTCGCCTTCGGTTTCGATATCTACGATGCCGTCCAATCTGTCACTATGCTCTATGCAAGCGCAATATAGCTCCAACATCTATTTTCTGGTCCGTCACGGCGAGGCAGAAAATAATGTCCTCGGTCTTTTGAATTCGGGCACGGGCAAGCGCGAGTACCCGCTGACGGAAACCGGGCGGGCGATGGTCGCCCAGACAGTTCTCTATCTTCGAAACGAAAATCCGGACTTTATCGTTGCATCGCCTGTCTTGCGGGCCCGGCAGACCGCTGAAATTCTGCATGATATGTTGGACATCCCGCTCGCGATTGATCCACGACTGTGCGAGGCCGGTTTCGGGAGTTTCGAGGAGACGAGCCATCAGGCTTTCGTCGAATTTATGAAGACGAACGGAACGCGAGCCGTAGGGGCACCCGAGCTCGGTGTCGAAGGCTATATGGATATCCGGGCGCGCGTCCGAGCTTTTCTCGAAGCGACAGCCGCTTCTTTTTCGGGGAAAAAAATCGTGATTGTCTCGCATGCCGACACGCTTCAGGAAATGTATGCCGAGCTCATCGGTGAGCCGATCGGTTCGGAGCAGGGGGATGGCCGCTGGTTTCCCGAGAAAGCATCGTGCCTCATCGTGAGAGAGAGCGAGGTTCGCTCGTATAATCCGGCGATGGTAAAATGAGTGAATAATCGGGTCACCGAATTTTTTTATGGACAAAGCACAGCACGAAGCGCTCCTCAAAACGCTCGAGGATGCGATCCAGCTCGAGGAATACAAGAAATCCTATGATGGCTATCGGGTCGGACTCATTCCACATATCCTTGGTAGCATTCTTGTGACCTGCGGCAATCTCGTCTACGGCCGCGATCCATCATACGGCAAATTCAAAGCGGTCGAGGTGATCGCGCGCATCCCGTACCAGTCATGGGAAGTGGCGAGCTACATGCTGCTCACCATGTTCTACTCGAATGAACAGAAAGCGATCGAGCTTTCCAAGACGTCGCGCTTCGGTCGATCATCACAGGACAATGAGACGATGCACGTCGTCGTGCTATCGCAGCTCGCGAAGAAGTACGGCGAGGATGGCTTCATCCGGCACACGCTCATTCCGCTGCTCTTCTCCTTCGGCTATGCGGCCGCTTCATTCATCCTCTATCTCTTCAGCCCGAAAAGCTCGCTCCAGCTCAACTATCTTTTCGAAGATCATGCATTCTCGCAGTATTCCATCTTCGTCGAAAAGCACGCGGAAGAATTGAAGAATAAACCGGTTATGATCGACTTCTTGGAGTTTTACGGCCGCCACGTGAAGAGCGAGTATGAGCTCTTTGTCACAATCAAGAATGACGAGATCATCCATCGCAACATGTCAGCCCATCGGGCGGATGAGCTCTAGCACTGGAGTTGTCGGAGCACTGTTTCCGTGATAGTCTGGGGCCACAATTGATTCTGGTCATGAAGGAGCTATCACTCCTTCGGTCCGCCTCGGCGGACCAGGCCATGGGAAGAAGGCTTCGAGTGAAGCGAGTAGAACCCAGCGGGTCGGCCCGTCACAGCCTGTATGAAGTCCGCTCGAGCGGAGAAGCGAGGTGGTACCACGATGAAAATCGTCCTTAGCACATGTGTGTTGAGGATTTTCTTTTTTCTCTAAATCTATGTCATTCAAAAAAGTCGACGCCAAAGTAAACTTCCCGAAGCTCGAAGAAGAGATTGTTCAGTATTGGGAGGATAAGGATATCTTCGCAAAGTCGGTCGCCAAGCCAGCGCCCCGTGGCCGTTATGCGTTTTATGACGGGCCGCCCTTTGCGACGGGCACGCCCCACTATGGGCACATCGTCGCGAGTACCATCAAGGACCTCGTTCCGCGCTACTGGACGATGCGTGGCTACCAGGTGGAGCGTAAATGGGGCTGGGATTGTCATGGACTTCCGATTGAGAACATTGCGGAAAAAGAGCTTGATATTTCTCATAAGAAAGAGATCGAGACTTTGGGCGTGGAGAAATTTAATGAGATCTGCCGTTCGAAAGTGCTCGAGTATGTCGCGGAGTGGAAGAAGGTGATGCGTCGCTTCGGCCGCTGGGCCGATATGGAAAATGCGTATCGCACCATGGACCGTGACTTCATGGAGAGCGTCTGGTGGGTGTTCAAGTCGCTCTGGGACCGAGGACTCATCTACGAGAGCTATCGCACCATGCATATCTGTCCGCGCTGCGAGACGACCTTGTCGCAGTCCGAAGTCGCTGAGGGCTACAAGGACGTGAAGGACCTCGCGGTGACCGCCGAGTTTGAACTTCTTGGTGAGTCGGTGAAGACCTCAGTGCTTGCTTGGACCACGACGCCATGGACGCTTCCGGGCAATGTGGCGCTCGCGGTGAATGAAAATATCGACTACGTCACAGTTGAAAAGAAAGACGAGGGGGTCGGTGAAACCGTGCGTTTTATTATCGCTAAAGACCGATTAAAAAATATTTTCGGGGAAGAAGGATACGTGGTTGTTGAGGAATGCAAAGGATCGAGACTGGTTGGTCGCTCCTACAAACCGCTCTTTGATTACTACGCGAAGGACGAGAGCTTGAAGCATCGCGAGAACGGATGGAAGATCTATCACGCCGATTTCGTCACGACTGAGATGGGGACGGGCATCGCCCATGAAGCACCGGCCTTTGGTGAGGACGACATGCAGTTAGGCCGTGCGAATAATCTACCTTGGGTGCAGCATGTGAATATGGACGGCAGTATGAAAGCTGAGGTGACGGACTTCGCCGGCCGGCCGGTGAAGAGTAAAGAGGATCCGTCCGCGATGGATGTGGAGATCATCAAGTACCTGGCCAAAGCAGGAACACTCTTCGCCAAAGAAAAATATGAGCACAGCTACCCACACTGTTGGCGCTGCGATACGCCGCTCCTCAACTACGCGACTTCATCGTGGTTTGTGAAGGTGACGGAAATCAAACCGAGGATGCTCGAGCTCGCAGAGAACATCAATTGGTCGCCAGCGCATATCAAGGAAGGTCGCTGGGGAAAATGGCTCGAGGGTGCGCGTGACTGGTCCATCAGTCGCCAGCGCTACTGGGCGAGCGTGATGCCGATTTGGAAATGCGATTGCGGCGAGTTACGCGTTTTTGGCTCGGCCACCGAACTTGAAGAAGCGAGCGGTGTGAAAGTTGATGACCTCCACAAGCACATCGTCGACAAAGTGACTGTGCCGTGCGCGAAGTGTGGGGGAGTAATGCATCGCGTGCCGGATGTGCTCGACACCTGGTTCGACTCAGGCTCGATGCCGTATGCCGAGAAACATTATCCGTTTGAAAACAAAGAACTGTTCGATGCGACGTTTCCGGCGCAGTTCATCGCGGAGGGTGTCGATCAGACGCGCGCCTGGTTCTACTATCAGCATGTCATCGGGACGGGAATAAAGGATAGTAATGCGTTCCAGAATGTCGTCGTGAACGGCATTGTCCTCGCGGAAGACGGCAAGAAGATGTCGAAGAAGCTGAAGAATTATCCGGACCCGATGGAAATCTTGAACAAGTACGGCTCGGATGTGCTCCGTTACTATCTCTTGTCGTCACCGGTGGTTGCGGCTGAGAATCTGAATTTCTCTGAGCGCGATATGTCCGACATCCAGCGCAATGTCTTCCGCATGCTCTGGAACTCGTACTCGTTCTTCACGACCTATGCAGCCATCGACAATTGGGAGTCGAAGGCAGATGCGAAAGCGTCCGACAATCTCCTCGACCGTTGGATATTGTCCGAACTGCAGCTTCTCACTCGTGAAGTGAACGCAGCGATGGAAGCGTACGAACTGAATCGGGCGACGCGAGCCTTCGGACCGTTCGTTGATAACCTCTCCAACTGGTACATCCGACGGAGCCGGAAGCGCTTTTGGAAGAGTGAAGACGATGGCGACAAAGAACAAGCCTATCAGACACTCTATACTGTCCTCGTTACACTCGCGAAACTGATGGCACCGTTCACACCATTCCTCGCTGAGGAAATCTATCGCAATCTGACCGGCAAAGAATCCGTCCACCTTGCTGAGTATCCGGTTGCGGATGAATCACTGATTGATGAGAAGCTAAATCAGAAAGTCCGATTGGTTAGAGAGCTAGTAGCTACTGGTTTACAACAGCGTGCAGAGAAAAAGGTAAAAGTTCGTCAGCCACTGTTTAGTCTTGAGTTTGGAGAAAAATATAAAGACCTGGTTGATGGAGAAGGAAATATCGAATTCAACTATGTGATTGTTGAGGAGTTGAATATTAAATTGTTAGTACTTAGTGGAAAGCTCGCTCCTGACCAGGTGGTCTTGGATACAAATATCACTCCCGAACTGAAACTTGAAATGGAAGCGCGGGAAATTATCCGGGCAATACAAGAGGGTCGCAAGAAAGCGGGATTCAATGTCGAGGACCGCATCACGCTAGGCTATACCGGCAAAGAAACAATCTTTGCAAATGTAGAACTTGCCGAACTCATTGCTCATGAAGTCCTTGCAACTTCCGTCCAATCAGGCGTCCTTGCTGATGCTGATTACTCGGAAACGACTGACATTGAAGGGGAGTCGTTTGCCTTCACCCTGAAAAAAAACCGCGTAAATAAGGGGAAAAAAGAAGGAAATACTCAGTTTTGGCTTGGATGAGCCAAAATACTCTTGACATATCGAGAGCTACGGTATACAGTACGACGTCCAGTACTCTTAACAAATCAAGCAAGTTTTGAAGGAGTCAAAAGCCCCTGTTTTGTGTTTTAGTTGCTGTTCCGTAGAAGGAGAAGAACCATGAACATTCGTTCAGCTTTGACTGACCTGAAAGGCCAGCTCATCGATGGCAAGCCGATGACCGAGACGAGTATCCAGGTCGTGATGGTCCTGACAGTACTCGCTTTCCTCGCGATTCCGCTCTTTGCGCTCGGGACCAGTCGTTTCCCAGCCGTGTCCTCACTCGTGCTTCCATTCCAGTCGGAAGTCGCCCGCGCTCCGCTCGAAATTCGTCCGGTGCTCGTGGCTTCGGCGGAACAAGCCGGAGCATTTGTCGCTCCGCTCACAGCCGAGTCGGCCCTGGCCTCGCAGGAGCCCGAAGAAATCGTCCATCCGGTGCAAACCGGCCAGACGCTCATCGGTATCCTGAAGCCTTACTGCCGCGACGATTACGAAGTGGTCGCTCGCGAGAATGACATCGCTGATCCCGACAAGATCTATGCAGGGCGCACCGTCCTGAAGTTCACAAACGGTTGCCTCGGCAACGCTCCCTCGGTTTTGGTGAAACAAAGTGTTTCCCCGAGGGAGCTTGTCAGTAATGGCGGGGCTTCTTCGGGAAAACATATTTCTCGCACTGAAGCCACTCGGGCTCCAATCGCTGCTCCAGCAGTCGCGCTCGCCGCATCCGTGCCGACCCCTTCTGCCTCGCAGCCGCAACCGATCACTCCGGTGACCGTCGTCGAGCTCCGTCCGGCAGAACGCGCCGCCTCTCAATCGGCAGCAGTCTCTCCGGTCGATGCCGCAGCAGCTGACGCCCGTCCGCTCTCCGTGGTCTATCACCGCGAAATCTACCGCATCGCCGCTCTTCGTGGGCAGCAGATCAGAGGTGAAATCTCGCGGGCCGGACTCGCCGAAATGAATCGGCTCCAGCTGAAGATCCGTGCCGCTCAGCAAGCGAAGTTTCCACTGAAAAATGCGGATTGCCTCTACGACGGCAAACTCTCGAATGTCGACCGGCTCCGGTGCATCCGTGAGAACTACGGCGAAACGATCGCAGAGAACCTCAAGCGGTATCCGCACATTCCTCAAAGCTTCGTCGAAGCGGTCATCCTGGTCGAATCAGGCGGCCGCCCCGATGCCATCTCGGAAACCGGCTGTACCGGCGTGAAGCAATTCACGATGGGGTCGGCGAAGAAGTTCGGCCTCAACGATCGTCTCGATCCATATGAAGGCATCCGTGCCGGCATTGATCATCTCGCCGACAACCTGCGTATGTGGAGAAATAACGTTGCCAAGGCAACAGCCCACTACAACATCGGTTCAGTCGTTGTGAGCCAGAAGGGCTTCGATGCCCATGCCTTCCCATACACCCAGGCGGTGCTTTGGGCGCAGCGGCTCATAGAAAAAGAACTGCATCCGGGAGCAAATGCCCCGGTTAATCGCCCGACTCTTCCTCGGAGTCGTAAAGTTACCCACGCTGAAAGTAATCGCGTGGCGACAACGGCGGTCGTACTGCGACCAGTTCCATCTCGGTAGGCCTTTCGGAGGGCCTCGCCGAATCATCGCCCGTCTCGCACACTGCGCAGACGGGCTTTACTTTTTCTCCGGAGCGATACTTGCTGTCCGTGATGAGCCGGGCTACGCTACAGCGTATGGAATACCGATTTACCAGCATCATGCTCCGGAAGCGCGAAGTGGGCGAAACCGACCGCTTTTATACGTTCTACACACGTGAGCAAGGGAAGGTGACAGCGATCGCTAAGGGCGTACGTAAGGCCGAAGCCAAGCTTGCGAGCTCCCTCGAGACGGCGACCCTTTCTGAGATCATGATGGCACGGACCCGCGGGACGGGACGGATCACGGGGGCCGTCCTCGAGGAATCCTATCCAGCGATCCATCAGTCGCCCCTTCTCCTCCGTCCGCTCGCGCGCTATCTGTCGGATGTCGATCGGATTATCGAACCGGAAGAGAAAGACGAGATACTCTTTACAATCATCAGAAAGTACCTCGATACGGCTGAAGCGATCGCGGCTCGATCCGGAACGGAAATGGAAGTGCGGCTGTTGACTGAGGCGGCATACTATCAGCTGTTCATTCACCTCGGCTACAGGCTGGAACTTGCTCTCTGTGCCCATTCGGGTGAGGCGCTCAATGGCGGCGAACGGTTCTTTATGAGTTTCGAGGCTGGTGGGGTCATAAAGGAAACATATGTTGATGCAGTCAGTGACCGGCATCTGATATCGGAGAACGCGATCAAAGCACTCCGTCTCATCACCCGGGCGCGATTTGATCAGCTCGTCAAGATCGTCGTTGATGAGAAGACACTTGACGAATTGTCGAGACTCCGACTGGTCTATGAACGCTGGATCCGCCGCTAGCGCTTTCTTTGACCTCAGTGCTCTGATAAGATGAAGAAAATACTTGCCTATGTCGCTCGAGGATATCAATAAAAAACTGCATAGCCGTGTCACGGATAGTGACGGTGGAAAGCAAGATGAATCGCCGGTGACTCCGGGCATATCTGTCTTACCGACATCCGAACCAAAACCGGCGAGCGATGTGCCTTTGGGCGAAGCCTGGGGCGGCGAGGAGAAGCATGAAGTCCCTATCAGTCCAGAAGTGCAGCTTGAAACTCCTCGTTTCCGCATTCCTCGGAAGCTCGCCATCGGGCTTGGTATCGCCGCACTTACTTCACTTGCTGCCGGGGTATTTTTCAAGGCAGGCGGCTGGCTCTTCGCGCCGGAAAATGTCCAAATCACCATTAATGGGCCGAAGGAAACCGATAGTAATAAGATTGTCGAATATACAATCAGCTTCGAAAACAATAACTGGGTTGATCTCGAGGATGCTGAACTCATCATCACCTACCCGACGATGTTTCGCCTTGTTGCCGAGAACGGTTTCGAGACCAGCGCATCTCGCGCGACGCTCCAGCTCGGAACGATCGAGAAATCGAGTCTGTCGAGTGTGAAGATCAAGGGTTCTTTCCAATCACTCCAGGATCAGGTCGCGCTCATTACGGCAACCCTCCGAGCCGCGCCGAGCGGCGTGACGAGTAAGGTGGATTTTGAGAACCGCTACAGCATCGCGGTCGAGGGGTCATCGCTCATCATCGATCTTTCAGCGCCGCTCCAGGCTGGCGATGGACAGTTTGCTGACTATGTCGTTACCTACCGTAACGAAAGCGCTGTCACCGTCGAGAATCTAGAGCTCCGCCTCAGTTATCCGGAAGGGTTTACGACAAAAGAACTCGTGCCACGGCCGAGCCGTGATGATAATGTCTGGAAGATTTTCCGTCTTTCTCCAGGAGAATCCGATACGGTGACAGTGCGAGGGGTTATCACCGGTGCCCAGGGAGATGTGAAGCGCGTCATTGCCGAGCTCGGCGTTCCTCAGGGTGATGGCTCATTATTTTCGTATGCCGATATCGTCCGTCAGACGAAGATTATTGCTTCACCACTCGTTATCTCCCAAAAGATCAACAGTGAGACATTCCAGTCGGCCGGACCAGGGGAGGGATTGGCATACGAAATCTTTTTCCGTAACAACGGTGATGTCGGCCTCCGGGATTTGATCGTCACTGTCGATCTCGACCCGAAATACTTTGACGTTGGTTTGCTCGAGCTTTCCGGTGGGACGTATAACGTACAGAAGAAACAGGTTATTTTCCGCGCTTCCGACCGGAAGCAGCTCTCGCTCATCGAGCCGGGACAGGGGGGGATGATCGGGTTTTCCGTCCCGGTGCGGAAAGACCTAGCGCTCTATAATCAAAGCAATATCGAAGTTGAATCAATCGCCAAGATCGATAGTCCGGATGTACCAACCCCGATCGGCGCCAACAAGATCATCGCGAGCAATCGAGTGACGTTCAAAGTGAAGACAGCGCCGATATTTGATCTTCGGGGCTACCATTTCGATGGCTACGGCAATACCGGACCTATACCGCTTCGGGTCGGCCAAGAGACCCAATATACGCTTGTTATCCGGGCTGGCAGCACGATTAATTCTCTTGAGGAGGCGGTCGTGAATTTGGTTCTACCCGGCCAGGCGCGGTATATAAAAACGCATAATGTCACCCATGGAACGGTCGGATACAACGATCGGACCGGAGAGCTCTACTGGACGATCGGAGCGATTGCACCGCGCGAATTATCTATGGCCGAGCTCACTATTCAGATCGGTATCACACCTGATCCGAGTCAGGCGGGTAACGATGAGATCAATCTCATAAACTCTCTTTCGCTCAGAGCGAAAGATCAGTGGACGGGAGAGGCTCTCGAACGCTCGCTTCCGATCAAGAAATCAAATCTTTTCGAGGATGCAGGAGTTCAAGCAGTGGGTGGCGGAGAGGTTTTTGCTCAGTAATACCAGAACGAGAGAAACGGAATGCCAACGGAAAGAATGCGGAAATTAAAAACGAGAAACGGCGTTGTCGAGACGCCGGTTTTCATGTCGATTGCGACCCGGGGCGCAGTGAAACATCTGACCGCTGAAGAACTAAAAATGCTCGGTGCGGAAATCGTCCTTGGTAATACATACCATTTGTGGCTGCGGCCCGGCGATGACCTGATCGCACGCGCTGGCAATCTTCACCGATTCATGCGCTGGGACGGACCGATTCTGACCGACTCAGGAGGATTTCAGGTTTTCTCGCTGGGAGCCCGTGCGGCGGAGCGATTCGGGAAAAACGGTGTGAAACTGACCGAGGAAGGTGTCGAGTTTCAGGATCCGACGAATGGTGATACGCATTTCCTTTCACCAGAGAAATCAGTCGATATCCAACTCAATCTTGGGTCGGACATCATCATGGTTCTCGACGAGTGTCCGCCGTATCCGTGTACCGAAGACTATGCGCTTTCCTCACTCGAGCGCACCACTCGTTGGGCAGCTCGGGCCAAGAGACATCTCGAAAAACGGATCGTCGAACTCGGTCTTATGGAAAACAGACCACTTCTTTTCGGTATCGTCCAAGGATCGACGTATCCGCTCCTCCGCGAGCAGTCAGCACAGGAACTGGTGACAATCGGTTTTGATGGCTATGCGATTGGTGGCGTCGCAGTCGGGGAGCCGCGCGAGACTTTACCAGATATTCTCGCTGCAACCCTGCCCCATCTCCCGGTCGATAAACCGCGCTATCTCATGGGACTCGGCCGTCCGGAGGAAATCGTCATGGCTGTCCGAGCCGGGGTGGACATGTTCGATTGCGTCATCCCGACGCGTGAAGGCCGTCATGGCCGGCTCTTCTATTGGACCGGGGAGGTACTTGATACATCCGGAAGCTTTTATACGGCCAAGAACCTGACGAGCGAGGAATTCCGTGAAGACTTCTCACCAATTGATCCCGAGAGTCCGATTCCGATGCTCCGGGAATACTCGAAGGCATATCTGCGTCATGAGTTCTCGGTCGATGAGCCGCTCGCTGGGAGACTCGCCACGCTTCATAATCTTGCCTTCTATTTCGAGCTGATGCAGCGTCTTCGTGCAGAAAAAATGTAAAGAATCAAAATCAAAAAGAGAAAGAGAAAGCGCCACCCGTATCAAAAAGGGTGGCGCTCGGTTTTGTGGCGGCCTGTTTCAGGCTGCCCGGCGGATGGGGATCACGACTGCATCGCGGTGGTGCGCAGACTGTGCCGGGAAAACGGCTGCGTTCGCAGCGATCGCAGCTTCGCGCAGCAGCATGATGCGCGCGGCAAGGTTTTCTGCTTCGCCAGCGGAGAGCGGGCGATGCGGGTCCGTCATCCGGCCGGGCAATTCCCGGGTCAGGCGCTCGGCTTCGTCGAAGAAGAGCGCCATCATGCCGGTGACGTTCTGGACCCGCAGATACTCCGGCAGGCGGGGAAAGTTATCCTGGAAGTGGATGCTAGAGATGCTGGCGACCAGCTCCCAGCTTGGCTGCTCCGTTGCCCGGAGCGTGGCGAGGGCGCTTTGGATCGAATAGAGGCCGAGGTCTTTTTGGCGCATGAGTGCTCCTGGTGTGGCCGAAGCCGGTTTTGGGACGGTGAGGGATTTTTTTAAGGTAAATAGTAGTATAGCAAATAAGTAACGCTTTGTCAATATAAAAGTAGAATGATAAAAGAAAAACGCACCTCGATGAACAAAGTGCGTGTGGCCGGGTCGGCGGACCCGGTAGCCCTAGTGGAGCTCGGAGCGTTTCCAGTTCGCGTAGGCGATAAGGTGTTCGAGGATCCGAGCGAGAAGCGTCTCTTTCGTGAAGGTGTAGAGGCCGAGCGTGTGTGTTGCGTTCAGCTGAGTGAGTCTTCGGCGAAGAGTTTTGCGTTCTCTCTCGAATTCCGCGGTGAGCTGTTTCCAGAGCGCGTCGCCGTCGAGCACGTCTGTGCGGAGCACTATCCCGATAAAGGAGCGTCCAGCGACCAGCCAGAAATCTTCGTCACTGAATGATTCGGGCCAACGGTCGAGTGTCCTGCAGACAGCCTCGAGTTCGAGAACTTCCTCTTTCTCGGGTCCTGGGTCGTCTGACGCTGCGGTTGGTACGGTTTTGGCAGCGGCAATCATGGCAAGACCTGAGCGGTTGTTGGCTCCTTACACAGTGCCTTTCGAAGCGCTCGCCTCAGCTGGGAAAGCGTTACTGGGAGATAGAGCGCACAGAGCGCAAAAACCATCACCGCGAGGAGCGTCGCTGTGAATTGCACGAAGCCCTGACCGAAAGGACTCAGCCATGACTTCGTCGACAGCGTGATTATCGGACCGAACACCCAAACGAAAGCCGCGCCGGATAGGGAGCCGATGAGGAAAGCGATGAAGCCACCGAGGCCCCGATGGAAGGCGAGCTTTTTCCGTTGCGCCCGATCATGCTCGACCGGGTCGACGAAGTTGTCTTGCCAGAGTCCGATGAGGACGAGGGCGATGAAGCCAATCGCAGCCCAAAGGACGAAGATCGGTCCTGGAACCCGATCGGATTCGAGTACGATGTCAGCCGCAGCTGACGAAGAAGTGGCGAAAAGAACTACTCCCAAGGGGAGACGATACGTTGCAGTGAACATAATGGGTCTCCCCTGGAAAGTTGGTTGATGGTCGGTGGCCTAACCGCCGAATGATTTCTTCAGTAGGTTGTCGACGGTTGGACTACTTCTCGCGTCGATTCTTCTTGAGTGGAGGAGTTTTGACACTCCACAGCGGAACCAAGAGAAACAGGGTCGCAGCGACGAAGAGGCCCTTTCCGGCAGCGGTCAGCCCTGAGACCATACAGGCAACCCAGGCGGCAGTGACGAGGATGATCGCGGAGGTGAGTATCCGGATCCAGTTATCCTGTCTCCGGAGTGATTCCTGATGTCTTCCTTGACCGTCACGTCGCCATTGCTGACCACAGGGGCAACCCCATAGGCCCGAAGACCATGAGCTGTTGACGTCCAGATTGCCACATCTCGGGCATGCGCGGTGATGTTTCCATACGCGGCGAGTGATGAATAAGGCCGCTGCAAGGAAAACAAGTGCGATGATGTCCCAGGAATTCATGTCGTACTCCTTGGTGAGTCGGTTGATGGATCAAGCGAATTCGGGTAGTATTCACTTGTTAAAGAATCTTGTTACGCTACATCTTTTCTCTGAAAACGTCAATATTATGGCTGAGAGTACATCGGAAGGGTCAGACAAGCTGATGGAGAAAATCATCTCGTTCGCGAAGCGCCGCGGTTTCGTCTTTCCCTCGTCGGAGATCTATGGTGGTTTCGCCGCCGTCTATGACTTCGGTCCGTACGGTGTCGAGCTCGCCAAAAATATCCGCGAGGCGTGGTGGAAAGCAATGGTCTATGATCACGACAATATTGTCGGTCTCGACAGCGCGATTTTCATGCACCCGAAAGTCTGGGAAGCGTCGGGCCATGTCGGCGGGTTCTCCGATCCTTTGGCCGAGTGCCGCGAATGCCATACTCGTGTCCGTGTTGATCATCTCCTCGAAGTCGTCGGTGTCTTTGCTGATGAGAAGATGACTGAGGCCGAGATCAATGTGCTTTTCTCCGAGCATAAAGATAAAGTGAAGTGCCCCAAATGCGGCAAATCAAACTTTACCGAAGCGAAGAGCTTCAACCTCCTTGTTCAATCAAACCTCGGCAACTTCACTGGCGATTGGACGGCGGAGCCGACGTACCTACGTGGGGAGACCTGTCAGGGGATCTATGTGAACTTCAAGAACGTGCTCGATTCTTCTCGGGTCAAAGTGCCGTTTGGTATCGCCCAGATTGGCAAAGCGTTTCGAAATGAAATTACCGCCCGGCAGTTCATCTTCCGCAAGCGTGAGTTCGAGCAGATGGAGATGCAGTACTTTGTCCGACCGGAAGAGGCGGCCACCGTCTACGAGGAATGGCGGGCAAAGCGTTTCCAGTACTATCTCGACCTGGGGATTAAAGCGGAAAATCTCCGCTGGCACGAGCATGAGAATCTCGTGTTCTATGCCAAGGCCGCCTGGGACATCGAATACCATTTCCCGTTCGGGTTCAAGGAACTTGAAGGCGTCCACAATCGGAGCGATTACGATCTGACCCAGCATTCGAAATTCTCCGGTGTTGATCTGTCCTATCGCGACCCGGTGACGAATGAGAAATTTATCCCGTGGATCGTGGAGACGTCGGTCGGCCTTGAGCGCACCTTCCTCGCGGTCTTGACCGATGCCTACACTGAAGAAAAGCTCGCTGAAGATGATACCCGCATCGTCTTGAAATTCCCGAAGAAACTCGCGCCGGTACAGGTGGCAGTGTTCCCGCTCCTCAAAAACAAGCCTGAACTCGTCGAGAAAGCGCGCGGGGTATACGACGTGCTTCGAGAGAGCTTCCGCTGCGAATTCGATGACAACGGCAATGTGGGAAAGCGGTATCGCCGCCAGGACGAAATCGGCACGCCGTACTGCGTGACGATTGACTTCGACACGCTCGGCGAGAACAAGGAACTCGAGGGCACCGTCACTGTCCGTGACCGCGATACCATGCAGCAGGAGCGGGTGAAGATCGGAGACCTCGCAGCATTTTTCCAGACTAACCTGAAATAACCAAGAAACGCATGAACTACAAGAAACACACTTTGAAGAACGGGCTCCGCATCATTCTCGCTCCGATGCAGGATACCGAGACGGTGACCGTGCTCGTCATGACCGGTGTCGGTAGCCGCTATGAGACCCGCAAGGAAAACGGCCTTGCCCATTTCCTTGAGCACATGTTCTTCAAGGGGACGACGAAGCGGCCGACCGCACTCGATATCTCGAAGGAGCTTGATGCCGTCGGGGCCGAATACAATGCGTATACTGGCAAGGACAGAACCGGCTACTACGCGAAAGTCGAGGCGCGCCATGCCGATATCGCGCTTGATGTTGTCTCGGATATCTTCATGAATGCGAAGATTGAACAGGAGGAGATCGACCGTGAACGCGGTGCCATCCTCCAGGAGATTAACATGTACGAAGACATGCCGATGCGCCACATCAATGACTTGTGGGAACGGCACCTCTACGGCGATACACCCCTCGGCTGGGAAATTGTTGGACCGAAATCAAACATCAAGACCTTCAAGCGTTCTGACTTCATGAAGTACCTCGCGCGCGGCTATGTCTCGGAGAATGTCGTCGTCGGTGTCGCCGGCAAGATGGATCCGAAGCGGATGAAGCGCGAGATCGAGAAGCGTTTCGCACATATCCGGAGCGGCAAGAAGCCGGTCTTCAAGAAGGCGACTGACAGGCAGTCAGTACCAGGTGTCTTCCTCCAGCACAAAAAGACGGATCAGACCCATATGCTCCTCGGGGTGCGGACCTTCGATATGAATCATCCGGACCGGTTCGCGGTCGCCGTCCTCTCGACCATCCTCGGCGGTGGCATGTCATCGCGGCTCTTTCTTTCGGTGCGCGAGCGACGCGGCCTCGCCTATAGTGTCCATACTTCGGCCGACAGCTACCATGACGCGGGCTATCTCGCGACGCAGTGCGGTGTCGAGCACGAGAACCTGGAAAAGACGATCGAAGTCATCCTCGACGAATACAAGAAGATCGCGACCGAGAAAGTCGAAGCGGAGGAGCTGAAAAAAGCGAAGGAATACATCAAAGGCAAGATCGCCATGGGGCTCGAGGGATCGGACGATGTTGTGGAGTACCTCGTCAACCAGGAAACGCTCAAAGGCAAGATCGTCCTCCCGAAGGAATTCGCGAAGTCGATCGACAAGGTGACAGCCGACGACGTGCTCCGCGTCGCGAAGATCATCTTCACGAATAAGCGTTTGAACCTCGCGGTGGTCGGGCCGCATGCGCATCAGAAGGCGCTCGAAAAGCTTGTAAAGCTCTAAGCATATGGAGACCGGCACGCTCTACGTTGTCGGGACACCGATCGGCAACCTCTCCGATATTACTCTTCGGGCGCTCGAAACACTGAAGGCAGTTGATTTTATCTTGGCTGAGGATACCCGTGTGACGAAGAAGCTTCTCATGAAGTATGAGATCACGACCTCGGTTTTCTCGGCTCATGAACATACCGAAGCGAAAAAGCTCGAAGGGTTTCTCAGCCGCATCGCAGCCGGAGAGAGTGTGGCCATCGTGACGGACGCCGGGACGCCGGGTTTGTCGGACCCGGGTAATGTGCTCGTCTCGCTCGCGCTCGCTCGTGGTATTGCCGTCGTGCCAATTCCTGGTGTGTCGGCGGTCGCGGCGCTGGTCTCGGTCGCCGGCATCGATATGCGGGAATTCATGTTCCTCGGCTTCCCGCCGCACAAGAAAGGCCGCGAGACGTTTTTCAAACGTGTAGTCGCGAGTGAGATGCCGGTCATGTACTATGAGTCGCCGCATCGTCTCATGAAGAATCTGGAACTCCTCCAGTCATTCGCACCGGAAATAGAAATTATCATCGGCCGCGAGCTGACGAAAATGTTCGAAGAAATCATACGGGGGAGTGTGGCGGAAGCGATCCAGTATTTTACCGAGCATCCGGATAAAGTGAAAGGGGAGTTTTCGGTGATAGCGTATACTGGAAGCACGTCGTAAAAATTTCAAAGCCCGAGTACACAGTGTGCATCGGGCTTCGGTTCGGGGAGGGATCTCCCCGGTGAACAGCGGCTTACTTGCCGAAGAGCCAGTCGGCCCAGTGCGCGCTGGCGAAGAGACAGCTTCCGCCAGTCGAACAGCTGACCGACTCGGCCGTGTACAGGCTCACCAGGGTGAGCATCACAACCGTCAGCATGGCGATCGAGACAGCTGTACGCTTGAAGCGTTCGCTCGTCACGTACCACCAGATCCGGTGAAGGATGTGGCGCTGCCGACGTCGGTCCTCGGACAGACACGGAACCGGCTCGATGATGAGCCAGCGGAGGATGGCGAGGTAGGTGATGGGGTCCTTGATGCGACCCCAGAACATCGACAGGTGAAGCCAGACGGTGAGGTCGATGCAGGCTGAGCGTTGATGCTGGGTCGGGACCATGGATATCTCCTCGGGTTGTAGGGGTACAAAACAGGGTAAAACCACTGTTCAATACAGTATACACTATAAATGACACTTTGTCAATGATGTAGAATGAGACTATTATGAGCAAACCATTTTTTATCACCACCGCCATCGACTATGTGAACGCGGCGCCGCATGTCGGCCATGCGGTGGAGAAAGTACTGACCGACGTGGTCGCACGCTATCATCGCCTCTGTGGGGATGAGACGTATTTCCTCACCGGTTCGGATGAAAACAGCCTGAAGAATGTGCAGGCCGCTGAAAAAGCCGGGCGACCAACCGCAGAATTTGTCGCTGAGAATGCGGAAACGTTTAAAGCGCTGGCTGGTTCGCTTGATCTTTCTTTCGACCAATTCATCCGCACGACGGAGAAGCGGCATTTTGAGGGCGCACAGAAAATGTGGCAGGCGTTTAAGAAAGAAGACCTCTACCTGAAGAAATACAGCGGTCTCTATTGTGTCGGCTGTGAAGAATTCAAGACGGAGAAAGATTTGATCGATGGTCTCTGTCCAGATCACAAAGTCGCACCGGAAGCGGTGGAGGAAGAGAACTGGTTTTTCAAGCTCTCGAATTATAGTGAAGAGCTCCTCGCACTCATCGAAAAAGGGGAGCTGAAAATTTATCCCGACTACCGCAAGAACGAAGTGGTTTCGTTCATCAAGATGGGACTCGAGGATTTCTCCATCTCGCGCTCCGTCGCACGAGCCAAGGGCTGGGGCGTGCCGGTGCCGGGTGATGAATCACAAATCATGTATGTTTGGGTGGATGCGCTGTCGAACTACATCACCGCGCTTGATTACCACTCCGACGGGAAGCTGTACCAGAAGTATTGGGCGGGTGATTCCGAGCGTGTGCATGTGATCGGCAAAGGGATCCTTCGTTTTCATGCGATTTATTGGCCGGCCATGCTTCTCTCGGCGGATCTACCACTCCCGACGACGATCTATGCCCATGAGTACCTGACTATCAATGGTCAGAAGATGTCAAAGTCCCTCGGCAATGTTATCTATCCCGACGAGCTCGTCGCGAAATTCGGTATCGATGGGACGCGCTACCTCCTCCTCACCGCATTGCCCTACAGCAAAGACGGTGATTTGTCCTGGGAGAAAATGACCGAGAAGTACAATGCCGATCTCGCCAATGGTCTCGGCAATCTCGTTTCACGCGTAATGAAGCTTTCGGAACGACTGAAAGATCTTCCCTCTGAAAAAAAACTAAACGTTGATAGGGAAAATACAATTCAGAAAACGGAGGAGGAAATTGAGAAGCTAATTCACGATTTTAGAATTTCAGATGCCCTTTTTGTGATTTCACAAAGAGTGTCCTCTTTTAATAAGTGGTTTGATGAAAACAAGCCATGGGAATTGGTAAAAACAGATCAACATGCTTTTATTCAACTCATGTATCTATTCCTTGAGGACTTAGAGTTTTTAGCAAAAGTTCTTAAGCCATTCCTCCCGTCCACATCTGAAAAGATTGAGACAGCACTCAAAACAGGGAAAGTCGAACCGCTCTTCCAGCGGATCAAGTAGATGCACGATATACACACTCATCTCTACTGGGACTCGTACGACGCAGACCGCGACGCCGTGATCGCGCGGGCGCATGCGGTTGGTGTCGACAAGATGTTCACGATCGGCTGCACGGTCGAAGAAAGCCGGCAGTGTGTTGCACTGGCCGATACGTATCAGGAAATCTTTGCGAGCGTCGGCATCCACCCCCATGAATTTCGGACCGCGGAGGATGTGAAGCATCTCGCGGCCGACATCGAGGCGCTCCGCGAATTTGCGAAGCAATCGAACAAAGTGATCGCCATCGGCGAGTGCGGGCTTGATTACTATGTTCGACCAGCGGTGATCGACACGCAACAGTCATTTGTCGGCCGGGGATCGGAAGCAATATCTGAAGAAACGAAAGCCGTACAGCGAGAGGGTTTCCTCGCGCAGATCGCGCTTGCGAGGGAGCTTAATCTTCCGCTTATCGTCCATTGCCGGGATGCATACGAAGACATGCTCACGATTCTGGCGGCCGAAGGCAAAGAATTGGGAGCTATTGTCCTGCACTGCTATATGGGGGATACGGAAGTGACCAAACGATTTCTCGAATTGCCGAACGTGTATTTTTCTTTTACCGCCAATATTACGTACCCGGTAAAGAAATCGCTCATCGGAACGAAAGACGATCTTTCAGAGACGGTGAAACTGGTGCCGCTCGATCGGCTCTTCGCCGAGACGGACTGCCCGTTTCTCTCACCCCAGTCGAAGCGCGGGGAACGGAATGAACCGGCCAGTGTCCCGGAGGTAATCAAAAAAATAGCTGAACTGCAAGGGGCGACTGAATCAAACGTTGTTGCGACGATCGAGAAAAATTTTCCCCAGGTGTTTCCTCTATGACCATTTGGTCTTCGTGACGAGTTGGTTAGAGCGCGGTATGCTGGAAATGAAAGAGCAACCATATGGGAGGATTTAGTTTTGAAAAAGCGATGGCGCTGGCCAAAGCGGCCAAACAGGGAGAGTCTTTTCCTCCACCGGAGCCACGTCATCGGGCAAGTAAAACCACGACCGAGTTTGATTTCGAGACCGTGCTTAATCGGGCCAGACAGGCGCGGCCATCAAGGGCGGATGAGGAGCGGGCTGATTCTAGCCATTGACTTTTCTGTAAAAAAGTACTATAATTTATTTCGTTAATCAGGTAACTTCAAGATGTATGGGAACCTCAGAAATGCCTCCAATTTCAGCCACAGAACGTAATCTTAATGCTGCCGGTCGCGCCCAGGCAGATGATTCGTGGGCTACTGAAATCCTTGCTGCCCAAGAGGCCACTACAAAAAAGGCTGCTTCGGTTGAGGTGACTGATGTCGAAGTGGAGGAAATTAGTACTGAGAATCTCGATAATGTTGCCCGTAAAGCGGCGGCTGAAGCAGAACTTCAGGACCTTCGAGAAAAAGTTGCCGCCGATAAGGCAAAAAGAGCGATTGTTTCAGCGAGCGTGAAAGTACTTACCGCAATGGTTGGGAGTCCGAGCGCTGGCGAAAATGCTGCCGAGACAGCAAGGATGATCCAAGACTTGAAAACGGCTCAGAATGAGCTGCGTGACCTGGATGTCGCTACGCTCATGAGCGAACAGAAACTCGCCGCCCGTGAAGCCGATTATCGCAAGGACTTTCCTGAGACGTTGAATTAATTCTTTCCTAGCTTCAAAGCTTATGGCCGGCATATTCGAAGGGGGATTCGAGTTTTTCAAGAAAAAAGTCATCAAGTCAGATCGTCCATCGACCCCTGAACCGGGCCGGGCAGAGGCTTTTGTCGCCGCTGCCAAAGGGCCGCAGCCTCCGAAGAAGGTAGAGATGGTGAACGGTCGGCCGGTCTTGAGTACTACACCGGTTATGGCCACTGGAGAACGGATGGCAGTGGACCAAAAAGCGATTGAGAGAAATCTACAGAATCCGACAGAATTGATCAAGAGCGGTCCCAATGATCCGGTTTATGAGAAACTGAAAGGTAGGATTACTCGGGCCGGGTACTATGATCTTGATGAAAAAGTCGAAGCTATTGGATCACAGTCAGTGGTCGAAGCTCAGGATAGTAGCAGCGATTTCTCTGATTCGACGCGCGAGGCACTCAGTCTCGCTGAGCAGAAGGAGCGCTATACGTCTCTCGCCGAAGAAGTAGCCACCCTCGAGGCTGAGCTCCAAGCGACCGATGAGCCTCTTGCCTGGAAGGGGAAGAACGATATCTTGAAACCGAAACGGATTGAATTGCAGGCTCTGGGAAAGCTCCTCACTGATTCTGCGAAGACTGATCAGCCGAATTAGCCTGAGAAATTATCGAAGGTTTGACCTTTCTTTATTTCATTAGTACACTAGAGGCGCTTTAGAGCGCCTTTTTTGTATCTATTTAGGTATGGACTCCGTTAGAGATTCCAAACGGGATCTGGGTATGCGGACCTATATACTATAAGAAGCAGAAATAATGTATCTAACTAAACTTTATCTCTAACGGGGTGGAAATCTCCATTGCGGCAGAAAAACTCTTCATGTTTGGTACCTTTCCGGTAACGAATGCTTTTCTTATTGGTGCGATCGTCTCTGGCGCTCTCATGCTCGTCACCCGTTACATCGTCGAACATTGGAAGGAAGTGCCGCGCGGCGCGCAGAACGTGCTGGAGATTATCGTCGAGTCGCTCCTCGATTTGGTCCAGTCGGTGACACAGGACCGTAAGCAGGCGCTCAAATTCTTTCCGCTCATTGCGACCATCTTCCTCTTCGTCCTCTTTTCGAATTGGGCCGGGCTCTTGCCGGGCCTCGGGACGGTTGGTATCTACGGAGAGCATAATGGTCATCATACGATCATTCCATTTCTTCGCAGTACATCGGCGGACCTGAACTTCACGCTGGCACTCTCACTTATCGTCGTCCTTACGATCCAATTCACTGGTATCGCCGCGATGGGAATCGCAAAGTATGGCAAGAAATTCTTCGTCAGCCCATTCCATAAGCCATACGGCATCGGAACGCTCGTTGGTATCCTGGAGCTCGTTTCTGAAGTCGGTAAGACCATCTCCTTCACCTTCCGTCTCTTCGGTAATGTGTTTGCTGGCGAAGTGCTCCTCACGGTGATGCTCCATCTCGTGCCGTATCTTCTCCCGCTCCCGTTTCTCTTTCTTGAAATCTTTGTCGGCTTCATCCAGGCGGTCGTGTTCGCGATGCTCACGCTCGTCTTCCTGAAGATGGCGACGATTCCACCAGAGCATTAAAATCGGACCATTAGACAATCCGCCGATTTTGGGGTACACTGGAGGCGCTTTGTTTTGTTTTTTTAGGCTAATAAATCGTAAGTCGTTAAGTGAAATCGTATGGAATTAGAAGCAGCGAAAATGATCGGTGCAGCGCTCGCTATGGGGCTTGGCGCCCTGGGCCCTGGTATCGGTCTCGGCATCCTCGCGTCAAAAGCGCTTGAGGCGATCGGCCGTAATCCGGAAGCGCAGTCGAAGGTACAGACGACGATGATTCTGGCGATTGCCGTGACGGAAGCGGTGGCCATTTACGCTCTGGTTATCGCTCTCATGATTCTCTTCAGCTAAGGAACTCTTCTCTTTTAGATCTCTCTCATGGAAGTCTTCGCCAAGCTCGGTATCGATTGGAAGCTTCTCATCGCGCAAGCGGTGAACTTTATTGTGCTTTTGTGGGTGCTTCGGCGTTATGCATACCAGCCGATTCTGAAGGCGCTTGAAGCGCGGACGAAAAAGATTGAGCAGGGACTGAAGGATGCAGCGCTTTCACAGGAGAAGCTCGCCTCGAGCGTCGAAGAGGAAAAGAAGGTGATGGCTGCAGCCCGCGAGGAAGCTCGCGAGATTCTCCTCAAGGCGGAAGCGAGCGCGAAGGAACGTGATGCCCGGATGCTCGAAGAAACGAAGGGAAAAATTGATAAGATGATCACTGATGCGGATCTTCACCTCGCTGAGGAGAAGGCTCGTCTCATCCGCGAGGCCAAGACCGAACTCTCGGAACTGGTGATCACTGCGACGGAACGTGTGCTCGACAAGACCGTCGATGCGAAAGTTGACGCCACAATCGTCCAGGCCGCACTCCGACAAACGGACTAATCACGTATGCGTATCGCGGAAGCACAACTGGTTCGGGCCGCCGGAGAGCTGGCGAAAGAGGGAACGCTCAAGGGGAGCGAAATTGCCCGGTCTATCATGCGGCTTCTCAGGCGCAAGCGGATGAGCCGCCGACTCGGAAAAGTCGAACGAGCGCTCGGTCTTTATTCAGAGGAAGAATCTCGGACACTTTCTGTCCTTGTGACAAGCGCTCGAACGCTTGAAGCAGCGGTGCGTGCCGAGATAGAGAATCAAGCGACAACACTTTTGGGGAAATCGGACTGGAAGGCGACGCTCGAGTTCCGTGAAGACCCAAAGCTCATCGGCGGTATCCGGATCGAGACAGCAGATATGCGTTATGATCAATCGGTCTCGCGCGCGCTTGGAGAACTTCATAAATCATTGTGACCCGTAGTCTATGTCCAACCCTCTCATCGAAGAACTGAAAAAAGAGCTTTCTCAATTTCACCATGCAGTGGAGCGTGAAGCGATTGGTACCGTCCTCGAGGTCGGTGATGGTGTGGCGCGCGTCGCCGGGCTATCTGAAGTCATGGCTTCGGAAATGGTGGAGTTCGAAAATGGTGCGCTCGGTGTCGCCCTCAATCTCGAGGAAAGCGAAGTCGGTGTCATGGTGATGAGCGATCTCGGTGATATCTCTGAAGGGATGAAAGTGAAGGCGACTGGTCGTATCCTTTCTGTTCCGGTGGGTGAAGCAGTTATTGGACGCGTAGTCAGTGCGCTCGGCAAGGCGATCGACGGTAAGGGTGAGATTAAGACGGAAAAATACTATCCGGTGGAGAAAATTGCTCCCGGAGTCATCACTCGCCAGTCCGTTCATCAGCCACTTCAGACCGGTATCAAGGCGATTGATGCCCTCATTCCAGTGGGTCGAGGCCAGCGTGAGCTCATCATCGGTGATCGGCAAACGGGAAAGACAGCGGTCGCAATCGATACGATCATCAATCAGAAGGGGCAGGGCGTGCTCTGTATCTACGTCGCCATCGGTCAGAAAGAATCCAAGGTCGCCCGGATCAAAGCTGAGCTCGACAAGGCCGGCGCGATGGACTATACGACGATTGTTGTCGCGGGCGTTTCTGAATCAGCGGCGCTTTCCTATATCGCTCCCTACGCGGCGACAGCGATGGGTGAGTATTTCATGGATCAAGGCAAGGATGTGCTTGTCGTGTACGATGATCTGTCCAAACATGCGGTCGCTTATCGCCAGATATCGCTCATTCTCCGCCGTCCGCCAGGCCGTGAAGCATACCCGGGCGATGTCTTTTATGTCCACTCACGCCTTTTGGAGCGAAGCGCCAAGCTCAATGCTGAAAATGGTGGCGGTTCCATCACCGCGCTCCCAATTATCGAGACACAGGCCGGCGATGTCTCCGCGTATATCCCAACGAACGTCATTTCGATTACGGATGGACAAATCTATCTCGAGAGCGATCTCTTTTTCAAGGGTATCCGTCCAGCTCTCAACGTTGGTATCTCAGTCTCGCGTGTCGGTTCGGCCGCACAGATTAAGGCAATGAAACAGGTGGCGGGAACACTCCGTCTCGATCTCGCTCAGTTCCGAGAGTTGGAAGCGTTCGCCCAGTTCGGATCGGATCTCGATGAGAAGACGAAGAGTGCCATCGAGCGTGGCCGCCGTGCGGTCGAAGTTCTCAAGCAACCGCAGTACGCTCCGGTGCCGGTCGAGAAAGAAGTCGTCATTCTCTATGCTCTTTCCCGCGGACACCTTGATGATGTGGCCGTAGAGGCAATTTCACGTTTTGAGAGCGAGCTCCTCCTCTCGCTCGAGACGGACGGCCAGGCGGTGCTTGATGCAATCCGTACTGAGAAGGCGCTCACTGAAACTGTCGAGCCGCTCCTCAAAGACTATATCGTTTCATTCAAGAAAGGCTTCGTTGCCTAAATGCTATGCCGAGTGGAAAGGATATCCGAAGACGCATCAAGGGCGTAAAAACCACGGGAAAAATTACCCGCGCCATGGAGATGATTTCGGCTGTGAAGATGCGTCGAGCGGTCGAGCGGGTACTCGCTATCCGACCCTATGCCCAGTCCGTACTGTCCGTTTTGCATCGTGTGACAGCTTCTGTCAAATTCGAGAAACACCCGCTTTTGCTCGAGCGCCCGGTGGTCCGCGAATTGTACGTTGTCATCACTTCCAATCGCGGTTTGTGTGGTTCGTTCAATGCCCAGGTCCTGAAAAAATTACGCGAAGTGAGAGCGGAGGACAAGGGACGTGAGGCCTCTTTCATTACTTTGGGGAAGAAGGGCGATCAGGCCATTCATCGCATGCATGGAAATATCATCGCATCTTTTCCTGATGTTTTTGATTATCCGCGTGTGACGGATATGCAACCCGTGACCCGTGTCATCCTGGATGAGTTTCTTTCGGGTCGCGTGGATCGGATTGTTATGGTCTATACCGATTATGTTTCGGCTCTGGTGCAGAAGGTGAAGGTTCGGGCTCTCCTGCCGGTGACCGAGAAAGATGCCAAGAAAATGTTGGACGAGATTGGTCTTGAAACGAACGGTACGATCGACGGAGAGTTCCTCATCGAACCATCGCCGGAGACAGTGCTCGAGACGCTCATCCCGCGCCTGATCGAGGCTGAACTGTACCATGCTGTCCTGGAATCGAATGCTTCTCAGGAAGCCGCACGGATGGTCGCGATGCGGAACGCGACTGATGCCGCCGGGGAAATGACCGCTGACCTCACCCTCGCCTACAATCAGCTCCGTCAAGGAAAGATCACTCAGGAAATCGCCGAGCTTTCCGCGGGCATGGCGGCGGTGCAGGGATAATTTTCAAATAATGAAACGCATATGAATAACCAGGGAAAAGTCATTCAGATCATCGGCCCGGTCATCGACGTCGAATTCGCGGACGGCATGAAGCTGCCGAAGATTCACGATGCGCTCGAGGTAGCCAATGAGAAAGAGAAACTCATTGTCGAAGTTCATCAGCATCTGGGGGGTGGGCGAGTCCGGGCGGTTGCCATGGGAACGACAGACGGACTCCGGCGCGGTGCCGGTGTGGTAGCGACGGGATCAGCTATCGAGGTTCCAGTCGGGCAGCAAGTTCTCGGCCGAATGTTTAATGTGCTCGGCGAACCGATTGACGGCAAGCCAGCGTTTTCACCCGATCACCTTCGTGTCATTCACCGCCAGGCTCCGTCGTTTGAGGAGCAGTCAACGACAGCTGAAGTTTTTGAGACCGGTATCAAATCGATCGATCTCTTCTGCCCCTTCATGAAAGGCGGCAAGGTCGGGCTGTTCGGCGGTGCTGGTGTCGGTAAGACCGTCGTGATTCAGGAGCTCATCCGCAACATTGCCCAGGAGCACGGCGGGTATTCTGTCTTCGCCGGTGTCGGTGAGCGAACGCGCGAAGGCAATGACCTCTACCACGAAATGAAGGACTCCGGCGTGCTCGACAAGACAGCCCTTGTTTTCGGTCAGATGAATGAACCGCCAGGTGCTCGCCAACGTGTCGCCCTTTCGGCCCTCACTATGGCTGAATCATTCCGCGATGACCAGGGCAAAGATGTGCTTCTTTTTATCGATAATATTTTCCGTTTTACTCAGGCCGGATCCGAAGTGTCGGCGCTTCTCGGTCGCATCCCGAGTGCTGTCGGCTATCAGCCGACCCTCGCCGAAGAAATGGGCGGACTCCAGGAGCGTATCACGTCGACCAAAAAAGGCTCGATCACCTCTGTGCAGGCCGTGTATGTGCCGGCTGATGACTTGACCGACCCGGCCCCGGCGACGACGTTTGCTCATCTCGACTCGACGGTCGTCTTGAACCGTGCGCTCACCGAAATCGGCATCTATCCCGCGGTCGATCCGCTCGACTCGAGCTCGAATATCCTCGATCCGCAAGTGGTCGGCGAGCGGCACTACAAGACCGCCCGTGGTGTGCAGCGGGTGCTTCAGCGCTACAAGGACTTGCAGGACATCATTGCGATTCTCGGTATGGAAGAATTGACGGAAGAAGATAAGCTGACGGTTTCTCGGGCCCGCAAGATCCAGAAGTACCTCTCACAGCCGTTCTTCGTCGCGGAACAGTTCACCGGCACGCCGGGGCAGTATGTGAAACTTGAGGATACGATTGATGGCTTCGAAAAGATCCTTTCCGGTGAACTCGATGAAGTTCAGGAACAAGATTTCTACATGAAGGGAGCCATCGCTGAAGTGCTCGCTGCTTCCAAAAAAGAAGCCTAAACAAAGGGAGAAAAACATGTCATCACTCACTCTCAAACTTGTGACCCCGGAGCGCTCTGTCGTCGAAATGGCAGCTGCGGCGGTGACGCTGCCGATAGCCGACGGAGATGTGACGATTCTTCCCGAGCATGAGCCATATATCGGCGCCTTGAAATCGGGCGAAATCATCGTTCACAAGAGCGACCAATCGACGGAGAGCCTGGTAGTCTCAGGTGGTTTCGTTGAATTCGATTCGAATATCCTCTCAGTCCTGGCTGATACCGCGGAACGGGCGGATGAGATTGATATGGACCGTGCAGAAGTCGCTCGGGCGCGGGCCGAAGCGATCAAACAGGAGAAAGTAGCGATGGGCGAGGAAGAATACGCACGCGTCGCCGCTGCACTCGAGAAAGAGATGGCGCGTATCAAGGTCGCGCGCAAGCATCGATCGAAAAACGGTCCGCATATTTCATCGGAATAACTGGTATTTTCAAAAGTCCGAGAGTAGAATGAGAGGGCAATCCGCCCTCTTTGTTTTATAAGCGATAAATAGAAACATATGGTTCTCCGTCGTCCCGCGCTGCCATGGAAGAAGTATTTCCGCTTTGGTGGCATTTTGCTCGTCCTCATTCTCTTTGTTCCGGTGCTCGGAGTATTCATCACGAAATCACTTCAACTTCTCCGACACCAGGGATATGCTTCGACTTCAAGCATAATGTCGACCGAGAGCACGATAGCTGATTATTGCTGCGGACCGGAGATGATGGGCATGCATCAGGAAGAGAAGGGAATGATGCGAAATACGACCGTCGCAGCCGATCGCGTAGCCCCGATGCCGATGGCTGCTGGAAGCGTGAACTACGGATCTGCCGCTGAACGGAAGATTGCCAAGAGTGCGTCGCTTGATCTCCGTGCGGAAAGTCTCGTATGGACGAATGGAAAGATTCAGGAAATAGTGAAGAATGTTGGTGGCTATGTCGAGAATGCCAGTATTTCAGAGCCGAAAGCTGGCGTGAAAACTGCTTGGCTTTCGGTCCGGGTTCCAAGCGATCGGCTCGATACAACCCTCGATGAAGTGAAGAAAACCGCTTCTGCTGTCATGAACGAGAGCCTGAATGCGGGAGACGTGACCGATCAGGATATCGACCTCACGGCGCGGCTCAATGCGAAACTAGCCGAGGAAGCGGCGCTCGTATCACTTTTGAATCGGGCCGAAAAAGTGAGCGATGTCATCGAAATCACGAGTCGGCTGACGATGGTTCGATCGGAGATTGAACGGATGCAAGCCGAAAAGCGGATGCTTGATGGCCAAGTAGCGATGTCTTCTGTTTCAATCAGTATTGTCGAAGATCCGAAGGCGATTGCTGATACAGAACCAGTCCGTAATGGTAATGTCTTGAAGCAGTCCCTGGCCGATCTGTACCAATTCGGCATTGCGCTCGGCAGCGGTCTCGTCATGCTCGTTGTCAGTGGACTTCCGGTCCTCCTTGTCTATGGACTTTTCTTCTGGGTGTTCTATCGGTTCGGTCGTTTCGTCGCGAACCGCGTCATGAGAAAGAAATAGTCCCTCCAGAACGAAAAGCACCTCGTCGATAGGGCGGGGTGTTTTTTATCGCTTACGAGCCTCTTTTCCCTTGAAAAAAGCCTCTCTTTAGGCTAGAGTGGGGGAGCAATACGCACTTATGGACATGAAATACGACCCAAAAAAGATCGAAAAGAAGTGGCAAAAAGCCTGGTCTAGCGGTCATCCAAAACCGAAGGGAACAAAGGGGAAGTACTATATTCTCGACATGTTCCCGTACCCTTCGGGTGATGGTCTTCATACGGGCCATGTTGAAGCTTATACAGCCACCGATATCTATGCGCGTTTCATGCGTTTTCAGGGCTATGACGTACTCCATCCGATGGGTTGGGACGCGTTCGGACTCCCAGCCGAGAACTTTGCCATCAAGACGGGTATCCATCCGGATAAGAAAACGCGTGAATCAATCAAGAATTTTACTCGTCAGATCAAATCGATTGGGTTGTCGTACGATTGGGACCATGAGCTCTGTACCTCGAGCCCGGAGTATTACCGCTTCACGCAATGGATGTTCCTCTTTCTCTATAAGAACGGATTGGCGTACAAGAAGAAAGCAAAAGTGAACTGGTGCCCGTCGTGTCAGACGGTGCTCGCCAATGAGCAGGTGGTCGATGGCAAATGCGATCGCTCCGGTGATATTGTCATCCAGAAGGATCTCGAGCAGTGGTTCTTCAAAATCACCGATTTCATCGAGCCAACCAGAGCGAAGGACGGCAAGAAAGTTTCTGGCCTCCTCTCTGGCCTCGACAAGATCGACTGGCCTGAATCAACGAAGTCGGCGCAGCGCCACTGGATTGGCCGCTCGGAAGGGGCGGAAGTCGTGTTCTATGTCGTCGATACCGAGGAAGAGGTCCGGGTTTTCACGACGCGCCTCGATACGATTTATGGCTGCACCTATGTCGTGGTTGCGCCGGAGCATCCGCTTGTTTCAAAACTGACAAATCAGATAGGGAACAGAGTGGAAGTCGAGGCCTATCTCGTCGCCACGAAGAAAAAGACGGATCTGGAACGGACTGAGCTGAACAAGGATAAATCCGGCGTACTCCTCAAGGGGGTGGAAGCAATTCATCCATTTACGGGCGAGCGCCTGCCGGTCTATGTGGCGGACTATGTACTCGCGACCTACGGCACGGGTGCGGTGATGGGTGTCCCGGCGCATGATGAACGCGACGCTGAATTCGCGAAGAAATACGGACTCGAACTCCGGCAGTCGATAGAGAACAACAATCCTGGGGCCGAAGCAGAAGCGGTTTTCATCGATGATGGAAAACTGGTGAATTCGAAAGAATTTACCGGACTGGCTTCGGCTGAAGCGCGGGAAAAGATGCTGGTATGGTTGAAGAAGGAGGGGCTCGGAAAGAAGGTAGTAAATTATCGATTGCGCGACTGGCTTATTTCCCGTCAGCGCTATTGGGGTGCACCGATCCCGATCATCTATTGTGACGATTGCGGGGCTCAGCCGGTGCCGGAGAAGGATCTGCCCGTGAAGCTTCCGACCGATGTTGATTTCCGCCCGGATGGCGAGAGCCCACTCGTTCGTTCGAAAAGCTTCCATAAGGTGAAGTGTCCGAAGTGCGGCCAGAAAGCCCGGCGCGAGAGCGATACGATGGATACCTTCGTCTGCTCGAGCTGGTACTATCTGCGTTACGCTGATCCGAAGAATACGAAGCAGTTTGCCAGTAAAAAGGCGCTCGAGAAGTATTTGCCAGTGGATTTCTACATGGGCGGTGCCGAACATACGGTGCTCCATCTCCTCTATGCGCGCTTCTTCACGAAGGCACTCCGCCAGCATGGTCATCTCGGTTTCGATGAGCCATTTCAGATGCTCCGCCATCAGGGGATGATCCTCGCACCGGATGGCAACAAGATGTCGAAATCGAAAGGGAACGTGGTCAATCCGGATCAGGTGATTGCAGAGTTCGGCGCGGATAGCCTCCGTCTCTACGAGATGTTTATGGGGCCGATTGATGAGATGAAGGCCTGGAATACCGGAAGTATTATTGGACTTCGGCGCTTTCTCGAGAAAGTCTGGAAGCTCGGCGCGAAACTTGATGAGAGTTCAGCGAAGGTGAATAAGGATACTCTGCTCCACAAGACGATCAAGAAAGTGACTGAGGATGTCGCCGGGCTCAAATTCAATACGGCGATCAGCTCGCTCATGATCCTCGTGAATGAGCTGGAAAAGCAAGAATATGTTTCATGGGTAGATTACAAGACGCTACTGGTGCTTTTGGCCCCGTTTGCGCCGCACATGACCGAAGAGCTTTGGAGTATATTCGGTGAGAAAAAGTCTATCTCCCTGGCGCCGTGGCCGAAGCATGATCCGAAGAAAATCCGCGATGAGACAAGGACCATCGGTGTCCAGGTGAACGGCAAAGTACGCGGAACGGTCGAGCTCGCCGTTGACGCGACAGAAGACACGGCGAAGACTCTGACGCTTACCGATATCCGCATCAAGTCCTTCCTCGAAGGAAAAACAGTTCGGAAATTCATCTATGTGCCGGGCCGGATCATCAACTTCGTCGTGAGCGAATAGTTTTTCAGCCTGGCAAAGAGCTCGTCCGTTGAGTAAGATAGGAGAAGGCTTATTTTTTATTTGAACCCATGAAGTCCATCATCCCCGAACTCCTTCCGCTCGACCGTCCGCTCATTGTTTTCGATTTGGAAACGACCGGCCTCGCCTCAGGTGAGGACAAGATTATCGAGATCGCCTATGAGAAAATCATGCCGAACGGCGAGATTATTGCGCATGTCGAGCGGATCAATCCGGGCCGACCTATTCCGCCCGAAGCGAGCGCGATTAACGGCATCCATGATGCAGATGTGGCAGATGCTCCAAGTTTTGCCAAGCTTTCCTATTCTCTCTGGAGTGCGTTCGAGGGTGCGGACGTGAGTGGCTTTAACATCACTGGCTTCGATCTCCCATTTCTCAAGTCGGAATTCGCTTCGGTCGGCAAGAATTTTGACTATCTGTCGAAGAAGATCCTCGATGCAAAAATCCTCTACCACAAGATGGAGAAGCGCGATATGTTCGCGCCGCGTAATCTGACCGCTGCCTACAAGCTGTACTGTGGCAAAGACCATGTGTCCGCCCATACGGGGGCCGGTGACGTGCGGGTAACAGTCGAGATCCTCGAGGAAGAACTACGCCGCTATCCGGAATTCCGCGACTGGAAATATCTCGCGCAGTTGCATGGAAACCGGGAGTTGCTCGATTCAGCCAAGACCGAACATGCGAGCTATGAAGATACCGTAGCGCGGGCAAATACTCTTTTTTAGAATCCCATGACGAGTCTTGAAGCGATCATTCTCGGTATTGTCGAAGGGTTGACTGAGTTCCTGCCGATTTCTTCGACCGGCCATCTCATCCTGACGGCCGAGCTCCTCGGTCTACCGGATACGGAATTCGTCACGTCATTTCAGATCATTGTTCAGCTCGGTGCAATCCTGGCTGTCGTTGCTCTCTATTGGCGGAAGCTTTTCTTTGACTGGCCGCTCATGAAGCGCGTCGCGTTTGCGCTCGTCCCGGCGCTGAGTATTGGTTTTCTCTTCTATGCGGGTATTCGTTCGCTCTTGTCGTCGGAGTGGACGGTCGTCTTTGCACTCTTTATCGGTGGTGTTTTCCTCATCACTTTCGAGCGTTACCGGAAAGAACCGCTTCAGCCGACAACCATAGATACGATTTCATATCGTCAGGCCCTCGCTATCGGCGGCGCGCAGGCGCTTTCTGTCATTCCAGGTATTTCGCGGGCTGGTGCGACGATTGTTGGCGGCTTGGCGAGCGGCTTGTCACGCCCGGCCGCAGTCGAATTCTCATTTCTCCTTGGGGTGCCGACCATGATCGCTGCTACCTCGCTCGATTTCTACAAGAACCACACAGCATTCTCGAACGCCGACGTTCAGTCGCTCGCGATCGGCTTCGTCGTTTCATTTATCGTCGCGATTCTCGCAATCAAATTCCTTCTTCGCTTCGTCGAGTCACACACGTTCATCGCGTTCGGTGTCTATCGGATTATCGTGGCCCTCTTTTTCGGTCTTATCATCCTCTAGCTATGGAACTAATTTCCGGAAAAGTCATTGCCGATCAAATTCTTGAGAAAGCGGGAAAGATTGTCCACGAGAAAGGGCTTGTACCGGGGCTTGCGGTCGTGCTCGTCGGTGCTGATCCAGCCTCCGAAATCTATGTCGGGCTCAAAGAGAAGGCAGCTGAGAAGGTTGGCGTCCGATTCGAGCGGCACGCTTTGCCGGAAACGAGCAGTATGGCCGAGGTCGGCACACTCATCTCTCTGTTGAACGAGCGGTCCGATGTGCACGGTATCATCGTCCAACTACCTCTGCCTCAGATGATGGATACGGATGCACTTATCGCTATGATCGCTCCCGAGAAGGATGCCGATGGATTCCATCCGGAAACGGTCGCTGCGGTCCTCTCTGGTTCCATCAGCACGCCGCCGGTGTTCCCTCGTGCTATTCTCGCCCTTCTTGAAAGTACGGGTGTCAAACTCACAGGAAAAAAGGCGATTGTTTTCGCCAATTCCAGTCTGTTTGCCCGAGTAATGGAAACAGTGCTTCAGTCGAGGGGTATCGAGGCAGAGAATAGTGTAGCGCTCGGAGAGGATGAAGCGCTCAGACGGCTTGCGGAATTCGATATCATTATCACGGCTAAAGGAAGACCTGGTTTTTTGAAAGGAAGCATGGTCCGCCCCGGAGCGATCATTATTGATGGCGGGATTACTCGAGTCGGTGAGATGGTCCAAAGTGATGCAGATACCAAGACATTCGAGTCCGTCGATGGATTTATCACGCCCGTTCCTGGTGGGGTCGGACCCGTCACCGTGGCCTACCTCATCAATCGTGTCGTCGAGCTCTCCCTTCCTGACACTGAGGCGGGGAGTATACTGTAGCTATGGCTTCATCGGTATCAAAAAGAAAACTCAAAGGGTCGGTGCTCGGATTTTCGGTTATGATTCTTGGCCTCTTCCTCTTCTCCGGAGTCACCGTGGTGAGCGTATCGACGCTTGAACGGAAAGCGAGCTACTCGTCGCAGAAGTCAATCATCGCTTTTCAAGCAGCTGACAGTGGTGCGGAGCGCATCTTGAAGCGCATCTATCTCGATAATACGCTGTCGTCGAGCTGCCCCAGCTGTGCTCTCGCAATCACCCCGCTCAACGGTGTTCTTCCGGACCAGGATTTAGATGAATTGACGAGCAACCTCTGCTCAGGGGGATCGGCTACTTGTTCCGGCGCAAGCTGCTCCGGCGGCGTCATCACAGCGACCAATGGCCCGGCCGCCAGTCCGAACTATACATTTAGTGTTGCATTTTATGATTCGGTCGGGGCGACGATCGCGTGCGGCGATAACCAATGGCGCGACAAAGTCATCCGGATACGGACGGAGGGAAGTTATCTCCGGACGTCGCGTGTGATTGAGATCGGCATCCGACCGAGGACGTAGAGGGAATGTGCCGCGGGAGAGACTCGAACTCTCATGATATTGCTATCGCGGGATTTTGAGTCCCGTGTGTCTACCATTCCACCACCGCGGCAAAAAGCGAAGAAGAAAGCAAAAAGGCTCTCTTTAGCCAAGAGTAGGCAATTGATAGAGTGTTGTCAATGGAATATACTGAGACGAGGATAGCTTCACTGGAAAGACCGGCCTGTTCCGGGCCATTGGTTAAATACTTCTTTTTTTATGGGAAAAATAATCGCGTTCGTCAACCAAAAAGGCGGCGTCGGGAAAACGACGACGACGATCAACGTCGCGCGCTATCTGGCGGAAGCCGGCAAGCAAGTACTTCTGGTTGATCTCGATCCGCAGGGCAATGCCTCGTCGGGTCTCGGCGTTCATGTCCGGAACCTCGAGAAGAATCTCTACCACTCCATGATCCTCGGATTGCCCGCGACCGAAATCATCCTCGATATCGGCATTCCTAATCTCTATCTCATCCCGGCTGCTCAGGACCTGGCGGGGGCCGAGATCGAGATGGTGCATATCGCCGAACGTGAATTCCGTCTCTACCAAGTGCTCTCGCAGGTTCGCGCGAACTTCGATTATATTCTCATCGATTCACCACCGTCTCTTGGACTCCTCACGGTGAATGGTCTCGTTGCGAGCGACGGCGTGATTGTGCCGGTGCAGACCGAATATTATGCACTTGAGGGCCTCTCGCAACTCCTCGGTACGATCGAGCTCGTCCGTGATCGGCTCCAACCGAACCTGAAGATTTTCGGTGCCCTCCTGACACTCTTCGATCGACGCAACCGCCTCGCGCGGCAGGTGGTGGAGGAAGTCCGGCGGCATTTCCCTGGACCAGTCTTTGATAGCGTGATTCCGCGATCGGTCCGTCTGGCTGAGGCGCCAAGTTTCGGTAAATCCATTCTTGATTTCGATGCCTTTTCGAAAGGTGCACGGGCGTACCGAGCGGTCGTCAAGGAGATTCTTGATCGCGAAGAGGAGGAAAAGAACAATGTAGTGTAGAATAGCTTCATATGGCACAGCAGTACGGACTCGGCCGCGGGCTCGCCTCGCTCATCCCGCCGAAAAAAGATACAGAGACAGCTTCAACACCGGCTCCCAAGGCGGCGGTGTCGGTTTCAGCATTGCCGACCGCGACTCTATCCCATCCTGATATGCCAGTGACGCGCGAGATTCCGGTCGGTGATATCGTCCCAAATCCGCATCAGCCCCGGCTCCATTTCGATGAGGAAAAGCTCGAGGAACTTGCTGATTCGATTAAGACGCATGGTGTACTTCAGCCGCTCGTTGTGACCAAGCTCGAGAGCGGCAAGTTCGAACTTATCGCGGGCGAGCGGCGGCTCCAGGCTTCGAAGCGCGCAGGACTTGCAACCGTGCCAGTGGTGCTGCGTGGCGCGACCGGGGAAGAAGAGAAGCTCGAACTCGCGATCATCGAGAATATCCAGCGGCATGACCTCAATCCCATCGAGGAGGCGAAAGCTTATCTGCGGCTGACGGACGAGTTCGGCCTGCATCAGGACGAAGTGGCGAAGAAAATGGGCAAGAGCCGGCCGGTGGTATCGAATACGATGCGGCTCCTGACGCTGCCGGTCGAGATTCAGCGCGCCATTATCGAGGGCAAGATCACCGAGGGACATGCGAAGGCACTCCTTTCCATCGAGAACTCGGAAAAGCAGCGCGCCCTTTTCGAGATGATTCTCAAAGATGAGTTGACCGTTCGGGAAACCGAAGATAAAGCACGCGAAGTTTCGGTCCGATCGCATCTCCGTGCCGCTCATGATGCCGCACCGGAAATCGTGGCCAAGGAAAGCTGGCTTTCGGAGCAACTCGGGACGAAGGTGAAGATCCAAGCGAAGGGGAAGGGCGGCAAGATTCTCATCGAGTTTTACTCGAACGAAGAACTGAACGGTATTCTGGGTCGTCTCGCTTGAACTGTTAGAGACAACTAGGTAGTAGTTTAGACCGCATCGAGGCGGTTTTTTCATTATCGGGCGATGATATACTGAAAGGTATATGACTCTCACTCACGCTCGAACCGTTCAATATATCGGAATTCTTTTTTCACTCCTGCTGATAGCGGTGGGTTATTGGTATTGGAGCGTGCGTGCTGGGGTGAAGACGAGCACAGGAGGACTGCAGCCGCAGGGTGTCGGCGATCTCTCGGCTGGCCTCGCTGGCTATTGGAAACTCGATGAGACTACTGGCTCGACTGCCGCTGATGCGAGTACGAATGCGAATACCGGGACGCTCACCAACATGGAGAACGGGGATTGGGTCACGGGTCAGATCGGCAATGGACTGACGTTTGACGGTACGGACGAGTATGTGACAGCTGGAACGAACTCGGCGCTTGATGTCGGAACGAATCCCTTCTCGCTTTCGGTCTGGTTCAAGACGACCGATACATCTGGCGCAATCATCGGAAAGGGAGGGACGAATAGCGGCGGCGAACGGTATTATATCGGCACTGAAACGGCGGACTGCACGTCGGGGAAGGTGAAAGTGGATATCGATGATGACACGACGAAGCAGTTCGTCTGCTCAACGACGACCGTTACGGATAACGCTTGGCATCAGGTAGCGCTTGTCCGGGGAAGGACAACGCTTGAAATCTATGTTGACGGGAAAAAGGAGGGGACCGCGGTCGACATCACGGGATACGGAAGCCTGAACAGTACTCGTCCGTTTACCATCGGGTCGATGTATGACGAGGTGGCCGCGGCCCAAAGCTCATTTTTTTCCGGTACGGTCGACGAGGCACGGCTGTATCATCGAGCGCTTTCGGCTGATGAAGTCGCCAGTCTCTATCGCCTGACAACGCCGACCGAGGTCGATACGAGTCTCAAAGGCTACTGGTCATTCAATAGCGATGCACTCAGCGGTACGACTGCCTATGACTGGAGCGGCGCCGGAAAAAACGGCACGCTCACCAATGGCCCGGCTATCAATGAGGGTCGGGTCGGTCAGGGGCTTTCCTTTGATGGAACAAATGATTATATCGCTACGGCCGCGACGATTCCGAGCCAGGGGAGTATTTCGGTTTGGGCAAAACCGAATTTTCCACTGGATCCCAGTTCTCGCGCTTATTTTCAGAATGCTTCTGAGAGTGGTGGACATTTCCATTTTGGTTTCAATGCGTACGATGGCTATAATACCTGGGAGCTATCGTATCGTGGTGGGTATGGCAGCACCGTTGATATCATAGGAAAACCCTACACCTCTGATGTTGATGTTCAGCGGTGGCGCCATGTCGTTGTCAGCTGGGATGCTGCTACAGGAGGTCAAATGTATGTGGATGGGATACTGGTGAGTTCGACGACCGGAACCACGGGGAATTTCGTGGCTATGCCAATGAGTATTGGTTCTGACAGTGGCGATTTTTGGAAAGGAAATATAGATGAAGTCCGTTTGTATAATCGTATACTTTCAGTCGCTGAGGTGAAGGGTCTGTATGATACCGCCGCACCGGACAAGGGGAATACCAGCGCGCTCCAGGCCCAGGGAAATGGCCGGCTCGATAGTGGGTTGGCTGGCTATTGGAAACTCGATGAGACGACCGGTTCGAGTGCCGCTGATGCGAGTACGAACGGCAATACCGGCACGCTGACGAATATGGAGAATGGCGACTGGGTCACTGGTCAGATCGGGAATAGCCTCGACTTCGACGGGACGAACGAGTACGTCTCGGCGAGCGCGACACCGTTTGTTTCGCACAGCTCAGGAACCATCACAGCGTGGATAAAAAGCACGAATAGCGGATTCGCCCAGACTATTTTCGGCATCTCGACCTTGGCCTCGTCGAACTATGCCGGTTTCTTTGCTACGAACAGCGATGGGAAGCTCTGGCTGCGCATCAAGGGAAATGGCTTGGACCTTGTGAATTGTAGCGTGACGGATTCTGGATCGAGTGCTCAGGTGGCGGCTTCCGGCACTTGGACCTTTGTCGCTATTACCAATGATGCAACGGGCAAGAAGTTTTTCAAGAACGCTTATCAGCAGGGTAATGACTGCAGTTCGGACACGACATGGTTTGACGACCTCTCGGCCCAGACGCCAGTTGATACTTCGATTGGATCCTGGCTTGTCGCCGGAGGCTCTCAGCAACATTTTCAGGGCTCTATCGATGAAGTCCGTGTTTATGATCACGCTCTTTCTTCGGATGAAATCGCCAACCTCTATCGTGTCACAGCACCGACCGCGGTCGATACCGGACTCAAAGGCTACTGGTCATTCAATGGTCAGGACATGAACGGCACGACCGCCTTTGACCGGAGCGGCGCGGGCAACACGGGGACACTCACAAACGGCCCGGCGATTGCCGAAGGCTTAGCGGGGCAGGCTCTGAGTTTTGATGGAGTCAATGATTATGTCGATACCGCCGATATTGCCTTTACCGGACCATTTACTTTTTCAACTTGGTTTTATACAACAAGCAATTCGCAGACAGGGATGATTTTCGGTGAGGACGGGAGTAATAGCGGCGGTGGGGCAAAATTAGGTATTGTGAGTGGTAATCTTTTTGTAAGAGTTATGGATGCCGGGAGTAGTGATACTACGGTAACGGCACCTGCTGTCAATCAGTGGCATCATGCTACATTGGTTCGTGACGGATCAAATAAGGTTGATTTATATATCGATGGTGTTTTTACAAAGCGACTTTTTGCCGATGCTGTTCAAGCAGAAACATTTACATGGGATGTAATTGGATCAGCTGCCGATCTTAGTCAAAATTTTTCCGGAAAACTGGATGAAATTCGGGCATACAATCGCGCATTGACTGCCGCTGAAATCAAAGGATTATATGATATCAGCAAACCGGATGCGACTAACTCGGCGAGTTCACAAGCGCAGGGCACTGGTCGGCTCGATAGTGGATTGATTGGCTACTGGGCGCTTGATGAAAATACAGGTACAAGTGCTACTGACACTAGCACCAATGGCAACAATGGCACACTCACTGGTGGTCCGACCTGGACGACTGGGCAAATCGGGAGTGCCGTTGATTTCGATGGCGTAGATGACAATATTGCAACCCCAAGTGTCCGGGGAGTGGTTAACGCTACCACGTCCGTGTGGATTCGCCCAGATTCTGTCACAGGAACGCACACCGTTATCAGGCACGATAATAATTTCGGTATCGATCTCGCGAATGATGAAATAAGGTGGTATTGGGAAGGGGGGAGTGCTTATCATGATACGACTGCAGCCAATTTATCGACGGGCCAGTGGTACCATATTGTCGGTACGTATTTTTCCGGTGGTTCATCGAACAATGTCCAAGTTTACGTGAATGGGGTCGCTCAAACCCTTAGTAATGACGATGAAACCAATACGCCATCGGCGTCGAGCGGAGTAGTGGCGAGTTCGTGGCTAGGATCTTATTATGATGGCCAACTTGATGAAGTGAGAATTTATGATCGGACGCTTTCCCCCGACGAAGTCTGGCAACTCTACCGTCTCGGGACGCCGACTGGGACGGAGACCAGCCTGAAAGGCTACTGGAGCTTCAATGGTCAGGATATGTCCGGTACGATGGCCTATGACCGATCAGGATCAGGGAATAACGGCACGCTCACGAATAGTCCAGCGATTACCGAAGGGAAGCTTGGTCAAGGGCTGAGTTTTGACGGGACAAACAAGTTTGTGAATGCCGGAGACCCTACAAACGGATCTCTCGATCCGGCAAATATAACTATCTCAGCTTGGGTTTGGAGGAATGGTAGCCAGTCTTCTTACGCCCGGATAGTTGATAAAATGGCAACTGGTGGGTATCAGCTGTATGCGTACAGTACCAATAATACGCTTGGTGGGTATATGACTAATGGGGTAACCCCTTCGGGAGATATAAACTCTGGTTGGGCTATTCCGAATCAGCAGTGGGCGCATGTCGCCCTCACTTATGATGGTACGAACATGCTTTTCTATGGTGACGGTGTTTTGGTGAAAACCCAAGCCTATGGTAGCGGATTAGCAAATACCACAGACACGTTTTCTATAGGAAATAACGGCAGTGGAACGGGTAACTGGAATGGTTCCATTGACGAAGTCCGAGTGTATGACCGGGCCCTTTCAGCGAGCGAAATAAAGACGCTCTACTCTTCTGGAAAATAATTCTGGACTGACAAAATCCGTATCGGAAAGCGTTTGTTTCGTGGTACAATAAAGACTGAAACAAAGCCAAAAAACGTTCGCACTCGTCACTTCTGTCCGTTATGGCGGAGCCGTCATCAAACCCCAATCCTTTTCTCGGAAACCAAGCGCCGACGATACCGGAAAAGCCAGCCGTCGCCGGAGGATCTGCCACTCCTCCGCTTTCTTCGTCCGCCGTGAAAACAGATGCGCCGACGGTCGCTGATCCGGCGCCGGAAAACTTCATCCCGACACCATCGAGCAAGTGGCGGCACAAGGCGATCCGCCGCGGAGCGATTGTTTTTATCCTTGTCGCTATCATTGCCGGAATCGTTTACTGGTGGTTTCGAAGCGCGCCGGCACCCGTTCCCGAAGAAGCACCGCCGATACCGGTCACGGAGACGAGATCAGTGCTTCCGACCGCACCAATTGAAGAAGTCCTGCCGCTCGAGGGGAATGCGAATTACGAAAGCGAGAATTTCAAAGCGGGAGAAATTGTGATCGGCGGCGAGCTTCAATTCCTCGTCGATGAGGCCGAGGTAGGTCCGCTCCTCATCGAGAATATTCGCGGTGAGGCGTTCACGGAGAAGAATAAACAGGAAGTGAAACTCGTCGTGACCTGGACAACGAACAAGTTGGCGCAGGCAGCAGTGCGCTATTCGAAGGGTATCGGACAGTCCGAGCGTTCGGTCGAAGAGGACGACTACAGCTACAACCACAGTGTCATCATTTCCGGCCTTGATCCGGCCTCGACCTATCTCTACACGATCGACGCATTGGACCGCTATGGAAACCGGACGAAAAGCGAGCCGCATGCGGTCTTTACCGGGGCGCGGACCGTGTCACTTTTCGATCTGATTGCGGGTGCGCTCGGCGATGTCTTTGGGTGGGCCGTGACGGATAAATAAATATCCGATCGGCTGGTACCTTGGACCGAAAATGACCAACTTTTTTCAAAAAAATGACGTGTATGGATGCTGAAAATCGAGCCGAGTCAAAAGCCTTTTCTCCTGAGCGTTTAAAGGAATAATCGACTCTTGCCAAGACCATGAAAATCACGGCGTTTTATGATATAATTTCTCTATGGCTTGAATGTCCGCCATGCACTGGTATGTAAAAAATAAAAACCTGAAAAAGCAAATATTTCTCCTAGCGATCGCGGTGGCGACGGGGAGTCTCATTGGTTGGGGAGTACGTTCCCAATCTGCTTTTGCGCAATCAATCAACCAGATATCAGTCGCCGTTTCGCTCTTTAACGCCGAAAGCAAGATCATCACGAATGGCGAATACCCGGTCCGCTTCGCACTCTATCGCATCGATCGGACCGTGACGGATGCATACCCGTCGAATACCGACGCGGCCAATCGGGTGTGGGAAGAGACACAGACGGTCACGGTGAAGAACGGCATCATCCGCGCTTTCCTCGGTTCCGTGACGGCTATCCCGGCCAATGTGAACTTCGAAGGCGGTGATTACTACCTCGGTATCCGAATCGGTACTGACTCGGAGATGGTTCCACGCAAGAAGCTCGGCGCGGTGCCGGCTGCCCTCAACGCGCAGTCACTGCGCGGTCGGACCTTCGGCACGACCGAGGGGAGTCTGCTCGTCCTCGGCCGGAATGGCAAAGTCGAAATCAAGCAGCTCCCGACCGGAACCGGCGCGAACCAGCTCGTCCTCGGCAATGACTCTCGCTTCGACCAGATCGACAGCATCCACGAACAGAACACCGACCTCGGTACCGACTCGGATATCTTTACGATCGGTTCCGGCACGGGTGTGACGGGTACTTTCGATCTCGCGGTCTCGAGCGCTGGGACGCCGCCGGCGCTCCGCTACAACGGGACGACACAGACCTGGCAATTCTCGAACGACGGAACGACGTTCTCGAATATCTCGAACGGCACGATCGGCTCAGTGACGCTCGGCACGAATACCGACGGCAACTATGTCGCGTCGATCGCGAATGGGAACGGTATCGAGGGAGCGGACGGTGGCGCGGAAGGCTCAGCCCTGTCGCTCGCGGTAAACATCCTCGACAGCGTCGACGGCACCGGCGCGGTCTCATCAACGTCCGGTTTCGAGTTCGCTGGCGCTTCCGCGAACGAGCTGTCGCTCCTCCAAGGCTGTGCCAACGGACAAGGACTGGCTTGGGATGATTCCGCCGAGGAGTGGATTTGTAATAGTTTCGCCGCCGGACTTTCCGGTACCGGTACACCTGGCTATGCCTCGTACTGGAGCGGTCCGGCTTCGCTCGGCTCCGAGCAGTACCTCGACGAGCTGCGCGGTGGTACTGGACTCGATGGCTCGGCGGCTTCGAACGGATCGCTTCTCATCGGCAACGGCACCGGCTACACCCTGAACACGCTCGGCAGCGGCAACGGGGTCACGATCACGAACGGGGCGGGTACGGTCTCGGTCGGACTCGATGTGACGACGACGGGGACGACCGCGAATAGCTCATCGAACTCCGGTCTCGAGCTTTCCGCGAGCGGACTCCGGATGCTCGGCGGCTGCAGCAACGACCAAGTGCTCGCCTGGAACTCGAGTCTCGAAGTCTGGGTCTGTTCGAACAAGACGGGCGGAACAAGCGACTGGACGAGCGCTGGTTCATACACCTACCTGACCGATACGGCGGATGATCTCGTCGTCGGTGCGGCCTCGACTGACTCCGGATTCTTCTTCGATGTCTCGGCCTCGACGCTCGCTTTCGAAGGTGCGACAGCGAACGGATTCGAGACAACCTTGGCGGTGACCGATCCGACGGCTGATCGGACGATCACCTTTCCGAATGTTTCCGGTACCGTCGTGACGACCGGCAATCTGACTGATATCACCGCGGTCGGGACGGTCTCGTCCGGTACCTGGAACGGAGCAGTTATCGGAACACTCTACGGCGGCACCGGTGCCTCCTCTTTGAATGACCTCATCACGCTCACGACGCATACCACTGGCAACTACGTCGCCAATGTCGCGAACGGCAATGGTATCACCGGCGGTTCAGCTGGATCCGAAGGTGCTTCGCTCTCGCTTGCCATTGATCTCCTCGACTCAGCTGACAGCACCGGCGGCACATCGAGCAACTCCGGTCTCGAGTTCCAGGGTGCGGGGAGCAATGAGCTCGGGCTGCTGCAGGGTTGTGCGAACAATGAAATCCTCCGCTGGAACGACGCGACGAATGTCTGGGAATGCGCCACAGTCAGCGGCGTCGGTGGCGTTAATGGAACCGGTACTGCCGGACAAGTCGCTTATTTTACGGGTACGAGCACCCTCGCCTCCGAAGCCCAGCTCGCCGTCTCCCGTGGCGGTACCGGCATGGGGAGCTACACCACCGGCGATATCCTCTACGCCTCCGGTTCCGGCACCCTCGCCGCTCGCGCTGCGGTCGCCACCGGCAGCGTCCTCATCAGCCAGGGTGCTGGTGTTGCGCCGATCTGGGGCGATGTCGATCTGACCAACTCGGTCACGGGCGTCCTCCCGGTCGCGAACGGTGGTACCGGAGCTTCCTCTCTCACCGACCTCATCGCGCTCACGACCCACACGACGGGGAATTATGTCCAACGTGTCCAGACCAGCGTCTTGACTGGTCTTACTGGCGGGAGCGCTGGTTCCGAAGGCGCTGATCTTAGTATTGCTCTCGACTACACTGCAACGCTCGCTGGCAATCCGGCGCTCGGAATCGGCAATACTGTTTTCAGTACGACCGGACTTATCTTCGAAGGTGCGACGGCCGATACGAGCGAGCTTCTCCTCACAGTCGCTGATCCGACGGCTGATCGGACCGTCACGCTGCCGGATGCAACCGGTACAGTCGCTCTCGGGACGGGGAGTGCGAGCCAAGTCGCCTACTGGAGTGCAGCCAATGTCCTCACGAGCGAAGCGAACCTCTCGGTCGCTCGTGGCGGTACGGGAGTCGGCACACTCACTCCGAACGGCGTCCTCTACGGCAACGGCACCGGCGCGGTCCAAGCGACGGCCGCTGGCACGACCGGGCAGCTCCTCATCGCCAATGGTTCTGGCGTCCCGACCTTCGTCTCGATGTCGAGCGATGCGACCA
>JBPOIB010000010.1:0-13300 GCA_052034935.1 Candidatus Moraniibacteriota bacterium
GCTGCACCGGAACCGGTGCCACCACCGAGGCCACAGGTGACGAACACCATGTCGGCACCTTTCAGTACTTCCTGGATCTCATCGCGGTTCTCTTCCGCTGCCTGACGACCGATTTCGGGATTCATACCAGCACCGAGACCCTTGGTCAGGTTCTTGCCGATGTGGATCTTCTCCTGAGCGCGGCTGTGATGCAAAGCCTGAGCATCCGTATTGATCGCGACGAATTCGACACCCTTGATCTTGGCATCGATCATGCGAGAAATCGCATTGCCTCCCGAACCACCAACACCAACGACTTTGATTTTGGCAAATGTTTCGATGTCGGGTTTGATCTCGGCCATACGGCTTACGTGTCTATCAGACGTTAAATTGAGTGATCCAGCCGACGGAGAGGCTCGCGACACAGCGAAACCCGAACGCCTACTTGATGAACCACTCTATCACGCGGAAATGAGGGGTGTCAAGAACGCGGTTTTACGGCAGAAAACGCTTGAAAAGCCCCTTGGCCTTGCCGGCCATATCCCCCCAGTCACCGGGGAGTTTGTTCAAAAATTGCGCCGCGCCGCTCATGCCGAAACGGCCACCCGCGCCGCTGTCTTCGAGCGAGAGTTGAAGCAGTCCGACGACCGTCGCTGAGGCCGGACTATCGATCTGATCGAGGATGCCACCGAGCGGCTTCGGGTAGCCGATCTGCGCTGGGAGACGAAGCGTCTTCTTGGCAAGCTCAACAGCACCCGGGAGAAGTACCCCGCCACCAGTGAGGACCACACCCGCCGGAAGCAGTGCTTCGCGGTTGATGGCCTTGAGTTCCAGATTCACGTAATGAAAAATTTCCTCCAGTCGCGCTTCAATGATCTCGGCGACATGATGCCGCGAAACCTCATCGCTTTCCTGCGAGTCGAACTGGCTGAGATCAATCGCTTCTTTTTTGCCGACCTCGGTCGGAATCGCGTGACCGTACTGGACCTTCACCGCTTCGGCGATGTCGATCGAGGTGCGCAGCCCGATAGCGATGTCATTGGTGATGTGGCTGCCGCCGACCGGAAGCACGGCGAGCTGGAGTAAGTCGCCGTCCTCAAAAATAGCGAGCGAAGTCGTGTTGGCGCCGATATTCACGATGACCACACCAAGCTCTTTTTGCTTTGGGCTGAGAATGGCCTCAGCTGAAGCGAGCGGTTCAGCGATGAAATGATGGGCCGAAATCCCAGCGAGCTCAAGCGAGCGGACCAGGTTCTTCAAGTGATTGCTCCCGGTGCCAATGACGAGGCTCGAAAGCTCGAGCCGGACACCCTTGAGGCCGACCGGATCTTTGATATTGCCTTGATCGTCGAGCCGGTAGTGCTGCGGCACGACATGGAGAATCTCCTTGTTAGCCTGGAGGATGGTGCGGGCCTGCGTCTCCTCGACGATACGGGCCAGGTCGTCTTCGGTCACTTCGCCATCCGCCTTGCCGACCGCGATGACACCAATCGCCGATTGAGCGAAGAGGTCCGAGCCCGAGACGGAACAGGCCACTTCGTTCACTGCAACCCCGGCCATGCGCTCGGCTGCTTCGAGCGCGCCGTTAATCGACTTGGCGACTTCCTCCGGCTGCACGACGATACCGCGCCGGATGCCGACCGACGGGACCGTACCGACACCGATCACTTTGAGTGGCGCGTCGTCCTGCGGCAATTCAGCAATAACCGCACGAATAGAAGCGGATCCGATGTCGAGACCGACGATTGTGTGTGATTTCGCCATAGGCTACTGAAGCGAGAAAAGGAAGGCGAGGGAATCCCCGCTCATGGGCGTCATTATACCCAAAAACGATGGTCTCTGCCACTCATAGTCGGCTAGAGAAAATAAGGAAAAAGGATGATCGCACCCGCAATCGCTGCCGCCGCTGAACCGACCAATACCGCCCCGGCGACGAGGTCCTTAATCACCCGGACATACGGATGCACGCGCGGCTTCATCATATCGAGAACACGCTCGAGCGATGTATTCACGAGCTCGAGCGAGAGGACAAGACCGCAGGCGAGGAACAAGACGGCGCGTTCGGTGCCAGAAAGCGGGAGATACCAAGCGAAAAAGGCGACGCCGAACGCGACGGCCAGCTCGAGATGGAAATTGCGCTCCTCACGGAGAGCGTAGAGTATGCCTCGCACCGCGTGGCGGAAGCTGCGAAAGAATTTATGCATGGTTTTTTTGTGTTTGACTGCAGCCTTGGCGGCTTCACTATCCCTTGGGAGCGAGCACATCGGTAACCGCATCTTGGATTTGGAACATCCGCTCTTCATGGTCGAAACCGGCCAAATGGAGAACACCGTGTGAAAACACGTACGTGAACTCGCGTTTCCATGATACACCATCCTCCGCCGCCGAACGAGCGATGAAATCAGGCGAAAGGACGATCTGACCGAGGTCGATCGAACCGGCTGGAACCTGCTTCAGCGCCCCCAGCCCTTCAAAAGTACCGAATGAGAGGATATCTGTCGGCTGTGGTTTCTCGCGATACTTCCCGTTGAGCTTCGCGATTTCTTCATCCGAGACGCAGGCGACATCGATCATGACGGTTCGATTCCGAGCGAAAACTTCCGGAAAAGCACTCATCAGGCTTTCACGGATAATGTTCCGAAGAAAAAGAGAGGAGAGCCCGCGCAAGGCTTCCTCTCCCCGGATGGTCATCCGAATCCGCATACTATTTGAGCCGAGCCATGACGAGCTCGCGCACGAGATTGCCATCGGCCGCACCGGCTGTTTCCTTTATGACTGCGCCCATGACACGACCCATGTCCTTCGCGGTCGCGTCAGGTATGCCGGCGAGTACTTTCTCGACTGCTGCCTCCACTGCTTCCCGCGGCATCTGGGCCGGAAGGTAGGCTTCGATGAAGACGAGCTCAGCTTCTTCCTTTTCGACGAGATCAGCGCGGCCAGCCGCCTGATACTGATCGATAGAGTCCTTCCGCTGTTTCACGAGTTTCTTGGCGACCGCTTCGACTTCGGCATCGGTGAACTCTGCCGCCGGCTTGCGCGCTTCGATCGCCGCGTTCTTGATGGCACTCTGGAAGAAACGGAGCGTATCGCGCTTCACGACTTCCCCTGCCTTCATGGCGGCCTTCAGTTCATCGCTGATTTTGGTGATGAGAGACATAGGCGTTTCTCTTTGGTATAAAAAATATTTTTCTCAACCTTCTTGGTAGATAAGATGCGCCACCGAGAGCAGCGCATCTTATCGTACTTACCAAGGCTAGCGGATCTTCTTCTTGATGTCGCGGAGGGCATCTTCGTCGAATTTTCCGAGCTTCTTCATGCGATTGATTTCCTTGCGGATCTTCACTTTGTAGAGCGCTTCGTCGCGACGCTTCGGACGGCTCTGCTCTTCCTGGCGGAAACGCAGTTTACGGACGCGTTTCAAGACGCCGGACTGCTGGACGCGGCGCGAAAAGCGCCGAATGAGGCTTTCGGGAGTTTCCTTCTCTTTTCGTTTGATGTAGATCATACAGCGACCTCCTTTCTTCGTTACGCGTTTACTCTTCTTGAGAGCGCGCGTGCTCGCGGACACTGGTTCCGAGTCTTCTCTGAAGCCCGAGCCACTGTACCGAACACGCCTGTCCTCTTCTTATTCGTCACCGACGGGGTGGACCCCGTTAGAGATCTTATCTGCCTGCGCCTATTCTAACCTTTTTCACGACTCCTCCCCATCTCTCACGGGGTGGATATTCTCGCTCAGTCTCGCACCGCCGAGGAGGTGGAGATGGAGATGCGGGACCTCCTGGCCGCCACCCCTCCCCACGCGGAACAGCAGTTTATACCCTTTTTCCGAAATCTTCAAGTCCCGAGCGATATCCCGCGCTACCCGGAACATCCGACCGACGACGGCCTCGTCCCCGTCCTCCATCTCGGCGATGCTCACAATAAGCTTCTTCGGGACGATGAGGACGTGGACGGGAGCGATCGGCGCAATATCGTAGAAAGCCATGATTTCGTCATCCTCATAGAGAAACTCTTTGGGAATCTCTCGATCACGGATTTTCTCAAACACGGTTTTCATACGGGACTGTCTTCAGTTTACTCCTTTTCTTTGGCGAGTCGCTTTTCTTTCTCGAGTCGTTCTTTTTCTTCTTCCTCTTCATCATCCGCGTCCGGCTTCGGCAGCGGGATGCCATTCGGGCCCATCAGTGCCGTATTGGACTTGAGGATCTTCTTGGCGGCGTCGACGAGCTTGTCTTGGATAACCGTTTCTTGGGTACCGGACACCATATCCTTCACGATGGCTGTCCCGTCGAGCGCTTCCTTCTGGCCGATGATGACGGTCACCTCGACACCGAGGCGATTCGCGACGCGAAGCTGGCTTTTCAGCGTGCCGCGGCCGAAGGACTCAGCGATGAGAATACCGTTCTTCTCAAGCTCAGCAAAAAGCCGGAGCGATTTTTTCTTGGCCATGTCGCCGAGCTGAGCCAGGAAGACGCGCGGCTTCGGCTCGATGTACGGCTTCACCTGAGTCCGCTTCATCTCGAGGATGATGCGGTCGAGGCCGAGCGCGAATCCGATCGCCGGTGTCGACTCGCCGCCGAGTGCCTGAATGAGGCCATCATAGCGGCCGCCGCCGCCGAGAGAGTAAGCCCGGCCCTCTTTGTCGGTGGAGCGGATCTCAAAGACGGTACGGGTGTAGTAGTCGAGACCGCGGACTAGCCGGGTATTGATCGTGTAGGGAAGCTCGAGCTCATCGAGGTACTCGAGCAGGCGCTTGAAATGGTCGCGCGAGGTCTGATCGAGATAGTCGAGCGACTGGGGCGCGTGCGTCGTGATCTGGATGCACTTCTCTTCCTTGCAGTCGAGGATGCGCATCGGACTCGTGACGAGCCGTTCCTTGCAATTCTGACAGAGACGGTGCTTCTGACTCTCCAGGTAGCGGACGAGGACTTTCTCGTAGTCACGGCGCGATTCACGTGTCCCGATAGAGTTGACCTGGAATTCGATATTCTTCAGACCGAGGTCGCGGACGACGCGGAACGCGAGCTGAATGACCTGGGCGTCGAGGATCGGATCCTCCTCGCCGAAGACATCAAAGTTCGCCTGCCAGAATTCTCGGTAGCGACCTTCCTGCGGACGGTCATAGCGATATACCGGACCCATCGAGAAGAGCTTGATCGGCTTCGGCAAAACACCCATCCCATGCTGGATATAGGCGCGAGCGATGCCGGCGGTAAATTCCGGGCGCAGTGCCACCCGATCGCCGCCGCGCGTATTGAAGATGTACATCTCCTTGTCGACGATGTCCGTCCCCTCACCGACGGTCCGGGTGAAGAGATGAGCGAATTCGACGAGCGGGATATCGATACGGCGATAACCGTACTCGAGCTGAGCATGGGAAAGAATACGGCGTACGCGCTCCCAATACGGCTGCTCATCCGGGAGGATGTCACGCATACCACGGAGCGCCTGAAGGAGAATTTCCTCCTGCGGCACAGCCGGGGTCGGAGCAACCACCGTCTTCTTCTCAACCTTCTTCACCGGGGTCTTCGCCTTTTTCAGGGCGGCAGCTGGTTTTTTCATCACTTTCTTCTTCGTGGTCTTGGCCATACGCGTGGCATTAATTAACTTCTTTCTTAGTTGGAAAACTCGTTTCCGCCGCTAGTAAATATTGAATTCCGATATCGGCCAGGCCCGTAAGAGTACCTCCCCGATCACCGCTGTCTTCTCGATGGGACCGAAGGAGCGGGAATCATAGCTGAAGGAGCGGTTATCGCCTAAGACGAAGTACTCAGAATCGCCGACCGGCGTCTTCGGCAGGTCCGACGTCTTTAGTGCCGTGTCGAGATAGGCGCTCTCGTCAAGGACATACCCGTCTGGATGGACCTTGTTGTAGATGTACACTTTTCCCTGCTTGATCTCAACCGATTCACCCGGCAGCCCGATTACTCGCTTGATAAAGAACTGACTCGGGTCCTTGGGGAAGCGAAAGACCATTGGTTCCTGGCGAATGAGTTCGCGAAAGGGATGGACTTCAATATCGAGCACCGGAATTTTCGTGTACTTGTAACCGAATTCGCTGATGACCAGGTACTCGCCGTCATCGAAATTCGGCTCCATCGATGAGCCCTGGACAAAGAACGGTTGGAACAAAAAAGTCCGAATCGGTATAATGACAAGCGCAGCAAGCGCCAGCACTTTGACCATCTCAAGGAGGAGTGCACCGGTTGAGAGGTATTCTTCTTCCGGGGCATTCGGCGCCTCTATTGGCGGCATTGATCGAGGAACATCCATAGTTTGGAGTGGGTCGCGTGAAAGGAAATAAGAGGGCGCCATCACGGTCGCAGCACGACAATAAAACATCCCGATTGTACCACTCTTTTGGCCTCAAATCAAGGGTCCAAAAAAGGCTTCAAAGAGGGAAATATCGCATTTTTTTACTGTATGACTGATTCTCCCCGCCACACCAGAGAGTTTTCGCTCGGTTCCAAACCGATTGATCCAAAACCAAACAGCAAGCGGCCAGTGCGCCGATTTCTCTTCCCATTCACCGGCCTCGTCTTGGTGATTTTCACCGTCCTCATCATCGTCTCGCTCGGAATCGGCATCCGCTTCACCCAGTCGTTTCATTTTGAGAACCGTGAGCTCTCCTTCTTCGAAAGCGTCCGTCTTATCGGCGGTACCCTCCTCGGCACCGGAGCACCGCTCAAAGGTGAAAGCGAAGGGCGAGTGAATATCCTCCTTCTCGGCCGTGCTGGCGAAAAGTATCCCGGTCGCAATTTGACCGACACCGTGATGCTCCTCTCCATCGATACGGAGGCGAAACGGGTCGGTCTTCTCTCTCTTCCGCGTGATCTCTTCGCGCCGATTGTCGGGACCGGACTCTCGACCAAGCTGAACTCCCTCTATCAGATCGGATTGAACGAGGATGTCGGCACCAACATTCTTCGCGAGAGCGTCGCTGAGATGACCGGACAGCCCATCCACTATTACGCGATGATCGATTTCGACGGTTTCGAGCGGATGATCGACGCCATCGGCGGCATCCAAGTCGAAGTGATGCGCGACATCTACGACACGCGCTATCCCGGCAAGAACTACAGCTACGAGACGTTCGAGCTCAAAAAAGGCTGGCAGAAGCTCGATGGGAAAACCGCTCTGAAGTACGCCCGCGAACGGCATGCCGATCCCGAGGGCGATTTCGGCCGGGCCAAGCGCCAGCAGCAGATCATGCAGGCGGTCCGCGACCGAGCCTGGTCACTTCCGACCTTCCTCAATCCTTTTGCACTCTCCGGATTCCTCGAAAGTCTCGGTGAAAGTGTCACGACCGACATACCACCGGAAGCGATCGGGCGTTTTATCGCGCTCGCGGAGAAGCTCGACACGAAGAATATCGCGACCGTTGTTGTCGATGCCTGGAAGAAAGAGAGTTTGCTCCGCGTGTCGCACATCGAGTCTGGCGGCGTCCGCGCTTTCATCCTCGTCCCCCGGAGTGGTACGTGGAAAGAAATTCAGGATACCGCTCGACATCTTTTCGAAGCCGATGAGCGGGAGAAACGAATAGCCGCTATCAAAGCGGAAGCAGCGAATATCCTCGTTCTTGCTGCACCCAAGAACCGGAGCGCGGCCGAAACACTCGTCGCCGATCTCCGCGTGACTTTCCCGGTCGGGTCCGTCACGCTGGTAAGTCGGGCCGCTTTGGAAAACGAGAGCGAAACCGCTATGATACAGGACAAGAGCGGACTTTCGGCCCCCTATACGCTCGACAGTCTCATCGCACGCTACGGCCTCAGCACTGGTACTCTGCCTCCGTCCGCCCTCTCGACCGACACAGAGGACGATCTCGTCATCTTTTACCAGAAAGGGGTCACGCCGCCACTCTCAACCCTCGATACCGAATCAGCCGGCGAGCTCTTCCCGGAACATGATTTCCAAGAACCCCTCACGCCGCAGAAAAATCCCTTCACCCCCTAATTACGCTATGTCCTCTCCGCTTCTCATCATCGGCCTCGGCAATCCCGGACCGGAATACGCCGCTACCCGCCACAATGCCGGCTTCCAAGCGCTCGACTTTCTCAGGGCCGTATTTGCTGCGCCGGAGTTCCGGGTCGATCCGAAATTCTTCGCCGAGCTTTCTTCGGTGCTCGTCGATGGAAAGAAAGTCATCCTTGCGAAGCCAGCAACGTATATGAATGAATCGGGCCGCTCCGTCCGTGCGCTGCTCGACTTCTACAAGCTCGCTCCATCGGACATCGTCATCATCCATGATGATCTCGACATCGCCCCCGGGACTGTCCGCACCACCGACTCATCCCGCCCCGCCGGACACAATGGTGTCGCCAGTATCATCGAGCACCTCGGTACGCAGGACTTCTTCCGTATCCGGCTCGGTATCGGCCGGCCGACGGAAACAGCCGGCGTCTGCATGCCGTCGCATGACTATGTCCTCGGCCGCTTCTCAGATGAAGAATCGTCGGCGCTGGAAAAACTGTTTCCCGAAATCGAAATGCTCGTGAGGAGCCGGTTCGCCGCCTAAAGAATCAACCGGATACGGCCGACTCGGTGATGATCCGGCTTTTTGTTTCGAAAAAATGAAACGGCCGCCGAATACGATTCAGCGGCCGAAAGGTGCGGAGAATTTTCTCTCATTCTTTTTTCCTCTCCGAAAGACGGACGAGGAGCGAGCAGAGCGGCGGCGCGGCGATGACGGCGAGCGCGATGCCCGTTTCGAGGTAATGAGCCCAACCGATGAGGATCGCCAGGACTGCCGGAAGGACGAAGAAGGAGGCAATCCGGGCGAACATCGGCACATTCCCGATGAGCCGGTGCTGCAGCGCCCAGACGGTGGCGAGGTACAGGACGAGGCCGATTCCCGCACCATCCCGGAGCACTTCATCCGTCGAGCGACCGGCCGGCGGAGCGGCGAACAGCGAAAGCATCGCTCCTGCGAAGAAAACCGTGAGGACCAGGAGAAATCCGAGCCCGCACGCCGGAAGAAAGTACAGAGCTCTTTTCAGGTTCCCCATACCGACCTCCTTTCGTGAAGTTATAGGGATTTCCGATACTAGCATCCCTTCCACGAAATATCAACCAGTAAAAAAAGAGGCTCCAGAGAGCCTCTTTTTGGTTCAAGTTCTACAGATGAAAGAAGACTATTTCTTCTCCTCTTTCTTAGCAGCTTCCGCTGCTGGCGCAGCACTATCAGCTGCCTTCACGACACCCTCCACCTTGGTTACATCCATCTCTACCTTCTCCTGGAGTGAGGACATCTCCGCTTCGGTGCGTGGGCGCATGACGGTCGCGACGATGGCTTCAAGTGTTTCAATCATTTCGACACCGGCTGGGAGCTTGATATCCGACACCTTGATCTGGCTGTCGAAGTCGACGAGCTGGGTCAGGTCAATCACAAATGAGTGCGGCAAGTCCTTCGGCAGACACTGTACCTTCACTTCATCGAGGTTTCGGATAAGCACGCCGCCGAGGGCCTTCACCGCCGGAGCATCGCCGACGAAGTCGAGCGCGACATCGGTCTCGATCTTCTCATCCATGTTCACCTGGTAGAAGTCGATGTGAGTGAAGCGACCCGAAAGCGGATCCACCTGGACATCATGCACGAGGACATTGACCCCCTTCTTACCATCGAGGACGAGCTCGACGAGGGTGCTCTCACCCGCTGCTTTGAAGACTTTCTTGAAATCGATCTCTTTCACCGAGAGATTGACCGCCTCTTTCTTGTGGCCGTACTGGACTGCCGGGATATAGCCGCTCTCACGGAGCTTTACGAGATCCTTGCCGGCAACGGTGCGCTCCGATACAACGAGCTTCAGTGTTTCCATACAAATACTTCAGTCAGTTTAACGAGTAGTTTCAAAAATTGAGCTAGCGGATGAGTTCGTCGACGATACCCCGATGCTCCTCCAAGAACTGATGGACATCGAGCACTTCGTCGCTCGAGATTGTTTCGCCCTTGAAAAGCCGCTTCGCTTCTCCCTGTTCCAAATCCGTGAGCACCCCCATCGAGACCGCCCCAATCGGCGACATCGAGACATAGACGAGGCTCGAGGCGCGACAAGCTTCGCAGGTCAGGTGGAGCGTCGAGCGCTTGTCCTCCTGATCAACAAGGAGCATCTTGGCCGGCCGGTATTCCTTACTGCAGACCGGGCAATGGATGAGCGCTTTCAGGTTTTCGAGGTTAGGTTTCACGTTTGCAGTCTATCAAAAAATGCCTTCAAACAGCAATTTTCGAGCAAAAGCAGTGTACCAAGAAGAGCGGCTTGGGTCAAGGCGTCAGATTCTCAGAAGGAAAAGAAGAAGCCGTCCAGTTATTGCCGGACGGCTTGTACTACGAGGCTCGATCGGAACTCAGGCAGCGACGGCCTGAAGCGATCGGAACTCGGCGGGAATGGGAAGTCCTGCCATCATGCAGAGCTCACGCCAGTAACGGAGGTCCGCCTCGCTCCGGGGTTCGCCGCGAACCTCGAGTGAAGCACGTGACCAGTGCCTGATTTTCTGGTAATCGAAGAGGTTGAGCACGCGGGCGAGACTTCCGTTCTGGTAGGCATGCCAGAAAACCGAGAGCAGGAGAACTCGGGCACGTGGATTGAAGGACTGGAGCGATTCCTGTGTCCTCGCTTGCAAGGCCGCTGGAACGACTGCCATGAAGTCCTGATAGGCGTCGACATACTCGGGGTCACCGAGCACCGCTTGACCACCCCAGTAGGCATGAGCAATCGTTTCGAAGGCATCGTGCCGCACCGGGATCTTGTCGAGCCATTCGATACCGTGCATCGGCACCGTCGAACTCGTCAGGCAAGGGCGGAGCTCACCTGGGAAACGAAACACCATGCCGTAGCAGGCGCGGATTTCGCCAGGATGATGTACCCGCTGGGACTGGCCCGCGCCGTCGAGATGAGTCAGTCGGGGCCGATCACGGAAGATCGGCTTCGTGCCACCCTGGCAGACGACCAGATTCGTCTTCGGATCGACCACGAGCAAGAAGTACTGCGAACCAGTCCCCTTGACTCGGAGGCATGCCCCCGATGGAAGGGACCCGATTCGGACCGATGACTGCGGGGCAGAATCCCCGACAAGACCATCCGGAATCGTGGCGTTTGCAAAAGTAAACATGGATACAAGCTCCCAGGTTGAGGGTTTGAGCGGGATGCCCAATAAGAAAGAACTGCCCGGTTTTTAGCACATTTTTCTAAAAAAATCAAGATTCGCTATTTGACGGTCATCATGACTCTTGATAGTCTCATTCGAAGACTTCCGCTCCTTCCCAATTCAACCCTCTCTGGAGAACACTATGCCTCGACCCTCTTTCGCCGAGACATTCATGCATGGTGCTACCCATGATGAATATCCACCGCTCGACTTTTTCCGAAACCGCAACTGGAGCGGCCTCTGGCAAGTCCGAGAACACCTTGTCGTTCGTGCTGAGCGCGCCGCAAGGCTGCGTGGCCGTTCCTACCGCGATTTCCGGGTCGGTGCTGCGGCCTATGTCACGAGCCGAAAACCAGAATTACTCCGATCACTCGGTCGGACTGACTGCCACATCTACACCGGTGCCAATTGGAAGCTCGGCCAAGATGAGCGCAACACCTGCGCCGAGCAGGAAATCGTCGCTCAGATTCGACAGAACGATCACCTCTTCCCCGCGAAGAACATCCTCGCACTCGCGATCTACGGTCGGGCTCAAGATGAACCCGATGCCGAGAGCGGTGTCGTCACCCCGACACTTCATCCCTGCCGCCACTGCCGACGACTTCTGATGAATGTCTCGGCGATGCGACCGGACACCGTCATCATAACCGCCTCACCCGATGGCACGAGCGAGTTTATGCTGTTCACCGAACTCCTCCGGCTTCACGGTGTCACATAACGCCATCCCTTCCCGCAAGACTTTCCAGTCTTGCGCTTTTTTTATTTAGAAAAAAGAGGGACTCATCCAACCCTCTTTCTGTCATTGAATTTTCGTGAATCGCTCCACTCTTTTCCCTCGCCATTCGACTGATTCGCGCCATTCGCGGAGCGGCCGAGTGAAGAGCGGTGCATCGGGATTCGGATAGAGCGGCTCATAGACTACCATCCACTCATCATCGTTCGAGTGGAGCGCGAGCGTCTTCACTCGATACAAGTCGCCTTTGTAATGGCGATAGGTCTCACCTTCTTTGAGCGTATCATCCGGCAGCGGTACTTTATTTCCCTTCATAACAAATAATCGTCACTCCATCTCCAGAATCATCGGGAGGTGATCAGAAATTTCCACATTCGGAACAGAAAAATTCTTCACTTTCACTCCTAGACTGGTGAACACGTAATCAAAAAAAAGATAGGGGGCATTAGGATAGAGGTCCCAGGAAAGGTGATTACGCGTTGTCGAGATTGAATACTCATGAATAAGATCCCGATACCCTGCTTTCGCAAAAGCTTGCATACTCTCTGCCTCGGGAAGCATATTGAAATCGCCGCCGACAATTTTCCGACCACTTTTCTCTTCAAGATGCTGCAGCAGCATTGCCGTCTGTCGAAGACGCGCCGGGAAATCAAGCTTCTCATCGTTATCCAAGAACTGACCATTCTCCCGCTTCCGAGCGGTACCATGGACATTCACGATAGTCATGAGCTCACCAGCAGCAGTCTTGATATCAACCGAAAGAGCGAGACCAGACTCTTCATCCGGCTGAAGAAGTTCCATCTGGTTTTCTATTGTATGGCGAGGATGAACGAGAGTAGCAACAGAAAAATCAGCTTTGTACCCAGTGTGTTTTTCAGCCAATACAAGATGATATTCGGGAAAAGCAGCGCGCACTATTTCTTTCGCATCATCAGCAAATTCTTGGAAACAAGCAATATCAAATGTGTCTCCACTTTTGAGGAAGTCCTGAAGCGGATTAGCCACTTTTCCGTGCCACAGATTCAAGAAAAGAATTTTCATCCCTTGAAAAGTTAGACGTCGAGATTCTTCACACTCTTAGCATGCGTCTGAATGAAGCGGCGGCGCGGTTCAACTTCATTTCCCATGAGAACATCGAAAAGTCGATCGGCCTCCTCCGCGTCGTCGATCGTGACCTGAAGCATAAGCCGGCGATCCGGATCCATCGTGGTTTCCCAAAGCTGTTCAGGGTTCATTTCTCCGAGACCTTTGTAGCGCTGGATATTGATACCGAAGACATTCTCTCCGCCCTCGCTGTTGGCATCGAGGACGACCTCTGCCTCCGCGGCCGCTTCTGCTTTGGGCTCGGCGGCTTTTTTTTTTGCCGCGTTGGGCGATTTACTCGCTTCCGCAAACGCTTTAATAGCCTCGACGACCGTATCTTTTTTCTCTTCGGGGGAGGGGGAA